>CAKVHY010000001.1 GCA_934754335.1 uncultured Clostridia bacterium
TAACACAAGGAGAATTTTTATTCAACGGCACAAGCCTTCACCGAACCCCCAGACTATCTGGGGGTTTTCTAATACAATTAAAACCACCAAGCGATTATTCTTGGTGGTTTTTCATTCATTTTCTCAATGGCGAAAAGATATCTTTAAACTTATCTGGTTTATTTTCTAAGATGTTTTCAACTAGTTCCACGCCCCTGATTGCATTTATAATTCCATTTGCACCACAACTTATAAAATCAATTATTCCATTTTCATCTTCGCCAATTATGCCCATGTTATTTTCAGTGCTACCAAAGGCACCACAAAATCTATATTCTATCTTAATTTCGTCTTTAACTGCAGGAAACATTTCTTTTAGGAATTTAAGCAAACTTTCATATTTTTTCAATGCCTTCTTTTCTTCAATATCACCTTTCATTTTCGTGTCTTCTCCGCCACAAATAATTCTATTATCAGGCAAAAATCTTATATAATGATAAGGCGAACTATTATCTTGCAGAAGAGTGTTTTTATACCATCTTAAATTTGGCAAAGGATTTGTTACAATTGTATAAGACGTAAAAATCTCACAAAGTTGCTTATTCTCAACGAACTCAAAATCAAATCCAGTACTAACTATCACCTTCTTTGCTTTTATCTTTTCACCAAAGTTTGTTTCCATCAAAAAGCAATCTTCTATTTTTTCAATCTTTATAATCTTTGTATTCTCAAAAATATTTTCTTGGTTTTTTGAGTGTTCTATTAGCGATTTTGTAAATAAATACGGATTAAACTCTGCCCCACCATTCTCCGCATAAATTCCACAAGTAAAATCAAATGGAAAAGGCGAATTTTCCTTTGTTAACAATTTAACTTTAAATCCATATTTTTTTCTATACTCAATTTCCTTAGTAATTGAGTTTTTATCTAGCATGCTTTTTGAAAAAATTAGTGTTGGACACCTTCTAAATTCGAACGTATTTCCAAGTTCGTTTGCCAAATGTTCTAGTTTTTCAATAGATTTCAAGCCGAGCCTATAGCAACTGCTAATCTCGTCTTCATTAAATTCTTTAGATAAATCTGATGCAAAATCATCTAATTGATATTCCAAAAGAGCAGTTGCACAACTCGTGCAACCATAGCCAATTCTAGAACCATCCACCAATGCCACCTTGTATTTTTTACTTAAATAATAATTGACAATTGCACCGTTTATGCCACCACCAATTATTAATATATCCACCACCAAATCCTTATTTAAATAAGGAAAACTTTTTAATTTATCTGCCACCTTTAAAAAGTATGGCTCACCCTTAACATATTCCATACTTTAAGTTTTGCCAACCCTAAAAATTCTAAACAATTTCTTCAACTATCTCTTGATTTATGCACACAAAAATGGTATAAATATTATATAAATTCTAAGGAGGACTTTATGAACAAGATTAGCAATAAATGGTTGAAAATCATTTTATGGGTTGGAAGTTACATAAACATTTTATTATTTGCATTAGTTGGAGGATACATTTGGATTAAAACCGACAACGAAGATGTTAAAAATGAAACTAAGAAAATTTTATGGGTTACAATTATTTTCACGGCAATTGGTGCTTTCCTATCTATCTTCAGTGCATGCATGGGCTTCGGCAGTTATAACGCAGATGCATCTAAAGCATATTCAATAATTAGCAGTTTGGTTGTGATTGCAAAGATAATTACTTATTTAGTTTTCATTATCTTAGTGTTGGTCGATAAAAAAGAAAGCAACAAAGATTCTGAAAATTCTGCTTCAAACGAATAATTTTTTGCTTAAACAATTCCTAAAAAATGTTTGCATATTTAATTTAAAACTACAAACAATATTTTTAGGAGGTAGGATATGAGTAAACAATGGCGTCCGGGTGAAGTTGCTCCAAAATCGGGTAACTACACCGCTTTCGATAGCGAAGGCAATAATGGTGGCAGTTGCTACCTTGAGGCTGGCGAAAGATTCCCAGCAACTCAACATTCAGGCAGTTACTACGAAGAAGAATAATAAAAACTGCAAAAGGAAGGGTTTTCCCTTCCTTTTTTTGCTATCAACAACAAATTATTGCGTTATACTAACTCTCTGTGGTTTCAGTTTCCACTGAAATGTTATTATAGAAAGTGTTATCAAAATTGTTATAAGAATAATGTGTATTTTGTTCAACGCTTCTTGTATAATTTCTGCTTGTATCTTCATAAATATAATCGCAATTTTCAACAAATTCGATATCTGTCAACTTTCCTTTATGTACAATAAATTTATATGAATAAAAGCCATTTTCTTCATAAGTTCCAGCATCTGGGTTGTTATAGATAAGCGGACGAGTATAGTTATAACGCACAAACATAAAGAACTCCACAGCCCCCATTGCATCTCTTCTTAACTCAAACGTAACTAGGTCAGTTGAGTCACAATGTTTTGATGCGTTTTCTTTAATTTCAGCAAAAGTACTTCCTTTATTTAATCCACGAATAATTAACTCTTTTCCAGGTACATCTCTTACAGCCTTTTCCGCACTATCTGCTTCAACGTAAGAACCTTTTTTATCTGTTTGCATTTCAGTCGCACTAATTCTCCAGTTTTGTTCCTGATATTTCTTAGTACGAGTAACTTCGCCATCTTTAACTTCTTTAATTGCCTCGATATCTTTATTTAAAGTCAGCCAACTAGAATCCATATAAAGCCCTTCTGATTCGCTAACCCTATAAAATTTATTTCCGCTTCTTGATTCTAAATCTGCATTTCTTGTATTATACTCTCCATCTTTATAGATAAAGATTTCAGTTTGCATTGTGTAGTTATCCATAATACCTAAGGCATCATTTCTACCCTCAATCCAATAATCAAAATTTTCATCTGCAGTGTAAGCCTTTTTTGCTCCACATATTCTGCAGGCTTTAGTTTCACCAGCATCTATATATGAATGCTCCCCTTCATCAAAATGCTCCTCATCGCAAGCATTACAATCATGCCAATGAATTTCTTCATTACTAGACCAAACCGCTTTCGGCTTATGTTCTTTTTCACATGCAACAAACCCTAGCCCCGAAATAAAAAGCATTAGCATTAAGAACAAATTTAACATTCTTTTTCTTAGCATCACAATAATCTCCTAATATAAATTTTTGTTTCAAGTTTAGAAATATCTTAAACATTGAATACCATTAATTAGATTATACCGAAACCTTCAGTTAGTTCCAAGCAATTTCTCTTTAAATTTTCTTTTCTTAAGTTTTGATAATTAAATACAACAAAATATTAAAAGATAATTTATATTTTATAGTTTTATCTTTTATATTTTTTATAAATTAAAAGACTTAATTATTACAAATCTTAGCCCAGAAAAAAAATAAGACACTTTTTTTTGAAGTGCCTTTGATACTTTCTTAAAACCGTGGCAAAAAACAAACGAATTTTAAAAATACTAATCTTTAAAATTCGCCATCAGTTAATGCATTTCTGCCGTCAAATTTTTTTAACGAATTAGTTTTTGTCCATGATGGACGACCACTAGTTCTAGTTTTAATATCTTTGTTAGACAATCCAATTTCTAGCATCATATCTCTTTCTGCATTTCTAGCATTGTCTATATAGTGCAATAACTCCACTGCACTATGCTTTCCATCTTTATTGATTAAATAGTATGTTGTAATTTCTTTTGTCATATTTTTTCTCCTAAATTTTACATAAATCTAAATTATTTTCCTTTTAGACTATTTTTCAAATTGATATTAATAAAATATCATATATTGCTTAACACGTCAATTGTTTTAATAAATATTCCTTTACAAGCAACATTTTATTGCTTTTTGGTCAAATTTAAGCCTTGGGTAGAATATATTAATTAAATACATAAATATATAATTATTATGGAGATAATTAAATATGGAAATGAAGGATATTATTTTTAGAATAGGATATTTTAGAAACAAAGCGAACCTAAGCGCTAGGGCTTTAAGCCTAGAAATAGATAAAAATCCTGCATATATAACCAAATTAGAAGCAGGAGAATACGAGCCATCAATGCAAGTGGTTCTTGATATTATCAAGGCATGCAAAATAACGCCCGAAGAATTTTTTTATATAAATCCTAGCAACTATGCCATAGATAAAAAATCTTTAAAGTTAATAGATAAATTAAGCGAAAGGAAAAAGCAAGCACTCAATATTTTATTAAATGATATTCATGAATAAGGTTTTCCTTATTCTTTTTTTATTTTAAAATAGTTTAACAACTTATCTATAGTTTTCCTTTATGAATTTTCCCACAACTGGTGAAAGTTTTTCAGTTACAAACTTTTGGCTTGGGTGCAATCCGTCCGAATTATCAGGGTCAGTTTCATTTGAAAATTCGCATTCATTATACAAATCCAAAACTTTTATAGAATACTTATTGCCAACGCTCTTTATTGCGTTTACAATATCTAAAAGTTCAACTCCCGCACTGTTCTTTCCGGTTTTGGAAATACATTTTAATGGAGTCATAATAAAAATGAATTTGCCATTGTATTTCTCTTTCAATCTTGAAACAATTCTATTCAACGCACCAAATATTTCTGTTTCATCTTCGCTATCAATAGTCCCTAGTTTTGCATTAGCACTATAATCGTTTACACCACCAAGCAAACTAATTATATCTGCATCTTTTCCCAAGGCAATCTGATTATAAATACAATCTCTATTGCTAGCACCATCTATAAGCGTTGACCCACTAACTGCCACATTCTGCGCATCATTCAATCCCAATATAGATTTCACAGTTTCAGAATATGGAACAGGAGCAAATCTCTGCGACCTTGTTATGCTATCACCTATAGCCAAATAGTTAAGTTCTGAAAAATCCACATTTTCTTGATTGCAACCAGCAACAACGAAAAGTCCGCTAAACATAATAAAAGTTAAAACGATTATAAAAACTCTTTTAATTTTATTCATTAGCATCTCCCAATTTCGTTGCTTTTCAAATATTTTCCATTATTAAAATCATTACCAATCACATAAATTAAGCAAACTGAAGATTTTTTACATGGTATTATAGTGAAAAATTATAACATTGTCAATCCAATATTTTAATAAAATAAAAATAATGTGTAAAAATTTTATCTACAAGTTTTAAGTAAAAACTCTTTAGCAAAATTTTCATTAAACACAGATTTATAATGTAACATTTTCATTATTATACTTGCATTTAATAATTAT
Organism: uncultured Clostridia bacterium; assembly: GCA_934754335.1. Classification (GTDB taxonomy): domain Bacteria; phylum Bacillota; class Clostridia; order Christensenellales; family UBA1242; genus UBA11490. The sequence goes on from CAKVHY010000001.1 coordinate 5,207, forward strand.
ATACGAAAATTATTCGTATTGCAACTATTTAACGAAAATATTTCGTATAATATCTCTATGGAAATAGGAGATATTATAAAATCTTTAAGAATTGAGCACAAAATGACGCAATCTCAACTTGCGACATTACTTTTTACAAGTCAAGACACAATATCTCTTTGGGAACGAAATAAAAGTTATCCTGATGTAAAAACAGTTATAAAACTAACGCAAATATTTAATGTTTCAGCAGATTATATATTAGGACTTGAAGATTAATGGCTATGGAACTTTGTCTGGAGCGGTTAGAAACCACCAAACTGATTTGATGGTTAAAGCATTCGAGATGGCTGGTTATGACAAACAAACTATTAAAGATAAGTTTGGTGCGTTATATAACGCTTTCCAATATGGTGCTCCACCACATGCTGGCGGTGCGTTCGGGCTTGAAAGACTTCTAATGATTTTAACAGATAATGAATTTATAAGAGAAGTTATTGCATTCCCATTGAATAAGAATGCAAGAGATTTGATGATGGGTGCTCCAAGTAAAGTTAGTGAAAAACAATTAAAAGACGTTGGTCTTGAATTGATAGATAAAAAGTAAAAAAAAGAAGTGCTTAAGCACTTCTTTTTTATATATAACTCTATTTTGTTAAAGATTTAATATAGTGAATATCTGGCATATTATCTGTTGTAACATATCCGGCAGGTGCTTTAATCACATCTAGAAGTCTATTTACAACTGTAGCGCAAGTAAGTTCCACAGTGGCAGGTCTGTTAACTGTTACAGTGGTTGTTGGTTCGCCTTCAACAGTCCATTCATTAACGTCAAATTCATCTGGTCCATAAACTTTTCCGATGCACTCGCTTTCAATGATAATTCCTTCCTTAGTTTCAGTTGTAACCACAGCGCTCATACCTGTTGCGTCACCTTTCTTAATTTTCATACCTAAAGTTTGAGAAACCAAATCTTTCTTATAGGTTTGAGGAACGCATTTTTGGGTTTGTCTAGTAACAGTAAGTCCTAGTTTTTCACAAAGCCAGCCATTAACTGTCCACATATATGATGGAGAATATTTGCCTGAGTCGATAAGTTTTTGTCTTTCTTTATCTGACATTCTATCCACAGAAGCAATTTCTTTATCGAAAGTTTTAAGGTCTAAGCCTGCACCATGAACTTGGGCAAGGGCAATACCATAATCCTCAACGTTATAACTAGATTTGCCTCTAATTTTCTTAATTGTTTGGGTTGTACCGCAAAGAGATGTTACCATAGTACCCCAAGAATAATCTTGATAACCGCTACCGCATAGAGTGCAGTTGTTTTCTTTTGCAAGTTTATCTAATTTTTGAGTAATTTTCTTTGCAGAGTTCCAAGGATAGAATGCTTCTTCGCAAGTTGAAATTGCATTAACTCCGCATTTTGCACAAATTTCAAAGGCTGTTTCAATATCGCTCATTAGGCTCATAGTTGTAACAATGGCAATATCTGGCTTAGTTTTTTTCAAAACCTTTTCAAGTTCTTCAACGTTTGAAATGCAAACATTCTTTTTATCTCCGCCAATTACGGAAGAAATATCTTTGCCAATTCTATCAACAGCGATATCGAACGCACAAACAATTTCTCCGCCTTTTTCGTAAACATATCTCATTGTATATTTACTCATTTTTCCGCAACCAATTTGAGCAACTTTAATTTTTTTCATATAATTCTCCTTTTTTCATTTTATAACTTTATTTTAATAATCTTAATGAATTTAGTCAAATAAATTTTATAAATTGTTTATGAATTATTTTTTGTTAAAAGGATTCGGATTATGTGTAAAAATGTTAAAAAGTTTAACACAAATCTTAAAGATATTTCATTAAATCTTACTTTTTATTTTCTAATTTCTTCTTTTTCTTTTCGTTATAAACAATCATTCCAACTGCTATTGCTATAACAATAATTCCGATACAAATTACAATTATAGCCCATAAATACTCAAATGGTGCTTTTTCAACTTCAAAACCTTTTTCAATTATTTTGTTATATACTTTATACGTTTCGTTCTCGCTTAAAATTCTTAATCTAACGTCATAAACGCCAACCTCTTTTGGAACGCTAGTTGACCACTTATCTGTACCAGTTTTTGCGTATTCAACGATTATACCGCAATTTTTTGGAACAACAAATCCACCCTTTTCGCCCTCAGTTACTTTTTGAGGAGATTCATTCTCTAAAACAAAATCTTTCTTTGCAATTACAAACATACATTCCTCTGTGCAACCATTATAATTGCTTGTTTCTAAAACGCTTGCAATTAGTTTGTAACTACCCGCCTTTGTTGGTACAACACTACTACTATAATTTATATCTAGACCAACATATTTATATGTAATTTCACCAAACTCAACATTTGCATTAGGAGTTTTTGCTGTTTCGCCAACTACCCAACTAGAAATTGATAGGTTTGTTATCGTATTATATGTATATTTTTCAATCTCGAAACTTAACGTAATGGTTTGCTCTGTTTCATCTCTCCAAGCATAGTTTTTAAAACTATTATCAGTTATTTTTAGAATAACCTCATAATTTCCGATATTAATTCCGCCATCGTTCTTTATTACGATTATTCTATCATCTTTAGCAATATCTGCAATTTGAATTTCTCCACTATATACTTTAGAATTTAAATTAGGAATTGAAATCAATGCTTTATTTATAACAAAATTAAAAGTTAGGTTATCTATCGTGGAATCACTCCATATATAATTGTTTTTATCTTTTAATGCAACTGTTACAAAATACAAGCCTGTTTCTGTTTGTTTATTATTTGTAATCATATAAGCATTATTCTCAACCAATGAATATGTTTGTTCAAAACCATTATATATGAAATTACTATTATTTTCAGTGGGTTTATCTATTTGTTTTTTCAATATCTTAAAAGAAATTTGCTCTGAAGCACCAATATAATTATCTGTTTCTTCAATACTTGCAATTAATGTATAATTTCCAGCGGGTGCATTTGCTATATCTTCAACAATTTCACCATTGAAATTTTTATAAGTATAAACAATTTCGCCCAAATTTGCATTTCCGTTTGGTTTATTAAATCCCTCATCATATTCGCTATATGCCCAATCTGTGATAACTAAATTTGCTATATAATTTGTATAATTTTTCTTTATCTCAAATATAACTTTAACTATCGCATTCGTGCCTGTTTCATCATCGCCCCATCTATAATTGTTTGCGTCTTTTAATTGGAATATTACATCATAATTTCCAGCGTTTATTCCGCCCAAATTACCCGTATTTTCAACCACACCATATAAATTACTAACGCTTACATCTGCAACCTGTAACCTGCCATTATAATCTTTAGAATTAACGACAGGAACAGAAACAGATTGTTTTTCAATTATAAATTCAAATTCCAATTTATCTGTTGTACCATCAGTCCATTCATAGCAATTCTCTTTTTTAAATTCAACATAAACAGTATAAGTTCCAGCATCTGTTTGTTTATTTCCTGTTATGATATAAGCATCGTTTTCGGCTATATCGTAAGTCTGCTCCATCCCATTATATGTAAACAAACTACTATCTTTTTCTGGCTTACCCACAGTTTGCTTTGAGATTTCAAACGATATTGTTTCTGTAACGCCACTATAGTTATCCGTTTCTTCAACCTTTGCTTCAAGAGTATATAAACCAGCAGTTGCGTTTGCTATATCTTCAACAACTTCCGAATTATTATCACGATATGTGTAAACAATATCGCCCACTTTTGATGTTGCACTTGGTGCATTAACCACCGTATCGTATTGTCCATAATTCCAAGAGGTGATTTTTAAACCTGAGATTTGGTTATTTGTTTCTTTTAAGATTTGAAACTTTGCAGTAACTGTATCTTGAGTTTTATCTTCAACACCATTCCAAAAGAATACCTCAACATTCTTGCTTTTTAATGTTACTTCGTATTCGCCAACATTAATTCCGCCTTCATTCGTTAGAACATCATATTTTGCATCGTTTGGAATTGTGGCAACTTGTTGCTTGCCATTATATGTGGCGGTGAATGTTGGAATATCCATTCCCTCTTCATCAGCAACTATAAAATAATCTTCAATAGTTACCTCATATTTTGCATATTTGTTTCTTGTATCTGTAATAGTTATATATAAATCGTAGTAGCCCTTATTTTTAACTAACCCTACACCCCAACTCTCACCTGCATCATTATGAGATTTAACAAAAGCGGAATAATTTAGAGTGGAAACATATGTATATCTATTTCCATCAATACCTGTTGTTCTCTCAGCAATTAAATCTTCATTTTCAACAACGAAATATTTGTACGGATTTAAATCAACCTCTGCGCCTCCTTTATACTTAATATAAGCAGGCTTTTCATCAATGATTACATTCATCTGCTTTAATTCGCCATCAGCCAAAACTTCTTTTTTAGGACTTACAGTACCCAAACAAAAAGCAAGCGCTAAAATTATCACTGGCATAATTAAACTACATATTCTTTTCACATTTTTCATATTGTTTTTCCTTTAGTTTATTTATATATAAAAGTTTTGTATAAAACAAAACTCTTATAACTTAATAAAGTACCCTAGAACCTACATCTATTAACTTTATATTATCAAATTATTAATTAAAGTGCAAACAAATAAAATAAAACTCGGGAAATTGACAAATTGGGTTTTATTGCTAATTTTATATTAAAAACATAAAAAGTGCGATGCAATATCACACTTTTTTTACTTTTTATCTATCAATTCAAGACCAACGTCTTTTAATTGTTTTTCACTAACTTTACTTGGAGCGCCCATCATCAAATCTCTTGCATTCTTATTCAATGGGAATGCAATAACTTCTCTTATAAATTCATTATCTGTTAAAATCATTAGAAGTCTTTCAAGTCCGAACGCACCGCCAGCATGTGGTGGAGCACCATATTGGAAAGCGTTATATAACGCACCAAACTTATCTTTAACAGTTTGTTCGTCATAACCAGCCATCTCGAATGCTTTAACCATCAAATCAGTTTGGTGGTTTCTAACCGCTCCAGACAAAGTTTCATAGCCATTAATAACCAAGTCGTATTGATATGCTAAGATATCAAAAGGATTTTTAGAGTTTAGGGCTTCCAATCCGCCTTGAGGCATAGAGAAAGGATTATGAGCAAAATCTATATCGCCAGTTTCTTCATTCTTTTCAAAGAATGGGAAATCACAAATCCAGCAACAAGCAATTTTATTCTTATCTATTAAATCTAGTTGCTTGCCAAGTTCGTTTCTAAGAACATTTGTTAGTTTTATTACTTGGTCCTTTTCGTCGGCAATCATCAAGATAGATTCGCCATCTTTCAAATCAAATTCCCTGATTAAATCCGCTTTATTCTTATCTGTTAGAAATTTAGAAATTCCGCCAGCAAAGTCACCATTCTCAAACTTAACCCAAGCCACGCCTTTACCTTCATAAGAAACAATAAGCGTGGTTAATTCGTCATAAAACTTTCTCGTTTTCTCTTTAGCGTTTACTGAAATACCTTTAATAGTTTTTCCCTTAAAAGCATTAAACTCAGTACCTTCAAATAAAGTGCTTAAATCATGAACGATAAGCGGATTTCTCAAATCTGGCTTATCTGAACAATACTTATCTATGGCTTCCCTATAAGGGATTCTAACAAATGGTTTTCCGCAAATTTCTTTATCTGAGAAAGTTTTAAAGAACTCAGTTATAAATTCTTCGCCGGCTCTCATAACATCGTCTTGTGTGGCAAAACTCATTTCAAAATCCACTTGATAAAACTCTCCCGGAGACCTATCGGCTCTGGCAGCCTCGTTTCTAAAGCAAGGAGCAATTTGAAAATATTTATCAAAGCCGGAAATCATTAGAAGTTGCTTAAATTGTTGAGGGGCTTGGGGAAGAGCATAAAACTCACCTGGAGCATTAACCGTTGGGACAATATAATCTCTTGCACCTTCAGGGCTTGAAGATGTTAGGATAGGAGTTTGAACTTCCAAAAATCCCATTTGAGATAGTTTGTTTCTAATCCAACTTAAAACTTTTGCTCTCAAAACAATTATCTTATGAACAGCAGGATTTCTTAAATCCAAATATCTATAAGTTAATCTTAATTCTTCTTTTGTGTTCTGAGAGTCGTTTATTTCAAATGGAAGAACAGGCAAACTCTTGCCAAGCAAAGTGATTTCATTTGCCACAACTTCAATGTCACCAGTTTCCATCTTAGGATTTTTACTACTTCTTTCTTCCACAACACCAGTGATACTAACAGTACTTTCTTTGCAAATATCTTTAAGCATATCTTCGTTGTCAAAAACAACTTGAGTTAAGCCGAAGTGGTCACGCAATGTTAGAAAAGTAATTCCGCCAAGTTTTCTAATAGAATTAACCCAGCCTGAAAGCCTAACTTCTTGTTTGCAATCTTTAAGTCTTAATTCCCCGCAATTATGGGTTCTGTAAATATTTTCTTGCATAATTTTCTCCATCTATGTATGATTAAGAGATTATACAACTATTCACATTTATTTGTCAAGAAAAAGATAATTAAAAGCCTTAAACGCAAAAAAAGTTGGACATAATCCAACTTTTTTCCAACTAAATAATATAAAGATTTTATTTAATGAAACTATTTAAGTTCAACAGTTGCGCCTGCTTCTTTTAATTTTGCTTCGATTGCTTTTGCTTCTTCTGCAGGAACGTTTTCTTTAATAACTTTTGGAGCACCATCAACTAATGCTTTTGCTTCACCAAGACCTAAGCCAGTGATTTCTTTAACAACTTTGATAACTGCAATTTTGTTTGCTCCTGCTTCCTTCAATTCGATATTGAATTCGCTCTTTTCTTCTGCAGCCGCAGCAGCACCTGCACCAGCGTTTCCAGCAACTGCAACTTGAGCAGCAGCACTAACGCCAAATTTTTCTTCTAACATTTTTACTAAATCATTTAATTCTAATACTGTTAATTTTTCGATTTCTTCTACAAATTTATTTAAATCTGCCATTTTTATTTCTCCTTTATTTTCGAGTCTGTGCAAAGTTAGGTTTTATTTATATACTAACGCCTGCACAATAACCGCTCTTTATTTATCTTCTTTTTTTTCGAGTTTGTGCTAGGTATAGTTCTTTTTGAACTAACGCTTGCACAATAACTTTTTTTCTAGTTTGTGCTAAGTGTTGACTTATTTACCTGCCAACGCTTGCCCAATAACTACCGTTTATTTATTTTTTTCTCGAGTTTGTGCATCGTTTAATTATTTGTACTAACTAACATCCGCCCAACAACTCTTTTTTGTGCAAAATATAAATTATATTCTAGCACAATCTAAAACCAATATTTTTTGGTTTTTGCAAACATAAAATTGTTTGCTTAAATTCTTCAATTAGTTTGCTTTTGTTTTTGCAATTTCATTTAATGCTCTAGCAAATGCAGAAACAGGGGCTTGAAGCATACCCATAAGCATTGCAACAAGTACTGGTTTTGAAGGAACTTTTGCAAGTGCTTCCATTTGAGATGCGTTCATGATTTCGCCATTCACAACACCAAATTTAACTGCCATTTTATTGAACTTATCTTTTGCTTCGCAGAAAATTCTTGCTGGTGCTGTTTCGTCGTTTGAGAATGCAACTGCTGTTGTACCCTCGAAGCATTTAGGATCATAACCTGTGATACCAAGTTCGTCTAAAGCCCTAGTAAGCAATCTGTTTTTGAATACTTTATAAGTAACGTTTTCATTTCTGAAATTCTTTCTTAAAGCAGTATCTTCAGCAACAGTGATGCCACGATAATCAACGAAAAGCATGCTCTTTGCATCTTTTAATTGCTCTTTTAGTTCGCCAACTAATTGTTTTTTAGCCTCTAAATTTTCGCTCATTATATCTCCTTTATTTAGTTATTATTAAAATAAAAATTCCTTAACGCCGAAATAAGCATTAAGGGATTAAATCTCTATAATAACTTACCTCGGCAAGACGGGAAACACCCTAATTAAACTGGCTTTAAACCAGTTCTTGCGGTCTTAGGCAAAAGGAATATTTAAATTAACACGCATATTCTACTATTTTTTTCTAACTTTGTCAAGACTTAATCTTAAAATTATCGGAACAATTTAGAAAAAGTTTTTAATTCTTTTTAAAATAGTTTACGCCATCAAATGTTAAAAATTTCAAAAACTTTAGGTTTTTATTTACATTTCCATTTCATCTTCGTCTTTATCTTTTTTCTTTTCGTCTAGATAATCCTTAACTGCCACATATGTGCCAAAACCTAGAACAGCACTTGAAGCAAAGCCAAGCCCAGAAGAAACTTTATTCATCTTTGAAAAGAACTTATTAGTTTTATATTCACCATACTTATTTGAGTTCTTAAAATAATCCATAGTACTCAAGCCTTTAATTCCATCTTCTTCCAACTTATCTTCCACATCTTTTGGCTCTAAACTTTCAAAAGCATATAAAGGTTCTTTAATTTTTTCTTGCACCCAATCAACATACGCAGTTTTATTTTTTTCAATGTAATCGGCTTTAACTTGTTCTGCGATTGAATTATATCTTTCAGCATTTGCAGTGGCTGAACCACTAATCAGAAGAAAGAACGCAGTTAGAGTACCAATAGTTACCATATTTTTTCTAGACCCTTCCCAATTATCTTTCATATGCTTCTTCCCCTAAATTTGATTATATTATTATATATTAAGTTTATAATTTGTCAAGAGTAAAATTGGAGAAAATATTTATATAAATTTTAACAAAAAAAAAAACACCAAATAAATGGTGCTTTTTTACTAACCTCTATAATCAATCTTGATTCCAGGGCCCATTGTTGATGACAATGTAACGCTCTTAATATATGTTCCTTTTGCTGCTGCTGGTTTTGCTCTTACGATTGCTTCCATTAATGTATTTAAGTTTTCTTCAATCTTTTCAGCGCCAAATGAAACTTTACCAATTCTTACGTGAACAATATTATTTTTATCTAGTCTGTATTCAACTTTACCAGCCTTAATATCATTTAAAGCCTTCTTAATATCAGTTGTAACAGTACCGCTCTTTGGGCTTGGCATTAAACCTTTTGGTCCTAAAATTTTAGCAACTCTACCAAGTTGAGCCATCATATCTGGAGTTGTTACGCAAGCATCGAAATCTGTCCAACCGCCTTGGATTTTAGCAATCATATCTTCTGCGCCAACGAAATCTGCACCATTTGCTGTTGCAACATCTGCGTTTTCGCCTTTAGCGATTACTAAAACTCTAACAGTTTTACCAGTTCCGTTTGGAAGAACTACAACACCTCTAACTTGTTGATCAGCATTTCTACCATCAACGCCAAGTCTTACGTGAAGTTCCATTGTTTCATCAAACTTTGCGTTTGCTGTTTTAAGGGCAAGTTCAATACCCTCTTTTGTTTCGTAAAGTTTTGTTCTATCAACAAGTTCTGCACTTGCTGAATATCTTTTACCTTTCTTCATAATTTTCTTTTCCTTTTGTGGTATTTTCGAATAAAATTAAATAGATTTTTTATTCTCCCACTTCTTCTACGGTCACGCCCATACTTCTGCAAGTACCTTCAATCATGCTCATTGCACTTTCAAGATTTGCAGCATTTAAGTCAGGCATTTTAATTTCAGCGATTTCTTTAACTTGTGCTTTTGTAATTTTAGCAACCTTATTCTTAATTGAGTTTGCAGAACCACTTTCGATTTTGCATGCTTTCTTAATTAATACTGCTGCTGGTGGAGTTTTTAGCACAAATGTGAAAGATCTATCCTGATATATTGTAATAACAACTGGAATAATCATTCCTTCTTGTCCAGAAGTTTTTTCATTAAATTCTTTTGTGAATGCTGGAATATTAATTCCATGAGGACCTAATGAAGAACCTACTGGAGGACCTGCTGTTGCCTTACCTGCTGGTAGTTGTAATTTAACAACTGCGTTTATCTTTTTCTCTGCCATATTTTTCCTCCTGCCTTTAAATTAAGGCATTTTGTGGTGTAAACAAAATGCATATAAGATTTACATTTCTCCCACGATTAGCAAATTGCTATATATTGAACTAGTTAAAAACTAGGCTCAATCAACTAATTTTTGTTTACAAACAATTGCAAACACCATATCTTAGCAAATTTTTAAACAAATTACAATAGATTTTTAATTTATTTTTTTAATTTGCTCCAAAGTTAGGTCAACTGGCGTTTCTCTACCAAACATTTCAACCATAACTCTGCATTTATTGGCTTCTGTGTCAATTCCAACGATTTCACCAACAAAGCCAAACAAAGCCCCTTCCAACACTTCAACTTTATCGCCAACCGATAAATCCGTATTGATAACAGCCACTTTTTCAAGTCTTAATTTCTTTATTTCATCTGGTCCTAATGGCAATGGTCTACCTTTTGGACCAACGAAACCTGTAATTCCTCTAGTTCTTGTAACTGCATGCCAAATATCATCACCATAAATCATCTTAACGATAATATAACCTGGCATTAATTTTCTTTGAACAATTTTTCTTTTACCATTTTTTTCCTCAACGCAATCTTCCATTGGGATTAAAATATCGAAAATTCTTTCATGCAAATTATATTTATCTGTAACGATTTGCAAATTTTCCTTTGCAACATTTTCATAGCCAGAGAATGTGTGCAAAACATACCATTTCGCTTCTTCTCTTAAAGCCTTTAAATGTTCATCTTCAGGTGCAACTTCAACATTCTCTGCACTTTCAGTAGTTTCAGAAACCATTTCGTTTTGACTTTCTTCTTTTGTTTCATTCTCAGCCAAAACTTCTTCGGAATTTACGATTTCTTCTATATTCTTATTTTCATCAATCATATTTCTTCTCCGTTTTAATTTTAGCCGATAATTTGGTCATAAATGCCATACTTTAACGCCATATCCAAGCCAAACAAAATAAGAGTACAAATCAAAACAACTAAGATAACAACACCAGTTGTTTTAACAACTTTAGAGAACTTTGGCCAAGAAACTTTTTTAAGTTCGCTATTAACTTCTTTGATTTTTGAGCCCAAAGATTTCTTAGGTTGTTTTGCTTTCTTATCTTTTTTCTTATCTTTTCCTTTAGAAGCCTTTTTATTTACGTTCTTTTCTTCTACATTTTCATTTGCAACTTCTTCTGCTGGAACATCAGGTGTTTCCACTTCAACATCTTCTGCCACTTCAACTTTAGTTTCAACTTCACTTGCCTTATTTATTTGTTGATTTTTTGGCTTTGTGTTTTTGTTTTTCTTTTTATTTTTAGCCATTATAAAAAACTCCTTAAAATTTATTAGCAATCAATAATCAAAACTATTTAGTTTCTTTATGCATAGTGTGCTTTTTGCAAGCAGGACAGAATTTTTTGAATTCAACTCTTTCTGGATTATTTTTCTTATTCTTTTCACTTGCATAATTTCTATTTTTACATTCAGTGCATTCCAAAATAATATTTTCTCTCATATCTTTCTCCTAAAACTTTACTATTTAAAACCGCAAGCCTTATTCCAAACGCTCCAAATCGTTTTTCATAAAAAAAAGAGCCAAAACTCTTAAAAAATGTTAGTTTTAAATTCTGACTCAATTATATCATAACAATTTTTAATTGTAAACCCTTTTTAGTGATTTTTTTTAATCTTTATAAAACTATTTAAATTGGCCTTCTTTTTTTGTCAAAATTTCTTATTTTTTTATGGTTTTCTTTTTATAAACTTTCTTCAAAGCCCCATCTGCATCTAAATATTCAGGTTTTATAAATACTTTTTCCTTCCAAATAAAGATATCGAATTCTCTTAAATCTTTTAAATCCAAAGCCTGATTTTTTGAGAAGTTTGATTGAGTCCAACCATACTTCTTCTTATTATCTTTGTCTATATAACTTACTCTTACTTTATAGCCTTTATATAATAAGTTTCTAAACTCTTCCATATCTTCAAATTTTGCTTTTACAAAATCTGCATTCCTAATCGCTTTTTTCTCATCTGAAAAATAAACAATCTCCCAAATTAGACAAAAAAGTGGCAAAACAACAAGTAATGGAATTATATATAAAATAAATCCAAACGCACTTTTTGCAATTCCAACTTTTCCAAACGCTTCAAAACCAATTAATATTCCTTCCATAGCAATTATAAATGCTATAAAAATACTATAATATGCAATCCTTAATTTTCTCATCTCTCCCCCTTACATAGCAATTTTTTCATAAATTAAAATCGCCATATTTTCATCTAATTTATAAACCACAAAACTACCCGCGTTTTCAATATTATTTGCCTGTTCGGCATTAAAAATCGCCCCAGTTTCTAATATTTTAACATCGCCATTTGCATTTTCAAAACTATACTGCACTTTATATTTTGCTCTAACAAACTCTGTATCCAAACTTCTATTAAATCTATACACCACTCTTTTATTTAGAAAAAGCCCTTGCACTTTGTCGTCCTTCTTTAACGCCTTCTTTTCCAACAAGTAATCACTATAAGCGTTTATAAAAACTATAATCTCCATAATCACCACAAGCGTTAGGATTATCATACACGCCACAAAAAAAGGATTTTTAAGTTTGAATATTAGCATACTACAAACGCCCAAAACAAATAACAATCCTGTTATGATTAACCAAAGCAATCGTTCTATAAAAATTCTTCTTCTCATTCTATCTCCTTATAATATTTTAACACAATCTTCAGAATATAAAAAATAAATATTGGGAAATATTTAAAGTTGACTTATCTAATTTTTGTTTGGCAAAATAAAAATTTAAGTTATAATATACGTAAGTTTTTAATTAGGAGTTTTTTATGATTATAACAATTTCAGGCAAAGCCGCATCTGGCAAAACTACGCTTGCATTAACTATAAAAGATAATTTTTCTAATGTTGAGGTTATTAGCCTAGACGAAGTGAACAGCGAATTAATGTATAATGATTTAAGTGTTAAGGAATTTGCTTTAAAACTGTTCGGCGAAGAGGTTTTTGAGCAGGACGATATCTTAAAAGCCAAAGTTTCAAAAAAGATATATAACGATGAAAATCTTTACAACGCATGGTGCTCATTTATGAAAACCAAATGCGAGAAAGTGGTTTTAGAAAAAATTGAGAAGAATCCAAATAAGATATATATTATTGAACATATTCTTGCTAACGAAACTAAGTTTGCCAACCTTTCCGATTATAGAATACTTGTTATTGCAGACGAACAAGAACGTATTTTTAGAGTTATAAATAGAGATGATATAACAATTGAACAACTACAACAACGTGAAAAATTTTTAAAGGTTTATAACTTAAACGAATTTAACCTTGTTTATGACGGGAAAGACCCTAGCGTGGTAATTGAAACGCTTAAAACAGTTATTCCAAATAACCACAATTAACTAAAAAATGTGGATAATTAGCCATTTTATATAAAATGGCTTTTTAAGTAATATGGCTTACTTTTCAAATTTCTTACAATTAAACGATATAAAAAATAAAAGCATAAGAAAACCTTATGCTTTTATTTTTAGAATTTGTAAAGAACCAAATCAATTGATTGATAATCGTTTCCATCTGTATCTTTCACTGAAGTAAATTTCCATTGATAACTATTTATAAATGAAATTGTTGTGTTATGCTGACTATTACTATTTGCCCAAGCAAAAGTAATCAAATTCACATCATTTTTGCCTTCGATATCTTTATTTCCTTTTCCACCAAACAATTTAACATTTTCAAATGAATTATCTAAATTATTCCCAGCCATGCTTTGACTTACAATTTTATCATTATTGTAACCAAATTGAGTTTTTGTTCCTACAAGATGCGACATACCTATTAACGCACCTGTATAAGTGTCATCAACAATTAAACTGCCCAAATTTTGCAAGTTTTTAACTTCTGTAATGCCCGCATCAAATACCCATGTTGGAACACCTAAAATTGATTTTAGTTCGCCAAATACACTTAAATCCCCGATTATGCCACCAACTTTATCCAAACTTGCATTTTCTTCATTAATAATATTTCCCAAGTTCTTAGCAATATTCAATTTTCCTTTTAGAGAACCAAATATTCCGCCAGCATAAGAAACGCTAGCACCATTCAATTGGATTATACCTTTATTTACCAACACTTCATTTATAGAAACCGCATCGCCAGCGATACCACCAACTAAGGAATTTGCTGTGATTTTACCTTCATTAATCAAATACTTCAATGAATTTTCTTCGTAATTGAAATCTGGTTTATACTCTGAATTTGATTCTGTTTCAGACAACTTTTCAAAATAATCTTTTGAATTTGCCGAATGATTTAATTTACCAACTATACCACCAACATATGAATTACCTGCAACTTCACCGCTATTTCTTAAATAATAAACCGATGAACCAACCTGTTTACCATAAACATTTGTTTTCATTCCTAACCCAATGAAGCCACCAACGTAATTTGCACCTTGAACCATTCCTGAATTTAATGTTTTGTAATAATTTTGAATAGTGCTAGTACCTTCAATGTTGCGATACCCCGTATTTTCATCTAAAACAAAGTCGCCATTTGCATCTTTTTCAAATTCATTATACAAAATCTCATCTTCATTCTCAAAACCGTTTTCGCCTTGAATTGTTATATTTTGTACATATCCAAATAGTCCGCCAATATAGTTTTGACCTTGTGTATTACCACTATTTTTAATGTCTTTGGCCTGAACTTCTTTTGCCACCATGCTTCCAGCAATACCACCGACATAACTAGAATTTCTTGCTATCACGTTGCCTGCGTTTACGATATTTGTTAATTCAACCTTATTAAGGTTACTTTCAAAAATCTTATAATCGTTAGTGTTCACGTCATACTCGTAACCGCTTCCAACAAGTCCAAATATTCCGCCAACGAATTTATTTACGCCATTGCCAGATAATATTGTTCCGCTATTGGTTAGATTATTTGCAATTAACTCTTCGCAACTCATATAGCCAACTAATCCGCCAACGTAATTTCCATTTGCTACAACACTTGCACTATTGCGTAAATTGGTTAAGGTTATTTTTGTTGCATCAATAGAACCCGCTATTGAACCAATTGTTCCGCCAGAAGATCTAATCACACCTGAATTTGTTGTTTCTCCGCTTACGCCTTCAATTACTACTGAATCAGCATGCAACATTCCAATTAGTCCGCCAACGCAACCCTTTTTACCTGTTATAGAACCTGTATTTTTACAATTCTTAATGCTTACACTTGTGGAATCAGAATAGAATGACACCATATCACCAACTAATCCGCCAACTCTTGCAATTTCACCAGAAGATGAAACATTTGCTTCATTAGTACAATTCTCAATAACTACTTGATTTGCGTTTGACGCGTTACCAATAACTGCGACTAATCCACCTGCAGATTGTGTGGCACTTATTTTGCCTGAATTTGTGCTATTCTTTATTTCAACTTTACCCATAACAGAAGCAACTAATCCACCAACATAACCACCAGTAAGTGTACTTGAATTTGTGCAATTTTCTATTATTAAATTGCCAGCAACATTTCCAACTAATCCGCCGATATAATCTGCTTTTGTATAATTAATTTTTGTGTTATTTGTACAATTTTTAAGCGTAATATTTACAGCATTGCCAATAAGTCCGCCAACAATCTTCGCAGTATCCTTTAATGTTAGGTTACCATCTGAAATAACCTGCGAAATTGTCGTTTCGCCAAGAGCATTACAAATTAATAGACCAGCATACTCTTGATCTAAAGAAGCACTAACAGTATTACTTAAATGAATATATTCAATAGTTGCATTTTCAGTTACATTAAATAATCCGCCATCATTTACAGTTAAATTGCTAATTGTTCTTTGAACTTTTTTATTTTCAACAGAATCATAACCATACATTGTTCCTTTAAAAGGACAATCTGCAGAACCGATTGCATTCCATACCTTTGTACTGAAACTTAAATCCTTTAAAATTCTTATTTCAATACCTTCAAACGTACCAGCATTTTTCATTGTGATTCTAGATATCCATGCCAATTCGCTTGGCAATGTAATATTTATAATGCCTTTATTCTTAAATTCATCTAAGCGGTCTAACTCTGCCTGTTGAATATCATCAGCGTTATAGTACTCTTCATACTCAG
This sequence comes from uncultured Clostridia bacterium, assembly GCA_934754335.1. Classification (GTDB taxonomy): domain Bacteria; phylum Bacillota; class Clostridia; order Christensenellales; family UBA1242; genus UBA11490. The sequence continues at coordinate 21,338 of CAKVHY010000001.1, forward strand.
GGACCTTAGCACCATAAATCCAATAATCGAAATAAACTGGATAGCCATTGTTCTTACCACCAACTCTACACCAAACTTGGCCAAATTTAAATCCTTCAATAGTATTTGATGTTTGTAATGTATTAGAATCTATATTTTTAACTTTTTCATCACCGGCCAAATTTAGATTTGAAATTGTATAAATTTTCCCGTTTATGCCTGCATGATTTACATTTCGGCCTGAACTTAAACGTTCAATTTCTGTTGTGATATACACAACACCATCAACCCAAACATTAAAGTTATTTTCAGCATAGCCAAATAATGCTCCGCTATTAATTTTACCTTCAATATTCCTTGCATTGATAGTATTTTTAATATTGCCATTAGAAACATAACAATCTGTGAAACGCACACCGGCTTTAGCACTACCAACGAATCCGCCTGCAGTTTCACCATAAACCATGCCTTCAAAAGCACATTCTTTTAAGTGTGGTTGATCAGCACTTGTACCAATCATTCCACCTGCAACATCGCCATATACTCTAACTCTCTCGCTTCCGCTTTCATCTAATGAAAGAACTTGAACTCTTGTTAAAGTTGATGCGCCTCTATTACTTCCTATTACTGCACCTGCTGAAGAACCTTCGCCTGTGGCAAAAATTATCCCTTCCGTTAGATTTAAGTTTTGAATAATTGCATTACTTATATATCCAAATAAGCCAACATTATTTTCACTAACTTTAGTTACGTTATTGCCAACAAAAACTGCTAAATTATTTGTCACATTAATTCCACTAATTCTTTTGTTATTTCCATCAAATTTTGCTGAGAATGGTTTATCTACAGTTCCAATAGGCGTCCAGATATAATCGCTTAAATCAATATCTGCAGTTAGTCTAACCATTCCGCTTTTTATTGTTCCATTATTCCAATCATTTGCAAATTTTGCAAGTTCACTTGCTGTTGCGATTTCATAAACAGAACCCGTTTTTGTGTAATCTTCCTGATAATTAATCCATGTTTGATCCAAGGATATTAACCATCTAAGTTCCACAATTCTATTTTTATTCAATGCCCATATAGAATCGAAATCAAATTGTGCTTGATTTTTTCCTTCTTCATAATCATTTAAGAACGCTTTTAAATCAATATTTTTTATATCATCAAATTTTACTTGTTGATTTTTATCATTCCTATAATCATATGAAGAGCCATGAACCATGTAACTATTGTACATAGTTTTGTCGTTATCAAAGATATTCTTATCTTCCGTTGTTATTCTACTCTTAATAAACACACCATTGAAACTTTGCAAATTATTTACATTTGCTTCACTGATTATGCCATTGTTTGTTAAAGATGTAATTCCGCCATCTTTAAGACCTATAACAACGCTTAAATTATCTAGCGTTACAGTCTTTGCATCTTGCTGAATATTAGCAAGCAAATAAATTGTTTTATTTGAAAGAGCCCAATCATTAGGCAAACTCGTACCTGTGTAACAAATTGCCGAGTAATTATTATTTGATAATTCAGTTTTATCTGCTGTAATAACAACATGTTGATTATTCCTACTTGAAGTTTGAAGAGCAAGCATCATATCTTTAATGATAGGATATGTCATTATTTTGCCATTATTAGAACCTTCAACCCATTCTGCATTTTCTATATTTGTAAGATTTAAACCACTTAATTCTCCGCTAACAAATTCTTGATAACTTCTAGGAGAACCATAGCCATTGAAGTTTGGAACAAAGTCATAAACATAACAGATGTTTTTAAATTTACCATCTTCTCTATTGCCATTCTTTAAGTATTCACCAATGATTCCACCAACGTTTGCTTCTTCTTTCAACACACCAATTTTACTTAATGAATAACTGCTTTCGATTGTTATTCCATCACCACCAATTGCACCTTCTGGCAAGGTTTCATTAATAGAACCAAACAATCCACCAATTGTATTGAAATCCGAACCATTCATAGGTTTAGCACTGATTGAACCTGAAGAATATGTTACAACTACTGAGTCGGTTAGTTTATCATTAGACTTAATAGCACCAACCAGTCCACCAATTTTATCCCCATAACCATCTTTCACGATTAAATTTAGGTTATTAACCGATTTTTGGATTACAATGCCCAAACTATTTTTATTTTCAACTTGTTCAAGCCCTTCAAAGTAACCAACTAATCCGCCAATGTTAGAATTATTAGCATTATTTAATGAGATATTGCCTGTTCCTGTGGCACTACTATATATAACTATTGATCTACCATAACCAATAAATCCACCAATATTAGATGCTTCTACATTTCCGCCAACTATGTTAGTTTGTGCATAACCGCTGATATAAACTGGACCTTCAGCCTTACCAATAAGTCCGCCAACGCTTGCATTATTTTTATCACCATTTAGTGCTATATTTCCTGTTGCACCTGCAACAACTACAATTTGCTCAGAATTTTCAGCAATATGTCCAACAACCAAGCCCGCATTCGCATTTTCTCTTGATATAGTTAGAGCACCGCTTGTAAAATTGATAATAACTTGTTCAATTCTGCTCTTATCTCCTTCAAGCAAGCCAACCATTCCGCCAACATTTTGGGCTCTTGTAGAAATCCCGGCTGTAACTGAAATCGTAAGATTCATAAACTTCGTATCTTTTGCGGAATTTACTAGAACACCGAAATTATCTCCATTATAACTTATTCCACCTGCTCTATTTGCTGTTTCAATTCCAAAATCTTTGAATGTGGCACCATCTGCATTTGCAAATATTGGGGCTCTAACATTATAGATTTTGCTATTGTTATAAGACTTAATAACTCCGCTGAATGCATTGCCCCCATTATTTAATGGCTCCCAATCTTCAGTGTAATCATCCATATTAATATCGTTTAATAAAACATAAGTTTTGCTTGGATAATTATTTGTGTTATTAACCAAATCAAAGATTGTTTGAACATAAATTACATCTTCATAAACTTTAGTTCTAACTCTTGGGAACACATATTTTTGATTTTCACTTCTAATGCCTGTGGTATCGCTCATGCTAACACCAAACCAAGCATCTTGTCGCCAATTATCATAAATATTTTGTGTTCTCGAACTGTTTTTATTAGACAAAGAACTTTCTTTTTCATCTGCTGTAACATCTATCAACAACTTAGTTAAATCGTATTCACCAAGTTCGTTATTTGCAGAATTTCTTTCTATATAATGAGAATTTAAATCTTCCTCTGTTACACCTTCTTTTGTGATTTGATTAATATATTGCTTATCGTAAATACGCGCAGTTAAACCGCCAACTCTTGTTTCCGATAACATATATTTACCATTTATGATTTCTTTTATTGTTCTGAACGAACCATAGTTTGCAAGTCTTGAGAATCTATAATAATTGAAATCTTCGTCATTGTTGCCTTCTACTCCAGCATTTTTTAATTTAGATGAGAAATCGCCAGAATATGCATAAGTTATGGTTTCAGAAGTTGAGCCTCCAAATAACGTGTACTTAGTTAAGTTTCTAACCAAATATTCCTTTTCTCTATCGTCATCACCTTGATATTCACCTATTATTTTTAAATCATCTTTTCCACCAAGAACCGCTTTAACGCTCGTGGCATTTCCGATTTCCAATATTAATCTTTCAGTATTACTCTTAGCAAACGCCATCATAAAGTAAACGCTTTCGCTCTTTACCCTTTGATTCGTTGGATTATTAGATGAATCATACCATTCATCAATTGGATTACCGTCTTCATCTTTATCACGGCAATATGCGTTCTGAGTGTTATAAGACATTGCTCTTCCGATAAACGCGCCAATCTCTGCTTGGAATGCATCTATTCTATAAGTTTTTCTATTAACCACTTTATGGTCTTCTTTCCAAAGGTTTGCTCCAACTACAGAACTTAGAGAAATAGTTGTATTCACATTTTCTCTTTGAACGGATTTCCAATTCTTAATATAATAATCATTGTTCTTATCTGCATCTAACAACTCTCCATTAATATCTTGCATTGTTTGCAGACCGATAATTCCGCCATAAGATACGAACGAGAACACGGAAGATGTGGTGTAAACGTCCTTCAAACTAATTCCGATTGAAAGTCCAACCAATCCGCCTGCGAATTTTGAATTTATACTTGCCACGTCCACTCTGTTATAACTAAAAGCAATATCTCCGCCATAGGTTAATCCAGCAAGTCCGCCAATATAATGAGCATTTGCACTTGTGGCACCAAATAGGGCTGTGTTTTCACCTTCAAATGTATCTTCACTATCACCCTGGGCAACGCCCCATTTCAAAGAGATTGTAGATTTTGAATTATTTGGATCAAATTCTTGAACCTTATTATATATCTCTGCATCAATACTAGTTTGTTTTGCATGAGTTACTTCACTGCTTGTGATATCTCCTTCTAAATGTCCAACCAAACCTCCACCAATAGCGCTAGCCACAATTCTTGTGTTTTCAGAAACCACCAATTTAGAATTACTAATCAATGAGTTTTTTCCCACATAACCAAATAATCCGCCCACAACTTCACCACGAAGAGTTACATTGCCAGTTACTTGATTACTTCTAATATTTGCATTACTAACCACATCATTGCCCAAATCAACATAATCGGCTTCTAATATTCCGGCAATTCCGCCAGCATAAGAAACTTCGTCTATATTAGATATGTATTGTTCCTTTTCATCCACAATTTCATATGAATATGTGTATAAGTTAAATCTATGTGAAGGGTCGTCTGTTTTAGAAGAATATCTATTTGCAGGGCCTGTGTACATATTAGATTTGACAGAAACAGAAGATTTAATATTTGTTACGATTGTATAAACACTAGGATTATTTTCTTTATCATATCTGCCTGAAATTTTTCCTGTTAAACCACCAGTGGCATTAAAGCCATTGATGATGGAATCATCGTCACCCAAGATTTGAATATTTTCAATATCTCCGCCTTCAATTCTTCCAGCCAATGCACCAACATACTTAACTGCTGTGGCACTAATCGTATCGATATCTAGATTTAAGTTTCTAACGCTTGCACCCCTTAAACCATCTTCTTCGCCTTTCAACACTTTGAATAATCCGATTTCTTCAATCCTTTCAGCCTGAACTTTCTCGTTTTCAGCAACAATCTTTAAATCTTGAATGGTCATACCATTTCCTTCTAAGTCACCACGGAAAGTTAGTTTGTATGTTTTAACTGATTGTAAAACATTATCAAAATAGATATCTTTAACAAATCTTAAGTAAGCATCTTGATCAAGAGTTGTTTCTTCGCCTAAAGAATTTATTTGCAATGAATAAACATTGAACTTTTCTGCAGACGTAATCAAATATGGATTTAATACGCTTTCGCCATAAATTATATTAACGTCCTTAGAACTCTTTTGAACATAACTATATGTATAAGAACTATCGCTCGTTTCATCTATCGCATTAATAGAATTTATTGCCACGATTAATATCTCTAGAATATCTTTATCGCTAAGTTCGCTTGCCCCTGCTGAAGAAACCGTACCTGTGTAATCAATTCTATTAATGAAGTAATTGTTCATAATATTTTGAATTGTATTGTTTCCTGAGATTATCAAATCAGAAGTAATTAATGGGTTTTTAACTGAAATATAAGCATTTATAATCGCTTCGCCCAACTGATTTGCATAACCACAAATATAATTTTCATTTTCATTCGTACTCGCACTTGAACCATTTCCTATTAATCCAATAAATATTTCTTTATTTGATACTCCATTCCCCGGATAACCATCTCCCGACTCTAAAAGTCTTGATTTAACTCTTGCATATCCCATATCTGAAGATAGAGTTTCTAGAACTTCTTTCATATCGCTATTAGATGGTAATTGTGGAATGAAGTTTGCCTTTCTTAGACTCATTGTTTTTAAGTTTGCAGATACAAGTTGTGGAACTCTTGAAGTATAAGACGAATGTTTGAAATATTTTGCTATCGCTGTGTTTTCACTTGCTTCATTTGTATCAAGAGTTGGAATAAACCACACAGCACTTGCCAATTTCTCGTTATCTTCAGTTCCATTTAAAGCATAATCGCTATTAAATGAATATGTTGCAAAACTTGTGTAGGCTGAAAATTCAATAGAAGACAATCCTATTGCAGTGCTATCTCCAGAACCGAATGGATCAGTGAATAACGCTCCGCCATTTACAACAAATTCCAACTTCTGCTCGCCATCGCCCGCACTACCAGTTGTGGAGAAAATTTGTTGCAATCCAAGTTGATTTTCAGAGCCATAGTAAAGTTCTCCATATTTTTCTTTAAATTCATCACTAGTTGTATCCATTGAATGCAATGCATTATAGATATCAAACAACTGCTGATAATCGTTGTTATTAACCTGCAAATAATAACTATTTTCAATATCACCATTATTCAAACTTGTGGAAGTTGAGCCTTCAAACACAACGCCTGTGAAAGGTTTATGATAAGTATCATTTGTTTGAACAGAAGATAATGTAAAGGAATTATTAATTGAAGCAGAAGCATTATTTGCAAATACAAATCCGCTTGAACCACTTGCCAAGATTAAGATATTTGAATAGGAGTTTGTAACCACACCACTATTTGAATAAACAAATCCTGAAGCATTGCCTGCCGAATTGATTACTGCACCAATCGCTCTTTGATTTAGCATATTTGTGTAATCAAGTTTAAAATCTGTTTGCTCATTTAAGAAAGTTTTTAATTGAGCGTTTGTACCATTAGTGATGCTATTATATGTGTATCTAAGACCAACATATCTATCACCAAATGTGGCATTATTCTCAAGCACTGTATCGGCTGTGATGCCCGAAATATTTGGAGTTTTATCTAGTTCGCCTGAAGTTATTTCTCTTCCATAAACATATGAATAATTTATCTCACCGCTATTGAATATTGTGAAGCCTGCAGTTCCATTACTTGCGTAAGTTCCTGCACCCTTTTCTGAAATATTATAAATATTTCCGCCTTTGAAATAACTTGAAGAAATCTTTCCGCCTGATGCATTTTCACAAGCAAAACCTGAAACATATATATTTCCGATAATTGATATATTTTCAATTGCACTATTTGTTACAAATCCACTATTAACACCAATAACTCCGCCAATTCTTATATCTTCGCTAGAACTAATCACATTAGATGAAACTTTCACAATAGATGTTGTTCTATTAGATGCATCTAACAACGGATTTTGTTTTTTATACTCGGAATAATATGATGATTTATCTGTTCTTTGAACCAAGCCATCTCTTTCTTCCCTATATGAATCTGCATCATAAGTTATATAAGCATTTGTGATAGTTCCTTTATTTTCACCAGCAATCAAACCAAACTTAACTTTGCTTAAATCGTTTACTAAAACATTAATATCTCCGTCAGAATTTTTAATTTCTGCAGTATCATCAAAATTCCTATTTGCTGGTACAACTTCTAAGATAATATTTTTAAGCAAGGTATTCTCAGAAACTGTTCCAAACAACCCAATATTAGTTTCGCCTGAAGTTCTAAAATCATTAAACGATTTTAATCTTAAAACATATTCGTTTCCGTCTAGGCTTGCAATGGCAGTGTTCAATGGTTCCCAATATTCAAGTTCCAAATCTTCCATTAAGATATAATGCCCACCTGCCTGCATGTTTTTCAATTCTTCAACAGTGTAAATTGGCTCCGGATTTTCTTCATTAGATAATTGAATTGCATTAAATCCAAATTCGCATTCAAAATCTTCCGAATATTTATTTTCTTTACGATTTTCTTCCAAGTTATCTATCAAGCCAACGCATGTTTTTCCGTTCGCATCTTTGCCATAAGCAATTTGAACGCATAATGCAATTTTTGCTGTTGTATTAATATTTGTTACTCTAACATTTAATGTTGCATAAGGCTCAAGCAATTCCATTGTGGTGTTTTTTCCCGTTGGAACACTAATGCCTGTATTAATTCTGCTTGCTCTAGCATTTGTAATCTGAATACCATTATAACCTGAATTGCCATCAACAGACAATGTTTCTAATCCGTTTGCTCCAACATATTTCCAATATGCAGATTTGAACTGATAATACCCTTCGCTTACTACTGCTGGTTTTGAAAGTACATTTTGAAGTTTTGAATACTTATCAATATTTTCTGCTAACGAATCAAATGTGCTAGTTAAGATTTCAGTTTCACCAAAATTACTAGCCTGATTTTGCCAAGTGGAAATCAAATTCAAACTATCAGCACCTTCAGTTTTAATCAAATCTTCAAGACTGATATATTCACCAAATAATCCTTTAGACGTGATAAGTGCTTCCATTTTAGCAATATCTTTTCTAATATTTGCCAAAATTGTATCTGCTTTCGCAACTATTTCATCATTACTATTTCCAAGACTTGAACCAAACATTCCAGTTAAATCTTTATATGAAACATATGAAGCATCAATCACTGCTCTTAGGGCATATTCTTGATTATAGTTTCCATTCAATTCATAACCACCAGAAGAATTTTGTTCAACTCTTTCTGCCAGCACATTATTAACCACAAATTCTGAGATTATAAACGAAACTTTTTTCTTACTTTCATATCTATTATTATTGATAATCTTATAGGACGTAACTTCTAAAGAAAATTCTTCGCCAATAATATCTCTATTATATGGAATATAGAACCTATAAGTTATGCCATCATTATCTCTTGAAATACTTCTTTCATAGATATATCTTACAACTGCTTCATCTTGCAATGAATAGGACTTGCCAGTTATTAAATCTTCCACGTCTTTATCAACTGTTAGATTAAATAACTTGCTTTCGTCTAGCGTGCCATTAGTTTTAACTGTTAACTCAACTTCTGTTCCAATTGCCACCGCTCTATCTGTTTGGCCATTGGAAGTGAATTCTAAATCTGGAGTTAGTTGCGGAGAAATTATCAATTTCTCATCAATAACCTTTTTGCCATCAGTATAACCAACCACGCTTAATTCAAACTTAATGCTTGCATCATTAAACGTTGGAATGCTAGTTTTTACATAATAATTTCCATTATATTCAAAGTTTGTTAAACCTTCAGATTGATAACCAAAACTAATTTGTTTTAAACCTAAAGTTCTTGAAACTTCAACATTTCCATTATCGTCTGCAATAGAAGTGTAATAACCACCAAACAAATATTTATCGTTTGTTGAACCATTTTGATTAGAAATATAATTCGCATACATTTGCTCTAACGAAATTGAATAACCATTCACCACGTTTGAACTAATTGTTAAACTATCCACTTTACTATAACCTGGGTGGATATTGATATGTAATAAGCCTGGTTGACCGCAAACTAAAGTATTTGAAATGAAACTTTGATTTATTCCTGTGATAACATTTGGCTTACCTGTTACAACATCATAAGATTGCAAAGTTATATCAGCATAATGGCTTAATGTTACTTTTTCCACATCTTGTGGATTAATAGAATAATCAAACGAAACAGTTTCTATTCTTCCATCACTATCACCATATTTCTCAGAGTTATTTACCAATGTGAAGAGTGAGAACTTTAATTTTTCAGTTTTTGTAATGTAGTATTTATATTCGTCTAAAACTGTGATTGTAAAACTATATTTTATATATTTAGTTAAGTAGTAATCAGTTTCATTTTCAATTGCATTATGTTCTTTATCAAATCTAACAATTGAAGTTAGCGATACTCTAAATTTATCAACGATAAATCCTTCAAACAAGTTATCTTCTTGTGGCAACTCATAAACAAGCGAACCTGAAAGAGTACTTGTTCCTTTATCTGTTGTATAAGCATCTATATCTTTGCCTGTAAAATCATCATGGATTGAATCAACGGTTTCAAAACTATAGCCTTCACCAACTTCTCCAAACGATTTCAATTCCATAAACTTGTTTTTATCGTTTTGAACGGAGATATATAATTTTGCATTAGCATTATCTGTGGTGATAGTGGTTTCAAAACTACTAGGACTAAATGGATTTGTTTCAGAATCAATGATTGTGGAAAGGGATTTCGTTCCATTTAAAATATTGATATTAAACCTATCGCCACTCTTTTCGCTTAATTCTTTGCCTTCCTTATAAATCAAAACTCTTGTGTTTTCATCTATCTTCACATAAGGAACAGCCATCAACGAATATGTTGTGGCACTTAATCCGCTAATCACTGCTTCAGATGCGTTATCGCAATCAACATAGATTAAGTTTCCTTTGCCTTCAACTGCATTTAATTTAAACAACTGATTATTTATGCTAAATCCATCAGGAATTCCGTTAAGTCCTTCATGATAAATTCCATCTTCAGATAAGATATAGAATCTTACGCCAAAATCAAAATATGTATTATTCTCTAGCGGAACATTGCCATATAATTTGATTAATGTTTTATCAACGCCATCTTTAGTTGTTAAATATTCACCTAAGCCAAAATATAATCCAGCAGAAGAATTTTTAATAATATTTAAAGATGGAATAGAGTTTTCCGTTGCGGTTCCAAGAAGTGTTGTTCTAGAAGAATCTTTATAGATTTCAACATTTGAAATAGCATTTATTATATTTAATCTTATCTTTTTACTAAATTCAGAATTTAATTTACTTGTGATTGTTAATTCTGCAACGCCCGTGCCTTTTACAATCAAATAATTCTTGCCATCTTCATTTACAATTGCGACCAAGTTAGAATTGCTTTTTATATTCAATTCACTTGAAGATATAAATGATGGAGTGGCAACTGCTTTCACCAAATCGCTTAATAAATATCTGTTTTTAAGAGTTATTAAGGCATTTAAGTGGGCAGTGAAAATCTTTTCATTTTGAGTTACCTTTTCTAAGTTGCCATCATGATTAAAATCATAATAACCAAATCTTAATGGCAAGCGATTTGTATCAACACTATAATAAGATAATGTGATTTCATCTTCTTTTATCTCTGTTTGAACTTTCTTTGCAATCACCTTATTTGTTAAAGCATCATAAGATTCTTCTTTAATCTCTTCCGTTTCAATGACTTTAACGATTGTTCCAATCTCTGTTTCACCTTCAGAAGGATAAGTTTTATCCACATATCCACATTCAACAGATAAGTTTTTTGGTGGCAAATCAATTATAAATTGAACTTTGCCATTTTTCTCTTTTTCTGCTCCTAGAAGCAATGGGAAACCATTATTTGTTTCTGAACTCAAATAATAATCCAAATCTTCCAACTTATCAGGTTTGCCATTTGTTTTATCCCAACCCGTTTCATTATCAACGGAATTTATAATTGCCATATTCCATGAAGAACTTACAAAGTTTGAATAGAATTTAATATTTGAAACAATCAAGTTTGTGAAGAAAACATTATCTTGATAAAGTTTTATTTGAGTGCTTACTCTATTAAACCTTTGAACGTTTTCGTAATAATATAACTTTCCAGCAATTTTAATGAATTTGCCAGTATTACTTGCTATGCCATTTTCATCGCATCTTAAAGCATCAGATTCTCTAATATAACAAATCCTATTTTCAGCACTTAGATATGCGATATAATCACCATTTGTTTGTGCTTTAAATGAATTTATTGAAACACTTCCATTCTTAGCCAAGGCTTCATCGATTGTTATAACATTTTCGCTTATAACAACGCCATCTGCTGTTTTTGTTAAAATATATGTTTCAAATCCAATATAGTAACTATTCAATGTTACAACATTTGGAATTTTATATTCTTTACTTAGCGTAACTGAACTTATAGCATTGCTAAAGTTTCCTTTAAGACCGCCATCACCTAATTTTGCATAACTAGGCAAATTTTCATAAGCAGTGTAATATAAAGTTTGAACTTTAGTTGCAATAGATTTCCCGCCAACTTCCTTTATTGTTAAAACCAATTTATATTGCAAATTAGATAATAGCGTGCACCAACCATCAAAACTTTCAGCATTTATTTCTGCATCGTCTATCACAAATTTATAACCATTCATAGCGTTTGCAAACACTCCGCTATCAATCATAGTTAAATCTAAACCCAAAATATTTTTAACGACTACTTTTGCTTCTGTCAAATTAGTTACTTCTGTCTTATCAAAATATGTTCTTTCGAATTTAACTAAATCAATCTTTTGTTCAACTTTTTCAGTTTTATATTCATTAACGCCTGCAAAATTTTGAACAACCTGATTTCCACCATAAACTTTTAATAATGAATATGAATTTATGATGTTATATGCTCCATAGTTTTCGCTTCCACACTTATACGTTTTTATAGTTGAATAATTTGCATCTCCACTTAAAATTGTAACCTTTGCGCCAGTCATAATACCACTGGCATCACCTATAAATCCGCCTGCGAACAAGTTCTCATCTTTATAGTAACCATCAACGATTACATTTTTCATTACGATTGCAATTTTATTTTCTTCACCTTGCAAACCACCAAGTGCACCACCAACAATTGACTTGTCTGAAGAACCTGATGGATTATATACATTGAATTTAACATTTGCATAACAATTTTCCAAAACTAAGTTCTTTGCTCTACCAACAAGTCCGCCAGCCACATAGCCAGTTCCCAAATTCACTACTATATCGCCAAAATACAACTTATTTCTATCATCTTTAGAATAGTTAGCACTTGCAATCTCTCTATCAACATAAGAATAAACTGAAGAATATCTTATTGCATTTGTTAGAGTTACAACCGAGCCTGAATCATTAGCATTTGTAATATTTAAGCCAACAAGTCCGCCCACAGCATCTGAGCCATAAATACCTGTGTTGAAATAACTATAAATATCGTCATTATCAACAAACTGAACTTTAACATTTTCAATTTCACCATAAAAATCGGAAAGTGCTTCAATATTAAGTTTTTCATCTACGCTTAAATTCAATAGTGGAGCAGTGCCAACTCCTTCACCATTTAAGTTTGTTCCAACCGCACCACCAATGTAGTTTGAACCAATTAGCGTTGGCTGAACAACCATGTTTTGAAGACTACCTGCATTCACACCTGCAATGCCACCAATGTTATTGTTTCCATAAATAAATGCTCTGATTTGACCAAACGAGATTTCACCTAAGTTTAAGCCAGCCACACCACCTAATGCAAATTTAGATGTGGACGAAACATTGCCAGCACCTGTTAACACTGGATTAATGCAAGCATAAACATTAAATTCAGATAAACTACTATCTTTTTCTTCAAATTCAATACTGCTTCCTGTTCCAACAAATCCAACCACGCCACCAGCCAAAACATTTAAGCCATCGTTCCCTGCAAAGCCAGTGGAAATTTTAACTTTAACTGATGGATTAATAATTTTACCGCCAATTGTAGCACCAGCAAGTCCACCAATCAAAACATTCTTAACATCGCTTCCAGCATTTATATTTATGCCATTCTGATTATTTGAAAGTGCGTAAACTTTTTGTCCGCTTAAGTCTTCCAAACCATTGCCATCATCTATATAGCAATTTGAAATTTCTGTATCTATTGCAAGAGCAACTAGCGAACCAACTAACACATTTTCAGAAGTGGCGTTCAAGTTAATCTTTATATTTTTTATGGCAACGTTTTCAATTTTAGCGCCTTTTGTAACGCCAAACAAACCTATAAATTCAAGATCATCAACATTGTTTAATTCTATACTAATGCTTGGAACAGCACCAAATCTTGTTGAGCCAACGAATGAACCAGTAAATGGATTTTCAATTGAACCAATAGGTTTGAAGTTCGAACTAGAAAGCGTTATATTATTTGCTAAGATATAATTTTCTGCGTAAGCGGAAGTGTTATTAGATAACTTTATCAAATCATCTTCAGTGGCAATTTCATATGGTACTTCTAATCCATCTTGAACTTCAATATCTATATTTTTCCATATTGCATAATCGTTATTTCCCATCGCACTATCAATCGCACAAAGTCTTAACACAAACGATGGGGCAGTGTAACTAGAATTAACTGGCAAACTTACAATCCAAACTTTAACTATCTGATTTTCATTATCCACTTCAGCATCAATGCTTGCATCAAATATTTGAAGTGCAATATTTTTGTTTTCAGGATTTAAAGGATTTAGAGAATATGAAAATTCAAACGTATTCTTATCGTTTTTCTCGAAATAAACTCTATCTGAGATTATTTCTTTAACAACAAATTCACGTTTATCAAAACTTATCTTATTCATTGCCACGTCAGGAATAATTTCACTTACAAGTTTTGCATTTGCAACCGTTATCCTTGTGTGGTTAGAAAATCCTGACTGATAAGAATTTCCATAAAAATCTTCGTACGATTCTTGAACATATGCATAAACATAGAAATATGAACTAAAATCAACGTATTTATTAATTAATGCGTTATCTCTTAACCTTGTGGTTAGCGTTAGAGTGGTTAAATCATCACTTAGAAGATAAGTAATCACCACACTAATAGAGTTGCCTTCCAAAACCACTTCGCCAGATTTGTTGTTTTTTCCAATTCGTCCATCACCCGATGAAAGTAAAGAATCACCATTAAGTTTATTTAATAAATTCCAAGTGATTTCATATTTGCTTTTTACGTCCACAGGGGCAATATTAATTGAAACTTTTGTTGTTCCCTTAGATTCTTTCTCATCAATATTTAATGTATCAAAGGTGAAGATTGAAGGATTTGAAGAAGTTGTTTTAACAGAACCTATCAAGGATTTAACATGTACATAGAAAATGAATTTAAATTCCTTTTGACTAGGCTCTTGGCTTAAATTATCTTCTTCCCAAGAATAACCACGAATTGTGATTTCAATTTCCGTTTTATATGCAGAAATATTTTTTGCGATAATATTTTTACTTTGCACCAAAACGCTTTCAGGTGCTGAACTTAAAATCCTATAACTCGTGTAACCTTTATTAATATCTAGAGTGTAACTAAGTCCGCCATCTTTAAACTTAATTGCCACAGTTTGCTTATTGCCAACCAACGCAGAATATTCGTTATATTCTCCGTTATCATACATGCCCTTTTCTTTAATCTCAAGCATCTCTTTATCTGCATAACTTCCAAGTTC
Source organism: uncultured Clostridia bacterium (assembly GCA_934754335.1). Lineage (GTDB taxonomy): Bacteria > Bacillota > Clostridia > Christensenellales > UBA1242 > UBA11490. The sequence continues at coordinate 36,387 of CAKVHY010000001.1, forward strand.
TGCCACCAAGTTTTCCGACTTTAAATTCATTAAAACTTTAACTGTTAGTTTGAAGACATAACCATTAGGCGTTTGAACTGTAACCACGCTAGAACCAAGTTTAACTTTCAATACTTTGATGCTAAATCCTGTTAAAGTTTTATTGCCAATCTCGATTATTTCATTATCGCTATTTGAGAATTTAAAGTTATCTATTTTCAAATCGGAATATTTTGAATCCACTTGACCATCTATTCCAATCCATGATGGATTTCTATTTGGATTGTTTACTTCTAAGAAGTTGAATGTGATAGGAGCAGTGGACAAGAAATCCAAATAGATTGTGGCTTCGCTATCGCCAAGAGTTGACCACTTAACATCGTCTGGAACAATCTTAATATTTATCTCTTTATATATTTCTCCCATTGTAACAGATTTAAATCTAACTCTGCAATCCGTTATGCTAGTGGAACTATTAACCGTTCTTAAATAAAGTTGTGTTCCACTTTGAAGAACTGCCCCATTGCTTACTTTTTCATAAGTTGAGCCCTTTCTTTGAACAAACTCTAATTCGCCATTATCATCTAGAATTTCACATGTAAATCTTTCCAAATCCAATTGATTTCTATCAGGGCCTAAAACACTTACAAATATTGGAGTTCCTGCCAACTTATTTGAATATGTGTTATAAACATAAACAGAATCGGACGAACCAATTTCTTTTCCATTTTCAGATTCATAAACTCCAATATCTTCTGGGAACGGAGAAACTTCCACCTGCAATGAAATAACAATATCTTCAAAATAACTTTCAAAGCCTAGGAAATTTACATAAAATTTAACAATTTCTGGCGCAATAATATTTTTATGAACTATATTAAATACTCCGCCATTTTCACCCGTTACTTTTGAAACATCTATGAAATTAGAAGAAGATGAAACTAAAGAAGAATTATCTTTTTCCTTCTCTGTTTTTATAGAATACTTTGTGGAAGTGGATAAATGCTCCGATATGTACAAGTAATTTAATGCATTCACTTTCTCTTTGCCATAGTCATACATAAAAGCAAGCGATGCCTTACAACTTTCTTCATAATTTGTGGAAAGTTTTAATACATAATAACCATTGGCTTTATCATATTCCAAACTTGGCTTACTATTTAAAGTTAGATTTTGAATTTGTAATTTATTTAAATCAAAAAGAGTTAGAACTTTAAACGTTGCAGGATTTGTAACCTTCTCTTCACCTGCTTCGTTTTTATATCTTGCAACTATTTGGAAACTATCAACATTAGAGTTTTCGCCAACAGTGATTTTTGTGCCATTAATCACCACTCCATTAACTTGCGTGTTATTAACAAATTCAAATTTAATACTATCTTTTTGATTTGTGTTTGCTGGAAGGAAATTCAAATAATCATAAGCGGAAGTTCCATTTAACAATTCTTCAGTTATATTTGTAGTTTTTCCTTTTAAAATCGGAAGATTTTCATTACCAAAACTTAATTCGTTAATAGGAATAACCACAAAAACCTTAAACGATTGTTTTAATCCGCCTTCTTTTGAAATAAAATTAATCGTGGCATATCCACCGTTCTTCGCAATAAAAGAAGCAGATGTTTCTTCTCCTGAATGAGAAACGCTTTCACCATCTGTGGTTAAAAATTCTATAACATCGCTTGGTTGCTCAATAGAGATATCCACGCTCCTATCAATAGAAGCATCTCCGCCTGTAACACGAGCAGTTAGCGTGAAGGTGGACGAAGAAGAAGTGAGAACAAACTCATTTCTATTCGTTTCTTCATTAAACGTAACTGAAGACGAAACAATCTCCATTTTTAAATTTCTATATGGATTTCCGCAAGACATTAAGCCTAGCCCTGAAACCATAAACACAACAAAAATAAATAATAGATTTTTCGCAAGTTTTTTCATTTCCATTTTTCCTTTGCTATTATGTTTTGTAAATTCAAAACAATTATTTAATTTATATATAATATTATATATACATAAATTTAAAATTCAAAATAAATTTAAGCATCGATAACAAAAAAAGAAAAGTTTTATTCAAACTTTTCCGATTTTAGAAATGTTTACATTTCTAACTAAAATAACAAATCTCCATTTTCCGTATGCACCACTCTCATAATATTTAATTCTTCGCCAGTGCTAGAATCTAGATAAACATAATATGTGTAATCCTTCCATGTACAAACATATTCATAAGCAAAACTTTCGCCCACATATTTATTTGGAATGATTGAATAGTTTCTTTCAACCACAGTTAGTTCGGAGTTTAACAGTTTTTGTGCTTCCGTTATTCCAAGCCCATCAACAAATGCATTTCTTAAAACATGATTATATGCATAATTTGTGGCTTCCAATCCAACCACCACTCCGCTTGATTTATCCACCTTCACCTTGATTAAATCTGGATAATAAATAACACCTTCTATAACTGGAGCGAAATTGAAATAGTAATCAGTGGCAGTGGCTTGGCTCCAAACTTCATACATATTTTCAAAACCAAACTCATTTAAGATTTTCTTAGACAACTGCTTTGCATTATCTTTTGTGATTGCAGTACTTTTTTCATCAGTACTTGAAACTATAGATAAAAGTTGACCCCCCATTTTTGTCAATTGAACATATAATTTCATATCACCTTTCTTCAAGTAAAAATTATATGTTTGAATTTTACCTTCACCTTCGCCAACATACTCAATCGAATAGCCTTCATAATACTTTAACAACACTTGCATTTTTTCTAGTGCTTGAACTTTTGTGATTTTTGCACCAGCAAGCCCTTTCACTTCCTTATTCACAACGCTATCTGAAAATGGTCCATCAAATATAAGCGAAGGAACTTTGCTTGAAGGATTTTCAATATTAACAAATCCTGCATCAAACTTAGATTCGTTCTCATGATTAAAATCCACATTATCTAAAATTGAATAATCTGAATTTAAACTAGAGATAAAATTGTTTAAGTCATAAAGAGTTTGTCTGCTCTCGTCAAATAAATCTGAAATATTTTGAAAATCTGCAGAACCCAAACTTTCACCTTTTTTCAATCTATTAACAAGGCTAACAACATATCCGCCAACCACATTGATATGATTATTCACTTTAGTTAGTTTTTCATTTTGAATTGGCAACGCATTTAGATTTGCTCCAGCCGAAACACATGCCACATAAATACCTTCTAAAATCTCTTCTTGCTTAGAACTAGAATTTGTGGCAACCACCTTACTCATCTCCAAACTAATTGATTCAATATTATCTACCAACTCATAGAAATTCTTTTGATAAACATTTTCTAATTGCATCGTGTATTTATTATTTTGCACCACCAAAGACACGCTCAAAACGCATACAGCAACGAAACTAAAAAAACTAACCAAACTTAATATTAATATTGCAACATTTTGCCTACTCATATTTCTCCTTTTTATATTTTTTGACAATAAACTACACATTTACGTCAAAATATCACATATTCAAACCATAAAACAAATTATAACGCAAAAACATGATTTCCAATTGTTAAGACCACCTGCCTGCTATAAATCCAACTACTCGTTGCCACTTTAGGATTGTAATAAAACAAACAACCATAAGTTGGGTCCCAACCATTTAATGCATCTTGAGCCGCTTTATATGCAGTTTGATCGGGCTCCAAATTTATCTGACCATCATTCACTGCAGTAAATGCCCAAGGTTGATAAATCACGCCATAAACAGTATTTGGAAAATCTGGACTATCCACTCGATTTAATATTACTGCTCCAACTGCCACCATGCCTTCATAAACTTCCCCCCTTGCTTCAGCATGAATACATTTTGCCAGCAAATACAAATCGTTATTATTTTGAGTACCTATATTTATTCCCAAAGCATTTGCAGTTGCACCATCAATCACACCACTTTGCGTTAAGCCATGCTTTCTTTGGAAGTACATAACTGCATTAATTGTGGCTTGGTCATTTACACCAGTGATAGCACCATCATAATAACCCCAATCTTTCAATCTTATTTGCACTTCTTCATAATCAACCGCACTTGCCCAAAGAGTATTTTTAGTTGGCAAAACTGAAAATATAAGCACCAAAGTTAGAAGAAATATTAAAACAAACGAAGCCGAAATTCCAATCAAATATTTTTTCATTAAATCACCTTTTTAATTAAAGAATTGTTTGATTATTTCCAATATCTTGCTTTTATAAACCACCTTTTCACTAGAATTTTCCACAAAGCATAATGGTGGATAAACAACGCACCACCAATTATCTCCGCTTCCCGTTCCGAGATTAACAATTAAAGCATCGTAATAATCACTTTCTAACAAAAACTCTCCATAATATCTTGTTGGAAACAACTCATTATTTATTTCAATATGGCTTTTATAGTTAAAGCCATTATCTTTCAAAACGTTATCTGCCACTCTTTCCATTCCATTAAAATTGGCTTCTAAAATTTGAACCAATTCTTCCTTACTCTTTGCATTACATATAAGCGGAGTGATATATTCCACCAACTTATCTTTCACCTTATATTTAACTTCTTGGTCAATCTCAGCATTGCTATTTGCTCTGATATGAAGCCTTAAATAATCCGTGTTTTTTAATGTGTTACAAGCACCTATAAATAGAACTGAAATAAATAATATAAATATGTAAATCAACTTTTTCTTCATGATTTCTCCTTAAGTATTTCATTGACTTGGATTTGCACTTATATAACGTTTTTGTCAATAAACCCATATTAAGAAACAAAAAAACGACAATTTATAACACAATTGTCGTTTTTATTTAGATTTTAAAAATTAAAATTCTATTAATCTTTGTTTGTAAATAACAATCTTTGTGCCTGCTTTCAAAGGCAATTCCAAATCTGGATTTTGTTCTAATATCATATCTGGCGACACGTTCATTTCTTTCGCAATATCCCAAATTGTATCACCATCTTTCACGATATAAATGCTAAGGACTAAATCATCATAAGGTTTTTCTTCACCTTCAGATGCTTCACTTATAACGCATTCTTTTAGATTCTGATAGAAATCTGCATAAACAAATAATTTAGCAGTTATCTCAATTTCCTTTCCACGTTTGCCTTTTGCAACCACTTCGCCGATTCCAATATTAATTATTGGATTAAAGTCATTTGGAATATCGTTTGCATTTAAAAGCAATGAGAATGGCATCTCCACTTCATAAGAAACTGTGGCATTATCTTCTTTATTAAAGTAGATAACAGATGTAAATGCAACGCCCTCTAACAACAATCTATTATCCATAATCTTTGCATTTGCAAGCGTTACATGATTACAGCAATTTCCTAACACTTCGTCCATAAAAGGCATATTATCTTCAAGCGTTGCACTGCCATCAATCTTTTCCACATAGTCCATAGAAGCGAAAGGCTTTAATGTTTCCATACTTTGATAATTTGTTTGTAAGAAATTATCCACATTAAACACATCTGTTACAGTTTCCATTTCTTTTTGATTAAACACAAATCCATTATACATAACCGGTACAACGCAATTAACCACTGCATTTTCCACATCTATAGATGTTGTAATTTTCATTTCATTAACTAGTACTTGAATATTATTTTGAATAACGCTTTCAGGATCAATATTTTCACCTGCAATTTCTTGCGTGAAATCAAAGTTGCCTGTTTTTGTACGAATAAGCGGAGTGTCTCCTTCAGATAAATAACAAATATCTAAATTAATTCCGCCCTTCAAAACTAAGTACTTTTCTTTCGCTTCCACGCTCTCAATAAACACTGATGGACAAACAGACATAACTTTATTAACGCTATCGTTTATTTCCACGTCCTGAACAATCTCAAATTTCTCAGTTGGAGTATCTTCAAGTGTTTGATATGTTATTAATTCATTTTTTGTAAACGTACTATTTCCGCCAACAGAAACAAGTGCGTTAGTTTCTTCGGTTATAATGCCATCAACATTGATTTCCACTATCACGCTCACTTTTATTGAGTTTGTTTCCATCATAGTTTTAACATCGATAACATTCGCCGTAACGATAGGTAACATATTCTCATATCCGCCCGTTACTCCAACAATCCTATCTTTAAATTCTGCACTATAATCTAGTGCTTGCGGTATTTTACTTTCATCTAAATAAATTACTTGCAAATTAGCAAAACCCCTGAAAGAAATTTCATTGTTGGCAACCTCACTTCCTTCAATATTTGCTTTTGCATTTGCACATAGTATGCCCATTGGTTTTCCTTCTGCCACAGGCAATCTACATTCAATTACCGCTTGAGTTGCACCAAGTCTTTTCCTAAAAGAACTCACCAACTTTTCATAATTCGGTTCAAATGCCATTTTAAAACCTCCCTCAAGTTTTAATCTATTAGTATAATATTTTTCCGTTTGGCTAATTAGAACAAAATTTAAAAAGTTTTTATAAGTTTTAAAAAAAATTAGAGCCTTTTTTAAGCCCTAATTAATTTTTAGTTCCAGCAAAAGATATTTCTCCGCACAAAACATCTGAATATGAATAACTTGTTCGAGTTAAATACACTTTATTATTCGGTTTTATTATAAACATTGAAGGATAAACTTTTTCCACAAGTGCGTTTATTTCCACAAATTTATTTCTTCCCTTATTTATCACAAAATCCACATTTTGCCCTTTCATTGCGTTTATTTTTTGCTTCACTTCTTCCATATTATTACTGCCAACTCTCATTATAAATCTCCTAATCTTTTTGATTTATTATTGGCAAATTTTCCCATTTTATACTAATCTATTAAATTTACACTTTCGCCAGTGTTGGCATCTTGATACATTATCCAATAACCTTCACCTTCAGGTTCTCCCGCTTTCAATGGCAACCATTGGCTATATTGCTCCAATTCTTTAGGTGGTTCAATAGAATACGTACCCGGAACACCATAGCAAACATATTGCAAATTTCCATTCTCATAAATTAAGCCAATCACATAATAATGCCCATCATTTTCAAAGTCCACCTTCACCCACTTACTCTCTTCAATAAGTTCTTCCAACCTTCGCTCTCTTGGATATTTAACAAATAGCTCGTCTATTTGCTCACTTATCATGTTATAAAACTTGTGATTATCGTTTGAAATGGCTTTATCTATCTCTTTTTCCACTTGTTCTTCATCGTACTCAAAAAGTTCAGCATTCTTATTAGGCTTTGCGCTTATCACCACATCTTCCAGTTCCACCATTTCACTTTTATTGTCTAGTCCTTTTTCAAAGTCCTTGCCAAACAGTTCTTCTAATCTATTAGTTTCGGCTTTATATTCTTCTTCAAACGCATCTTCTTGCTTTTTTATTTCGTTATTACACTCGTTCTCATTTATTTCTTTTTCTTCAAAGAATTGCTTTTCAACACTCGGATTTGGCTCAAAATTTATCTCTTCAAGCAATACTTTTTCCGGCTCAACTCCTGATGGTTTTATAGTTTTTGTATAAACATTATTAATGCTTTTATTTAGATTTTCTATCACCTTAGACTTATAATCAAAAGTACTTTCGCTAGAGCCATAAACCAATGGCACAATCTTATTCTCTTCGTTTACAACAATCACGCAACCAATCTTTCCATTTAAATCGAAAGAGTTATCTAATTTGAAATTATATGTTTTGCCATTATGTATTTCAACATTTTGTTTAAAACTTTGCTTATTATCCACACTTATTCCCAAGATTGCGGAACTAACGCCTAAATCATAGCATTTTAGTGCTCCAAAAATGCCAGCATTAGATTTATATATTGTTAAAACCGCCAAAGATTTATAATTATCTTTTTTATTGCTCAAAACTATTGTTTTCTTTAAAAAATCCATATATTCCCCTTATATAAGGCTAACTGTTTTAAAACCTCACATATAATTATATATTACAAATTTAAAAATTTGTTGAAAAAAGATTGGCATAATATATACCAATCTGTCGAAATTTATTTTATTTTCAATTCGTTAATTTTATTTGCTAAGTTCACAAAATCTAAAGCACTCAGCGTTTCGCCACGCACAGTTTTTGAAAAGCCCAAACTCTCTAAAAGTTCCGCCCAAAACTGAACATCTTTCCCAAACGCCATCTTTAGATTATTTGTTAGCGTTTTTCTTCGCATCTGAAAACTTGCAGTTATAACCTTTTTAACAAGAGATAAGTCCGCAATCTCATACTTATTTTTATTTAACTTAATTTCCACAATAGCACTATCAACGTTGGGCTTTGGCGTAAACATATTTCTACTAACTTTTCTAGAAATTCTAGCATCGCCAATTATTTCAATTGCAGGTGTGATTGCACCATATTCGCTCGTTCCCGCCTTGGCAGTTAGGCGTTCCGCCACCTCCAACTGTACCATTATATACATAGCAGTTAGATTATTTGCTTCTTCTAGGAACTTAAATATAATTGGCGTGGTTATATAATAAGGTAGATTTGCAATCATTACATATTTTTCATTGATTTCATCTTCAAAACTTTTCAAATTCACTTTCATTATATCTTGAAAACGTACTTCAATATTATCATAAGGCTTAAAAATATCTTCTAAAAATGGCTTCAATTCCGTGTCTATTTCAAAAGATATAACTCTTTTTGCCTTGCTTGCAATTGCCCTAGTTAATGTTCCCGCACCTGTTCCAATTTCAATAACAGTTGTGTTTTTATCCACGCCAGCATCGGAAACAATAGCATTTAACAAATTAGAATCAAAAATGAAATTCTGACCAAACTTCTTATTAAATTTAAAATCATAACTCTTTAATAATTCTAATTCTTTCAAACTCTTCTCCTATTTCATTCTGCTGAAAATTCTTAATGCATTTTCAGTTGTTATCTTACAAACATCTTTGGGTTCAATTCCCTTTAGTTCCGCAATTTTCATTGCCACAAATCTTGCCAAAATTGGCTTATTTCTTTCTTTTCCACGATACGGCTCCGGCGTTAGATATGGGCAATCGGTTTCAAGCATAATATTATTTATATCTGCATATTTCACCACATCTAGCAACGCCCTAGCATTTTTAAATGTTAGAACTCCTCCGATTGATATTGCAACGCCAATTTTTTCAAGTTCTTTATATATCTCCAAACTCTCAGAAAAACAATGCACCACGCAACCATTTTTCAACAAATCCTTGTTTGCTTTTAGGATATCAACTGTATCTTGGATTGCATCACGAGTATGAATAACCACAGGCAATTCCAACTCGTTCGCCAATTTAAGTTGTTCCACAAAAACACGTTTTTGTTTTGCTTTAATCTCTTCTAAGTTGCCTTCTTTTCTATAATAATCCAAACCAATCTCACCGATTGCCACGATTTTCTTGCTCTTAACTGCTTCTCTAATTATCTTAACCGCTTCTTCGCCGAAATCGTCTGCATCATCAGGGTGAATTCCCAATTCGCCATAGATATTATCGTAAGAATTAGACAAATTCACAACCTTCTTCAAACTATCTAAATCATATGCCACAGTTATACATTTAGAAACTCTAAAACCTTCAGCCTCAAAAAACTCGTTATCGAATTTCGTGTTTTCAAACTCACTATCGGTCAGATGAGCATGAGTGTCGATAAACTCTAACATATTCTGCTTCCACTTCCTATTTCACTGCTTGGTGAAACCAATGTTAATTTAGAATTATCTTCGCTAACAGCACATAAAATCATGCCTTCACTTAAAATTTCTTTTAGTTTTATAGGTTTTAAATTTGTTACAACGCAAACTGATTTTCCGATTATATCTTTAGGCTCATAAAACTTTGCTATTCCGCTTACGATTGTACGGATTTCACTCCCGATTTCAACAGTATTTTTAAGCAATTTTTCACTGCCTTCCACTCTTTCAGAATTTAACACCTTTCCAACTTTTATAACCACTTTATCAAAATCGTCTATGGTTATAAACTCGCAATTTTGCTCCACTTTTTCTTCCTTCTTTTCTTCTTTTTTAGGTTCTGGTTTTGCAGATGCATCTAAGAATTCTATTTCCTTATTCACATCTAATCTTGGGAACAACGCTTCCCCTTTTTCAACCTTTTTGCCATAATTTTCCAAACTAAATTTCTTAACGCTATCAAAATCTCTTTTATCTGCGTCAACTGAAAATTTATCAAGAACTTTTTTAGGAATATCTATCAAGAACGCTTGCAATAAAACGTTAGTTATTCTAAGCGTTTCACTCAATGTATAAAGCACTGTTGCCAAACGGTCTTTATTGCCTTCTTTATTTAGTTTCCAAGGCATAGTGATATCAATATACTTATTTGCATATGCAATAACATTCATAATCTCTTTAATTGCATTATCAACTCTTTGCTCACTCATTGCCTTATTACATTGCTTATAAAGATTATTTACTAAGTTAATTAACTCTTCATCTTCTTTCAATATTGTATTTGGAGCAGGCACAACCGCATCAAAATATTGAGTTATCATGGCAAGCGTTCTTGAAGCAAGGTTGCCTAAGTCATTACACAAATCACTATTAATTGTGTTTACAAATGTATCTGTTTGATAAACAACATCTTGATAAATAGGCCCTTCTTTTAATAGATAATATCTTAAAGCGTCAGCCCCATATCTATCGCAAATAACATTAACATCAAAGCCATTACTTTTACTTTTAGAAATTTTATCGCCTTTCAATGTTAAAAAACCTGTGGAATGAATTTGCTTTGGCAATTCCACATCAATCATATGAAGTAAGATTGGCCAAATAACGCCATGGAAACGTGCAATATCTCTACCTATAAATTGAACATCGGCTGGCCAATATTTTTGATAGAATTTATCATTCTTGGAATCATAACCCAATGCAGAAATATAATTTAAAAGTGCATCACACCAAACATAGATAACATGTTTTTTATCAAATGGTGCTTGAATGCCCCAATCAAAAGAAGTTCTAGTTAAACACAAATCCTGAACTCCACCTTTAATGAAATTATTAAAGATTTCATTCTTTCTACTCTCTGGAACTAAAAATTCAGGGTGATCCATATAGTACTTTCTAAGCCATTCAGTTTCAGCACTTAATTTTAAGAAATAACAATCTTCTTCCGCTTCTTGAACCGGTCTACCACAATCTGGGCAATTGCCATTAACAAGTTGACCTTCAGAAAAGAAAGTTTCACAAGGCTCACAATAAAGACCTTTATATTTCCCCATATAAATATAGCCTTTATCATAAAGTTTTTGCATAACCTTTTGAACCACTTCAATATGTTCTTCATCGGTGGTTCTTATAAACTTATCATAAGAGATTGAAAGTTTTGCCCAAATCTTTTTGAAATTATCCACAGTTTTATCAACGAACTGCTTTGGAGTTAAACCCGCCTGCTCTGCCTTATGCATCACTTTCATACCATGTTCGTCACTCCCTGTTAAAAACATAACATCATAACCATCTAATCTTTTATATCTTGCACACGCATCTGCAAGCACTGTGCAAAAACAATGGCCGACATGCAAATCCCCACTAGCATAATAAATAGGTGTTGTAACATAGTATTTCCCTTTGCTCATAATTTTCTCCTTCAATTAAAACTGCATAAATTATATCAAACTTCTTTTGATTTGTAAAGTGGCAACAATTAAATAGGTTGTTCTATTTATAAAATATATAAAGTAAGATAATACATGAATGTAATTTGGTGTTTTATTTTAATTAGTGGTGCAATATCTTTAATTATCACATCGCCAGATCTATTTTTACTATCGCTCACAAACGCAAGCGAAAAAGCAATTGCTCTTTCTTTAAAACTTTGGGGCATCTATACTTTATGGCTAGGCATTTTAAAAATCGTGGAAGAATGTGAACTATCAAAAAAAATAGAGCAATTTTTTTCTCCAATCATAAATAAATTATTTCCGTCTTCCAGCCCTGAAGCAAAACAATTTATTTGCATCAATATAACATCTAATATGCTGGGTCTTGGAAATGCCAGCATTCCAAGCGGAATAAATGCAATCTCTGCTTTAGATGAAGGCAAAGATTATTTAACCACGTCTATGTTACTAGTTATTATTTTAAATGTTTGCAACTTACAAATTTTCCCCACTACAATAATTTCACTTAGAGCCTTACATGGAAGTTCTAATCCGAGCGATATTATTTTACCAAACTTAATCTCTAGCCTATTCTCAATTGCTTTGAGTCTAACCATGGTTTGGATTTTCACAAAATGGAGAAAACGAAAATGCTAACATATTTAGTACCTATCTTTATTGTGTTTATTATCACCTATTCATTTATAAAAAAACAAAACACTTATTCGTTTTTTATAAAGGGTGCAAAATCTTCATTTGACATTATTTTGACAACATTGCCATACTTATTGGCAATATTTATGGTTTTAGAGATATATAACGCCAGCGGAGTGAGTAAAGTTGTGACAGATTTTCTATCTCCTGTATTTAATTTCCTAGGCATTCCAAGTGCACTAAACGAACTTATAATTGTAAAGCATTTGTCAGGAAGTGGCAGTTTGGGAATACTTGAAGATATATATCTGACATATGGTGCTGATAGTTACATATCTAGATGCGCTTCCGTAATTATGGGCTCTAGCGAAGCAATTCTATTTGTGTTATCTGTTTATTTAAGTAAAACAAATGTTAAAAAAGTTGCCCCTGCAATTATTATATCATTTATTTCAAATATTCTAACCTCCGTATTTATTTGTTTTATTTGCAAATACATATAAATTTTTAAAAAACAAAAAAATTCTAAAAACCCTATTGACAAATATTAAAACATGATATAAACTACCATAATCAAATTTTAATTTCAGGGGGAAAAATTATGACACACAATGAAAAATTAAGTTATTTATATGCAAGTGAAATTGCAAAATTAGAAATGAAAAATGGCATTAAGGACTTAATTCCAGCAGGTATTTTAGCATCAGGCGAAGTAAAAAATATAATGATGAAAGCATTTAACGCTTCAGCACTATCAAGCCTTGCATCAATGGATTATGCTTGCGGTACTGCTTTTAATAAAATGAAAGATGCAAATTTAAGAAGATTAAAATTAAATCAAAAAATTACTTCAAATCCATTCTTATCAGTATTGAATCCAAATGACGAAGAAAATGTTGTTAGAACTACATATGATAGCAATAAAGGAAAAATGGTTAATTTTCAACCAGATTTAAAAAATTCAACATCTTTTGAGATCGGTCCAGATTCTTTAACAATTGATATTAGAGATGATAAAAACGGTGCATATTACACAATTTACTCAAACACAAATTCTGTTGAAATTTCATCAGTTGTAGTAAATCCATCTATTCCAACGAGTGATCATACAAGAGAAGTTATTGATAAATACCAAATTGGTCTTGACGGACGTATTTCAAGCAGTCACTATGATAGTATGGATAAAATGTCATACTTAGGATGTTAAATTTTATAAAAGGGGAAAAATAAATATGAATAACAAATATGAATATGTAGTTAATACATATAAAGAGCAAATAGCCTTACTATCTAAAAAAGAACAACTAGCAGATTTTTTTGCCCCTGAGATAAATGCACTACCTGATTTTCAATCTTTTTTAAGTAGATTTTTTGAAACCTCAGAACTTAAGACTTTTGATTGTGCAGAAGAATATTTTGCAGGCACATTAGATGAAATGAAAGCCTTAAACATTAATAGACTTTCTGAAAATTGCAAAATAATGTCTTCTATGCTTAGATATATTAAACCAACAAATGATGAAGAAATCTCTGTTAGCGCAACAAAATCTAACACAACTTTTCCAAACGAAAAAAATTTAAGCAAAGAGCAATTTGAACTTTTATCTTCAACAGAACTAACAATTAGTCCAAGCGGATTTACTATAAAAATAAAAAAAGACTCAACAAAAACATCATTTATAGTTGCAAAAGAAGATTGTGTTTCATTTAAGCAAGTGAAAGTTCAGGCAAATCCAGAACTTTATTGCTTACCAAGAATAATTGACGATACATTTGAAGTAAAGAACAGTCAAATCCTTTATACGCATACAGATTCAGATGAGTACTCAAACTCCAGTTCAGATGAACATGAATTTAACAAAAACTAACAAAACATTTTAAGGTGGGAACATATATGAAATATTTAGGCACTCAAATGAAAGAGATACTTGCTCTTTCAAGTTTAGACAATTTAATTAAACCAAAATTTTTGCAAGACACAAGAGTTTTGCAAGCACTAGATGAAGTTTTTAAACAAACGGAATTCGAAAATTTTGACGGGTTTTTAAATTCAGAATTTGCAAAAGAAAATTTTAGAACCATGAAAGATAGTGCTTTAGATTTGGTTTCAAGTTATGACCCGTTCTCTAGAGCAAGAAGAGATATTAACTTCTGCAATTCTTTACAAACAAACGAAGACGGAACAACAGCATATGCTATTTCTTCTTTGCCTGATTCTTTATTTATAGTTGTTCAAACTCCAGACTCTGAAACTATAATCACTAGCGGACTTAAGAAGAATGATGGAGTGGCAATTTGCAAATCTGAAAAGATTTCAGAGAATGTTATCACCAGAGAAACCACCGATTTTTACATAGCAAGAAATGGCAACGTTAAGATGGCATACGATAAAGATGAGTTGCCACTTGAAAGCCTTGAATTATATAAAAATTAGTTTAAAAAAATCATAACGAAATTGTTATGATTTTTTTATTTTAACCTTAAATTTTTAGGAAAATAATTTTTAACTTTTCCATTAACAACTTTTCCACCACCTAATATTAAGCCCTTATATTTAACCGCACAAATTCCATTTTCATTCTCAGTTTCTATCTCTAAACCTTTTAAATAATCTATGTAATTATTATCATTTAATTCCACTATATTATTAAAATCTTTTCCAAAACTTGAGAAGAAGAAATGCGAATAATCCAATCTATTTTTCACATATTCTCCAACTAAAACCCCAGCACATAAAGGTTTGATTTTGTCAAAATCCACCATACTATTTGGCAAAATGTATATATTTTCATTACATTTAACTATATTTAATGAATTTATATCTAAATTTAAAATCTTTTCCAAGTCTTTCAATATTATGCTCTTTTCTTTACTTTCCAATGGCTTGAATCCTGATTTTTTCAAAGCAAAATTTGCATCATTTTCTTCTCCAGATTCTCTTTTAAATAATGCCACGAATTGTCCTTCACCCCTAGATTTAAACGGATAGAACTTACAAGTTTTTGACAAATCAGCATCATCTTCTCCGTCTCCTTCAAAGCCTTCGTTTTTTATAATCTTAGGCAAATCTAAAAGATGAAAATCCATATTTTCTTCTAGGAATTTTTGCACCACATTTTCATCTTCCAATCTATTAAATGTACATGTGGAATAAACCAACAATCCCCCGCCCTTAACGCATTTGGCGGAATTAGACAAAATCTCCAACTGTCTTATTGCCGAAGCCTTAACTTGCTCCAAACTCCATTCCGTCATCGCCTTAGGATTTTTTCTAAACATTCCTTCTCCGCTACATGGTGCATCAACCAAAACCTTATCAAATACAGCGGGCAAATTCCTAGATAGAGTTAAACTATCTTCGCTTGTAATAACCACATTTCTAAAGCCCTGCCTTGAAATGTTTTCATATAGAATACTCACTCTTGAACTAACAATTTCATTCGAAACAAGCAAGCCTGTTCCATTTAAAGCAACGGCGAGTTCGCTACTTTTCCCGCCCGGTGCTGAGCAAACATCTAGCACTTTATCTTCAGGTTTTATATCTAACAAAAGTGCTGGAATCATAGCGAAAGGTTCTTGAACATATATTGCTCCGCCAAGATAAAGATATGTATTTCCAATCGCATCTTTATAATCTTTATCTAAATAAAATCCATTTGGATTAAAAGGGATTTCTTCAACCGGCAAGTTAGAAATTAAGTTCTCTTTATTAAATTTTATTGTATTTAACTGAATTGCCTTATATGAAAACTCTGAGAAACTTTTCACATATTTCTCATAATCTTCTCCAAGCAATTTCTTCATTTGATTTTCATAATCTAAAGGCAATGTTATTTTTTCCATAGCAATATTATACAATATTTTAGAAATTTTTCTACATATAATTAATAAAATTTTTAAATTGTTAGAATTTTATAATTATTACATAAATACTACTTAACTTATTTTTATTTAAAGTAACTTTCAGGGTGGATTGTATGCTCTTTTTTTATATCTAGTTTTTTTAATCTCTCATCTTTTAAAACATTTGAACTCTGAAACACCAAGTTGCCATACTTTTTCTTAAGCCTGTTCACTACTTCTTCCACTCTATATTGTTTCTCCAATTTTTCACAATCATAAAGAAACGAAAATTGCACTGGACTTTCGTCAAAACCTGAAACGCTTATTCCCATCGCTCTAATTTTTTCTTTAAAGTTATAGTTTGATTTTAAAAGATTATATGCCTGCGTTTCCAAGTTCGAACAAACTAAAACGTTTGGATTTAATGCACAAGAATAGCCCACTGAATTCAACAAACAATCTTTCACATATACTGATAAAGTTTTTGCGGTTTTCAAGTTATAATCTCTTGCTCTATAGATTATACTTTCACTTAATAAGCCTATCAAACTTTTGATTTCATTTGTATCAATAATGTCTTTATAATTAGTTAAACTATTTCCAATTGATTTAAATGGAACTAAATCGTTATCGTTTCTTACAGGACTTAAATCCAAACCATTTGCAAAGTTATATAAATATTCACCCCATTTGCCTAGCAAAGTTTTCAAAATTTTTAGGTCTGTTTTTGCCAAATCCCCAATTGTAAACACATTAATTTTATTAAGTTTTTTCTTTGTGGCTTTTCCAACATAAAGCAAGTCTTCCACCGGCAAATCAAAAATCTTTTCTTCCTTATTTTCTTCCGTTATCTCAAACACGCCATCTCGTCCTGCCTGGTCAGAACCCAACTTCGCATAAATTTTATTATAACTTATTCCCACGGAAACTGTTAGACCAATTTCACTTTTTATTGCTTCTTTAATCTTAATTGCAATATTATATGCACTTCCAAACAATTGCAAACTATCTGTTACATCTAGCCAACACTCGTCAATTCCAAAAGGCTCAATTTTATCAGTATATCGCCTATAAATATTTTTTACTTTTTTTGAATACTTTAAATATAATTCAAACCTTGCATTCACCTCCACCAAGTCCTTACATAGTTGCCTTGCTTCCCATAAAACCATGCCAGTTTTTATGCCCATACTTTTTGCAAGAGCATTTTTAGCAAGCACCACACCATGGCGTGCGTCTGCATCACCACAAACACACAAGGCTTTATCTTTATATTTAGGTCTTAACAAACACTCCACGGACGCATAAAAATTATTTAAATCCACATGTAAAATACTTCGCATAGTTTAATTTATGCGATTTAATTAAAATTTAAGCATAAAAAAATCTCCAGTTTAATGGAGATAAAAAAATCGGCATAAACCGATTTTAATTATTCATTTGATGAACATCGCCTTGAATTTCAGGCAATCTATCTTCTGCATCCTTCATTCCATCTCTTAAAAACCCTAGAGCAATCTCTTCATTTTTAGTCAAATCACCCCATTGCTTATCACTTTGGATAATTCTATCCACATAAGCAGAATTGAAATTATCTCTTTTAACTTTTAAATTGTTCCAAAAATATCTATCACCGAGTTTTGCAGAATATTTTCCAATAACATCGAATGCCTTACCAACTCTATCTTTATCTATTTCTTCATTTTCAATTATATCAATTAAATGTTTTCTAATTCCGCAAGAATTTGTGATAAGACTATAATTTCCGTCCATAAATCTAGATAATCTTGTACTATAAGTATCAATCTCATGTGCTCTATGATTATCTGTGGCAAAATATGAAACAAATGTGGAGAAATCCTTCAAACTATCGTTTTTATCCATTCTTTCAGTTCTAGACATCTCTTCAGATTTCCAAGCAGTGGCTAACCAACCACCAGTGGCTTCACGAATAAAATTAACTTCTGCTTCAGTTAGTTCATCTAACACCTTTTCTTCTTCTTCCACAGCATCAAAACTTTGCGTGTTATTCAAATCCATAGTTTACCCCTTTTTGGCGATTAAAAATCGTACTTTATTACTATGGTAAGTTTAACACATATTACGCTTTATGTCAATCATTTATATTAATCATTATGCAAACCCAAGTATTTAATCACTCCACAAGCAATAGTATAAGCCACTTTCTCCTGATAATTTTCGCTTATAAGCAACGCTTCTTCTTCCGCATTTGTTAAATATCCGCATTCAACTATAACTGATGGCATCTCAGTACACTTCAAAAGATAATAATCGCCATAACTTATGCTTGTCCTTGCATCAGGCAGATTAGAAATTAATTGTGATTGAATAGCATTTGCAAACTTTTCGCTTTCAGTATCTTTTTCCATGCAAAAAACCTGTGCACCTTTAGAATGGGACGATGGATATGAATTCTGGTGAATTGAAATCACAAGGTCGGGATTAGATTTTTCAATTATGGCTTTACGTTTTGCCATATCATCTTTTTTATAATTATCCACATTTTCAGAATATAATCCGCTTTCATTTTCCCTTGTTAAAACCACTCTAAACCCTAGGTTTACAAACTGCGTTTTTAGTTTCTTTACAATCTGCAAATTGACTTCACTTTCGATTGTTCCATTCACCCCTGTAACGCCATTATCTCGTCCACCATGCCCAGCATCTAACACAATTGTATACGGAACTATTGCATTTTCCGTGTGTTTTATTCTCCCAACACCTATCGCCAAACATAATATCATTATTGTCACCACAGTCACAGCAATCACATTTTTTAACTTAACACATCTAATTATTTTCATAATATTATATTTATTAAAAAAGTACTATCAATAGAACAAATATTAAGTTATCTTTTGCATAATTTCCTTGCAATTATAAAAACTATAATAACTAGGAGATTATTATGAAGAAAAAAAGAAAGTCATCATTAAAAACACTTACAATTCTATCTATCTTAACTTGTTTTATAGTTACAGCAATAATCGCACAGATTTTTCTAATCGACCAAACTGCCGACACCATGCTAACAAATTCCATAAACGGAATAAATGTACGTGGTGCAACCCCAACCGAAGTGAACGCAACGCTTGTTAATCACTATAAAACTCAAGCCAAGGATTTCAAGTTAAATTTAAAATACAAAGATAAAACTTGGACTTTGACTGATGAAGACTTTGAAGTGAACTCCAATATTCACACGATAATCGAAGAAAAACTAAGGCGAGAAAAGGAACTAAATAATCATGATAAAAAAGTGAACCTTATTTCTATGTTATTAGGTAAGGGCGAAAGTTTACAAGTTTCTTTCAATTATATTTACACAGGTCTAGACGAAAAAATAGACAACATTATTTCTGAAATTGAAAAAGAGCCTAAAGACAGCAAAGTGAAGTTTAATCCAGATAACAAAAATATGTTTGAAATTGTAAAAGAAGAAATTGGAATAGAAGTGGATAAAAACCTTCTATATGAAAAAATAAACGAACAATTTATAAACTCAAACGTTATAAATGTTGAGATTCCTACTAATGAAATTTTGCCAACCATCACCGAAAACGAAACTAAGGACTACACTAAATTGATTGCAAAATTCTCCACCAATGTTTCAGACAGCACAGGCGGAAGAAAATCCAACGTTAAATTAGCATTATCTAAATTTAATGGCATGGTGATAAATCCTGATGAAGAAGTTTCTTTTAATAAAATCACCAGCCCGCACACATTAGAGAATGGCTATAAAATTGCAACAATCATTTTAAACGGAAAATTTGTTGACGGAGTTGGCGGTGGAATTTGCCAAGCAAGCACCACTCTATATAATGCACTTCTACAAACTGGCATTGAAATTAAAGAAGTGAACAAACACACCCTTCCCGTTAGATATGTACCACTTGCGTTAGATGCAATGGTGGCTGAAGGAATTTCGGATTTGAAATTTAAGAACACTCGCCCATATCCTTTGTTTATAAAAACATATTCCACAAGCGATAATGTTACTGTTGAAATTTACAGCCACGATTTAGATGGAATTTCATACAAAACAAGAAGCGAAACGCTAAAAGAACTTCCTGCTCTTAGCGATATAGTTAAAAAAGATACAAACAAAGAATATCAAGATAAAGTTTTATTCGAAGGCGAATATTACAGGCTAACATATCCACGTGGTGGTTACGTTGCCAAAGCATATCTTCAAACATATAAAGATGGAAAATTGATTGAAGAACAAGAAATAAGAAACGAAACTTATCAACCCCAACATGGCATTATAATTGAAGGAGCAGAAAAAGCACCTGAGAATTTAAAGACAATTGAAGATACCGTTACAAGTGCCGAAAATTATACACATGGTATAAATATAAATAATGAAAATTACACCATTCCTTCGAACATTTGTCCGTGAAACTACGACTAAAATGTGCATAACTGCCAGATATTCACTTATTTTTGGTAAAAAATAGGCTATTTTTCAAAAAAGTTGTCATAAGTTATGTGGATAAGTAACGTGTCTTATGTGGATATGTGGATAACTTTAAAAAATTCGACAAAATTTATTCATTTTCGCGTTTATTTATGCATTATTTAATAAATATGCATAAAATTTTATAACCATACAAGCCCGATTTTGTGGATAACTTAATCATTTTAGAACATTTTTTAATTATTTCAGCCCTTTAAAAGCCCCTTTCGAAAAAATTATGACAAAAAATTAGAACAAAGCATGGGATTTCTCCACAATGCTTTGTTCTTTATTTATACATAAACAATCGGGTGGGTTTTATGAGAATAAGAATAACCTTTAGATTGGAAAAATGTTTTAATGTATAGCAAAAACTTTTATCTTTTGTATGCCAATCAATGAATTAACTTTCTTACTTGCTATACACCTCATACTATGTTCAAATTATCTAAAGTGTTACATTCTTTTAGTTTATCTGAAAAAATAATTCCTGCATTTATAATCTTAGCGGTCAGATCTGCCACGTTATTTAACTCCAACTTTTTATTGCCCCAAAGCCCCATAGAATTTAACGACGCACAAATGCAAAAATCTCCAAGCGTTTGGTTGTTATAAATAGACCTTCCCTTGCCATAAAGCAAAAGGTTTCTATCTTCCCTATTTGAGAGTTTTGAAACCACCACTATTATCTTACTATTTTTATGCCTATTTGAAACAAACTTAATGGCGGTGTTTAAATTCTTTTCGCAAATATTATTTTTATTTCTTCCATAAACATAGGCCTTTGCCCTATATTTCAAAACTAAAAGTTCCGCCACCATCTTAGCATATATAGCCCCAGTTCCGCATTCGCCCAAGCACAGAACAACCGGAAAGTTATCCGAACTTATCAATTCTTCTGCCAAGTTTAATGCTGGAGTTAGACCTAAATTTTCTTCAATGTTTAAACTATTCATATATTTATCCTTAAGTTAAGTATTAACAGATTAAAAGATTATAAACCTAAAATTAAATAATCTCTTCGCCACAAAACTTTTAAAAGTTTTAACATGTTTATAAATATAAAAAATTTCAAATCAGGCAAAAATCAATATGACATTCTCAGATTATGTGTTATACTAAAAAAAACAAATGGAGAAAACAATGGCATTAATAGATATAATCTTTTTAATATTTATTGGATTATTTGCTTTGGTTGGACTATGGAAAGGTTTAGTTGATAGCGTTGTATCTTTATTTAGTTCTTTATTCTCGGTGGCGATTGCAATATTCTTAGGCTCATACGTGGCAGATTTTGTTCGTTCGCTTATAGATATTGATGGTTATCTAGATGCATTACTTACTGATGTATTTAAAATAACTGCAGAGAATATTGAATTTTTAGGTATGACGGTGGCAAGAGTGAAAGTTGCAAATTACTTAGCCACAATTTTAATTATCGTTCTAACTTATATAGTTTTAATGCTTGCAATCGGAATTATAAAAAGAATTTTGGGCTCTCTTACAGAATCTAGCAGTTTGCTAAAAGGCTTAAATAGAATCCTTGGAATGATATTTGGAGCATTAAAAGGATTATTTATCGTTTGTTGCCTATTTGCAGTTTTAACAATGGTTAGTTTCGTTGAACCGCTAAGAGTTAAGTTTGAACCGATGATTCAGGATTCAAAGTACGTTTCTGTGGTTTACGATAAAACCAACGAATTTGTTGAAAATAAATTAAGAGATAAATTAGAAAACTCAATAACCGAATCTTAGAGATTCAAAATTTTTCCACCCCAAATTTAGTTTTGGGGGGATTTTTTTAAAATTAACAATAAGGGAGAAAAAAAATGATTAACAAAATTGGCTTTGATAGCGAAAAGTATTTAAAATTACAAAGCGAAAAAATTAAAGAAAGAATTGCCAAGTTTGGCGGAAAATTATATATGGAGTTTGGCGGAAAATTATTCGATGATTTCCATGCTTCACGAGTTTTGCCGGGTTACAATCCAAACAACAAAATAAAACTTTTAGAATCTTTAAAAGACGATGCTGAAATCATTTTTTGCATTAGTGCTTCAGATATTGAAAAGAACAAAATTAGAGCAGACTTTGGCATAACTTACGATATGGAAGTTTTAAGATTGATAGATTCGTTAAGAAAGATTGGGCTTAAAATAAATTCCGTGGTTATAACTTTATTCACTGGTCAGCCTGCAGCAATAAAATTTAAAAATAAACTTGAACGTCATAACGAAAAAGTTTATCTTCACCTTCCAACCAAAGGCTATCCAACAGATGTGGAAACTATTGTTTCTGACGAAGGTTATGGAAAAAATCCGTATATTGAAACCACTCGTCCACTAATCGTGGTGGCAGCACCCGGCCCAGGAAGCGGGAAATTGGGTACTTGTTTATCTCAACTTTATCATGAATTTAAACGCGGAAACAAAGTTGGCTATGCAAAGTTTGAAACCTTCCCAGTTTGGAACCTTCCGCTTAAGCACCCTGTTAATATAGCCTATGAAGCGGCAACTAGCGATTTGAAAGACGTTAATATGTTAGACTCATATCACCTAGAAGCCCATGGCGAAGTAACCGTTAATTACAATAGGGATTTAGATGTTTTTCCAGTTTTGAAGGAAATCTTAAAAAAGATTACAGGCGAATATATTTATTTATCTCCAACCGATATGGGCGTTAACATGATCGGCTATTGCATAACTGATGACGATGTTTGTAAAGAAGCAAGCAAACAAGAAATTATTAGAAGGTTCTTTAGGCAACGTGCGGATTATAAGCGTGGAAGGAGTTCGCAAGATTCGGTGGAGAGAATCCAACTTCTTATGAATGAATTAAACATTTCGCCTTCCGATAGAGCCTGCGTTCAGCCTGCAATAGATAAAGAAAAAGCCACGCATTGCCCTTCCGTTTCTATAGAATTAAAAGACGGTAGAATGATCGTTGGCAGAAACACCGAAATCTTAACTGCAAGTGCGTCTGCCTTGTTAAATGCAATTAAAGTTTTGGCAAATATAGACGATAAATTAAAGATAATCTCTCCAACTATTTTACTTCCAATCCTTGAGATGAAAGAAAAGTTAATGGACAGAGAAAAAGGAAATCTTACTTTAAAAGACGTTTTAATTGCACTAGCAATTAGTGCAAAAGATAACGATATTATTAAAAATGCTTATGAAAAAATATCGCTACTAAAGGGTTGCGAAGCACATTCCACTCATTTACTTCACCAATCCAACGAAGAAACTTTTAGGCAACTTAAAATCAACATTACATGCGAAGATAAATTCTTGAGTGAAAATTTATATGATGCATAAAATATAATAAATATTTAATGTTAAAATTTATATTGCAATTTTGAATTTTTTGATATATAATAGTACCACTATCAAATTTTAGGAGAAGAAATATGAAACAAGAAAGAGTGTTCCCCAAATATTTAAATCTTGCAATAACATTGGTGGCAATTGCAACATTTATTTGCGTTTTATTTGTTCATTTTAGTGAATCAGGTTTAAAAACTGTTATGTTCTTAGTTGGCGACGATTATCAGGTTTTCCAAGATCATTTTATAAACACCACTTGCTTAGATTATCCTTTTATGGGCTACTTATTTATCGTTGTTTTATATGCGGTTATGTTTATAACATTAATAGATTTAATTCTATCTCCACTTATGTTTATTCCTGCAGTTAGAAAGAATTCATTTATGGCTCTTCTTTATAAAACATTCTTAATCTTCTATGGCATAATACAAATCCTTCTTTGCATCTTAGCAGTAATATTCTCATTCTTCTATTTTGCTTATTGTTCTAGATGTGGATTAAGCGTTGCTGAATTCTTTGATGCCCAAAACAACGCTCCAGTTTTTGCAATGTTGATTATCTCAATTCTATCATTAGGTGCTATGGGTGGACTTAAATTAGTAACTTATAGAAATTATAAAAGACCAGAATAAAAACTCAAAAGTTAAGACAAATAGTCTTAACTTTTTTTATAAAAAAACGAGCCTATTTATGAGGTGAACCCCGCAGAGTTCACTTCATTTATAAGGCTCATTTTTTATTTTAATCATTACTTTCAGCGATAACATTAAAAGGTTCTTTTGGAACAAAGTCTTCAAATATAAAGTTATCAACACCATTAAGTTTAGCAGTTTTCATTGCTTGATTGCTTCTAATTGTATAAGCAAGCAATGGCAATTCACCATATTTTTTAACATATTTATTAGGCAATGCCCTATGATCATAAGATATAAAGTCAGGCTTACTAACCCTATCATTTAACGCCATACGTTTTAACAAAACCCTCTTTAGATAAGAAAGTTTTACACCTTTAAAATTTCCAGATAATTGCCCACGCCAAACTTCCGGAGCATTAATTCTAAACCATTTTAAAACAAACGGATTAAAACTTTGGATTGCATACTTGCCTTTATATTTCTTTAATTTTTCATAAAGTTTTGCTTCCAATTCGCCCACCTTGCCTTCGTTTTTCACTTCGATAAGCAAAGGAACTTTTCCCTTAACCAATTTTAAAACCTCATCAAACGTTGGAAGCAACTCGTTTGTTCCTTTAAGTTTTATACTTTTCAAATCTTCCTTTTTAAGTTCGGAAACTTTTCCTTGTCCGGTGGTGGTTCTCTCCAAAGTATAATCATGAATAACAACCAAAGTGCCATCAGAAATCATTTGAACATCTAGTTCAATTGCAAAATTAGAGAGTATTGCATTTTCAAATGCTTGCCTTGAATTTTCAGGTGCAGATTTTCGATTATGTAATCCCCTATGGGCGATTTTTTGGCTAATTAGCCAACTTGTTAAGATATTTTCCATTTTTAGCCCCTTTTTTTTTTTCATTATACTATTATTCTTTCCCAACTCCAAACAAATATAATAAAAAAGCAAGGTTTAAGTTTTGAAACTACAAACCCTGCATTTTTTAACCTTCTATTATTTCAAGATTAACTATTAAATATTTTGTTCTAACAACGCCAATTGTTAGATATTCATATTTATCTGTGGCCTTCAACTTAGACTTATCTGCCAATCCCAAACTCTGCAAATAACTATCTAATTTCTCCTGATTCGTTCCTTCCAAGTCCTTTAGAAGTGACATATCAAAATATAAAGAGATGTTTTTATCTTTGGCATTTGAGTCCACCAAGTTTGCATTATAAAACGCTTCCACTGTGTCCTTCAATTCCAAAACTTCAGTTTGTTCGCCATCAATAGTTGTTATGTGTTTATCAATCACAAGCCTAAATTCCAAAGACACCACATAGCCTTCCAAATTGAATGCATATGTAATTTTTTCGCTATCAAAATATAGATTTAAAAGCAAACTTGAAAGTTTTAAATCTTTTAAATAATCGCAGAACGCTGTTCGCCAATCGCCATTATAATTATTTCCGCCCTGTGCCATTAGGTTTTTAACCGACATAGCATATTCATAATCAATCACGAAATCCAAAGATTTATATCCATGCAAAACGCCAAAATCTAAAACATCTAATAGGCTATTATCTGAATTTGCCACAAGGTTTGAATTTTTTAAATTGCCTTGTGAATCACCAAACGTATTTGAATTTGACTTATAATAATTATAATTTTCGTTTGATTTATATTCACCAAACTTATCTTCTCTTGCTTCCCATGATTTTCTATCACTTCCAAAGAATGCATCTGAAACTAGGAAATATTTATGAGATAAAATCTCAGTATCTGCATTTTTCAACTCCGTCCAAGTTATATCAACACCATAGTAAATTCCATCAATCTTCACCTTATTCCAAGCATGAAGAGCGTTCTTACCAGTTAGTCCGGTAATCCTAACGCATTCAATTCCTTCCATATTACAAAGCAATGAATATGCCTTACTAAAGCCATCACAAACTGCAATTCCTTGAAGAAAAACGCCTTCTAGATAGTAAGCACAATTTTCCGTGTAGTAAATTCCCAAGTAATAATATTGATTTTGCGCATCGATATAATCATAAACTGTATTCACGCAAATCCAATCAAATATTGAAAAGGCTTTTTCATAATCAGTCATATCATCTTTTATAATTTCATTCAAAACACTTTTTGCTTTATTATAAATAATTTCTGCTCTGCTATTTTTCTCGCAAATTGGAGTTATCTTATTCTCCACTGCCCAATATAGTTCTTCGCTCGTTGTAACATTCGTGGTTAAAAAATATGAATCAGACATATATTTTTTACTATCATCACGTGAAGCAATTGATGTTTTATATGTATCGTAATAAGTGGAATAATATTTAGCCTGCGACTTAGTGTATTTAGAATGGTCTAATTTTATATCACATTCTTTAACACCAAAAAAATTCACCGATATTTCATATTCTTTTTTATCTTCACTAATTGCTTTTGAAAATCTAGTTTTATATTTGCCATAGTTATAATGGCAAGTTTCGCAAAAATAACTAAACGCACTATCAATTTGGCCTTCTATTGCTTCTTCGCCTGTTTTATTCTGTTTTGCTTCAATCTCTGCTATCGCTCTATCTGAAAACTTAATCTTATAAGTTTCATCTCTTTCAATGAAGTGATAATAAACCACATTATTTAGTTCGTCTATGCTATTTATAAAATGGTCATTAATTTGTCCATCGAACGTATAGGCTTCCCTATAATCTTTATCTTCAAAACCTATATAATATGTAATCGGATTATACACAAGCATTTGATTAGAAACAAGGCTATTTTGAACGCCAATTCTAATCGCACTTGCATTTACCAAATTTAATGAGTCCAAATCCAAAACATTAGAATTTATACTATAGAAATATATGTTTTCACCATCGCTAACTGCAACTATAAAATCTGAAACACCATTAAAACTAAACATTAAAATATTATTTAATTGTTCGCCTGCCTTAATTACAAATTCGCTTTCGCTTGAAGAGTTTACAACCTGATAATTTTCCGAAATTAAGGTTGCACTTCCCACCAAAATAGCAAATTCTTTCTTCTCACTTGCCAAACTTTTTATCACATTTTGAGCGCTACTTTTTGAATAAACTTGGACACTAAATAAACCAGATTTTAAAACCAATGTTTCTAAATTAATTGTTATAATTTCTTCATCGCTTGCGATATTTCTACAAAACTCGCCATCAATATAGATATCATAACTTTCAGCGTCTTCCACTTTTGAAAAAGACAATACATTAGTTGTATTATCTATTTCAATTTGTGGAGCATCTAAAACTTTTAGCCCGTCTTTAAATTTTAGTTTGAATTTATAAACAATTGTATCAGAGCCAAAGTTCATTTCTTCGCTTTCATTCAAATAAGTTAAATCAAAATAATCCTGAAGACTAACATCTTTCACATAAGCATTCGCCTTATCTAAAAGAGTTCCGCCTGAATAACTATTTAAAATACTCTGGTCAATTAATAAAATATAGTCTTTCTTTAAAATTTGCTCATTTACTTTTGAATATGAAATCAAATATTCTGTA
This sequence comes from uncultured Clostridia bacterium, assembly GCA_934754335.1. GTDB lineage: Bacteria > Bacillota > Clostridia > Christensenellales > UBA1242 > UBA11490. The sequence goes on from CAKVHY010000001.1 coordinate 64,414, forward strand.
AGTAATTTTAACTCCGCTTTTTCATCAATCATTTGATTAAACGCTAAGTAGACCACAATCCCCTCGTTTTCGCCATCATAAGAAAAGGCTTCAGCAGAGCAAACCGTGTTAAACATTTGAGTTGGGAATTTTTGCTTTTTCAAGCCTTCCATTAATATTGCTTCTTGAACATTGCTTAATAATTTTTCAGAATAACCGCCCGCTTTCAAAAGTTGTTTTACATAATCATAAGAGAACACAACTTCCGTACTCTTATAATCTTCGGTGATAAAGAAATACAACAATTCCTTTAATTCTTCATTACTTTCCACAACCAAATCTATTGTTTTTGTTGTTCCATTTACGTCCATATATTCATATTTTGTGTTTGAATAATAATCGAAATTTTTTAGAGCAGTGGAATAATTAAAATACTTCTCTCGTTTTGACCAAGCATAATGGGTGTCACTAATAAATTCGTCTGAAACCAAGAAATATTTATGAAACATATATTCTTCTTTTTCAGATGCCACGGATTGCTCTGTCCATGTGATATCGCAAACATAGAAACTGCCATTAATCTTAATCTTATTCCAAGCATGCAATCCGCCACCAGCACTACCTGTGATTCTAATACATTCAATTCCTTCCATATTACAAAGCAATGAATATGCCTTACTATAACCATCACAAACTGCAATCTTTTGAATGAAAACACCTTCTAGATAGTAGGCGCAAAACCTTGTGTAATAGGCTTTATTATCTTTACTAAAAATTGTTTTTAAATTTGCGTTATCATAATTAGTGTTCACGCAAATCCAATCAAAGATTGACAATGCTTTATCATAATCGGTCATGCCATCTTTAATAATTGTTCTTAAAGTTTCTTTTGCTTTATTATAAATAATCTCCGCTCTACTTCCTGGCTTACAAATTGGAGTGATTTTATTCTCAACTGCCCAATATAATTGCTCGCTCGTTTCCACTTCTAGATTTAAAAAATATTTATCTGAAGCAAAATTGTTATAATCATTTGCTCTTGGAGTTCCGCCTTTATAAGTTTCATAATAAGGATTTTCAGTTTTACTTTGAGTGTTTTGCACAACACCATAATCTGTGGAATACAAATCTATATCACATTCCTTAACATTAAAGAAATTTATCGAAACTGCATAATCATAACTTGCACCACTAATTCTTGTGGCATAATTATTGCCATACTTTCCTAAATCATAATGGCAAGTTTCTAAGAAATAATCAAGGCTTGTGTTGATAGAATTTATAACTTCGGAATTGGTGGCTGGAGTGGTTTGAGAATATATTCCAGTTCTATTATCTTTCGCAATCTCAAGCAAGCACTCTTCATTAAATCTAATCTTATAATCTGTGTCACGATAAATAAAGTGATAATAAACCACATTATGAAGTTCGTCCAAACTCTCAATATAATGGTCGGCAATCATGCCATCAAAGATATAAATATTATCTGTAAATTCTCCGCTTGAAGTTGGATTAAAATAAGTTAAATCGTTATTTTCAAAATAAACATCGTCGCCAAATTCCGCTCCCACTCTGAAAGCAACAATCTCGCCATCAGATGCGTCTATCAAATTAAATGAATGAGTATTTGCATCAACTTCATAACTTTGAACTTTCTTTGAATTTGTATAAGTTAAAACGTAATATTTTTCCGCATTTTGAACTATATCCCAAGAACAGATGCTTCCTTCTAATCTAATATTCTTTGGGGCTTTATTTTTATCAAACTTTTCATTTATTTCAGACGTGGACAAAGTTAGATTTTTATCTGCATAAATATAAACCACTTCTTGGCTTAAATTACTTTCCGTTGCCTTAGAAGATTTTGCTTTAACTCTAAATTTGTACTTTCCAAACTCTCCCAAATTGCTTTCAAAATCATAAACTTGTTCTGCCCTATCTTTTTTATTCTTAACGGTGGTTAATTCTTCATCATTAAGATAGATTATATATTCTTCTGCATTATTAATCGTAAACCAATTAAGTTCTGCCTCATAAGCATTAAGCCCTGCCACGGGAGTGGCCAATTTCTTTGGACCACCAAAAAGTGAGCATGAAGCAAACACTCCAAAACATATTACAAAACAAAATATTGCACTAATTATCTTTTTAAAATTTTTCAAGTATTTATCCTTCTTTTTAGTTATCTATATAAATATATAGATATTATATCAAATTTACAAAATATGACAAAATTTTTAACTATTAATATTTTAATTTTTCATCAGTTTGCAATTATGGTTATCGTTATTATATTTAGTCCATTTTTATTTGAAATACTTTCAGGCAACGTGATTTTAGGAACAACTGCAAATTGAGAATTTTCTAGTATATCTCCAACGAAAACATAATAATCGCCAGATTGCTCCCATTTATCATCTAAACTTATAGATACCTCGTTTTTATTTTCATTATTCACCATGCCTTCAAATTTCATTTTTATGGAAGAAATGTTGCCCATCAAAACTATATTTAATGGTTGGCGATATTCCACATTTGAAACCACGCTATCTGGATAATAAACCGAGCAAGTGTTTACCCCACTTTTTATATTAAAAGTAATCTCTTCGCCCAAGTTTGAAACAAAATATTTTTCTTTCACTTTTATCAACTGGAAAACATTAAATCCAATTGATATTACAAGCAAAGCACTTAATATCCAAATAGTCATTTTTAAAACATAGTTTATTTTAAAACTTTGCGGTTTAGTTTTTGAATGCTCCTCCTGATTTTTTAAATTTGCTTTTATTTTTTCTCTTGAGTTGTTTAAATTTGCACTATTTCCTTTATTTTTCATAACTTTCTTTCACCTTTTATTTAGTATTGCCAAAAATGGATTTGAAAATTATAAAAAGATATGATATAATTAAAAAAGTTTGAAAAGAGTATAAATTTATGAATATTTTTGATTTGCCTTATATTAACGAAATTGATGCAAAAAACTCAAATCCGCAACTTCTTGCATTTATTGGAGATGCAGTTTTTTCTTTGTATATAAGGCATAAAGTGGTTTTGGAAAACAAGGAGAAAATAAAAGAACTTCATTCGCACACCACGCATTTTGTTAAAGCAAGCGAACAAAGTTTGTTTTCAGATAAATTACATAAAATTTATAACGAAGAAGAACTTGCAGTTTTTAGGCGTGCAAGAAATTATAAAACTGCCAATATTGCTAAAAATGCAAAACTTAGCGATTATAAAAAAGCCACGGGCTTTGAAGCAGTGTTGGGATATTTATATCTTTCAGGAAAGATTGATAGATTAAACGAATTATTAAAGGAGTGCGAAGATGAAAATTGAAGGAAGGAATGCTGTTTTTGAAATATTACAAAGTGAGAACAGCGTGGATAAAATTCTTGCTAGCAAAACAGGAAAAGAACCTAGTTTTAATAGAGTTATAAGCCTTGCAAGAGATAAAAGAGTTAAGATTCAATTCGTTTCTAACGAAATATTAAATCATGAAAGCGTTACTGGCAATCACCAAGGAATTATTGCCTACACGTCAGATTTCAAATATTCAAGCGTGGAAGAAATTCTAAACGCAAAATCCGATAAAGGCAACTTTATTGTTATTCTAGATGGCGTGGAAGATCCGCATAATTTCGGAAGCATTATTAGAGTTTGCGAATGCTTAGGCGTGGACGGAATTATAATCTCTAAAAACAGAGCCTGCCCTGTAAACGAAACTGTAATTCGAACAAGTGCGGGAGCAATTGCTCATATGAGAATTGCAAAAGTTACAAATATAAATCAAACAATTGAAGATTTAAAGGAAGCCGGAGTTTGGGTTTATGGAATTGAACTTGGCGGAGAACCTTTAGATAATGCAGATTTTAAAGGAAATATTGCCTTAGTTCTTGGAAGCGAAGGCAATGGGATTGCAAAGCAAACTTTGAAAAACTGCGATAAAGTTTTCACCATTCAAATGGCTGGAAAAGTAAATTCATTAAATGTTAGCGTTTCCACAGGTATTGCAGTTTATGAAGCATTTAAACAAAGATTTTAGGAGAATGAATGAACACAGAAGATATTGTTATCTTAGCACAAAGCGGAGATAAAAACAGTTTGAACAATTTAATTATATCTTTTGAGCCATTGATTAAAAATATTGTAAACTCAAAATCTAAAAACGTTTTGGGTTTTGACATGGAAGATGCAATGCAAGAAGGCAGAGTGGGATTTTTAAAAGCGATTAATAGTTTTGATAAAAATCGCAACGCAAAGTTCTCCACATTTGCAAAAAAAGTTGTGGAAAATGAAATTTTAAGTTATATTAGAAATGTAACAAGCAAAACAAATTCTTTGAATGTTTATGGCGTTTCGCTAGATAATATTGATGAGAATATGGAAGATAACTCGTTTCAGGCAATTGATGAAAAATCGCCAGAAACGAAAATTCTTGAAGAAGAACAACTAAATAAACTTCTTAGCGATATAAAAGAAAATTTAAGCGATTTAGAAAATACAATTTTGAAACTAAAATTAGATGGATTTTCTTATGCAGAGATTGCTTCTTATGTAAACAAAACTCAAAAGTCGATCGATAATGCCATGAGTAGAATTAAAACAAAATTAACAACAAAAAGGGGTAAATAATTTGGAATATCAAGCACTTTATAGAAAATACAGACCGCAAAAGTTTAGCGACGTTATTGGTCAAAGCCATATAACCGAAACTTTGGCAAATCAGATTAAAAACGATCAGATTTCTCACGCATATTTATTTACAGGTACTAGAGGTACAGGAAAAACAAGTATTGCCAAAATATTTGCAAAGGCAATTTCTTGCAAAAACAATCATAATGGAGACCCTTGCAATAAATGCGAAAGTTGCTTGAGTTTGAATAGTGCTTCAAACTACGATGTTATGGAAATAGATGCCGCATCAAACAATGGCGTGGAATATGTAAGAGAATTAAGAGAGAACGTTAAGTATCCCCCTGTAAATTCAAAATACAAAGTTTATATCATCGATGAAGTTCATATGCTATCTGAAAGTGCTTTCAATGCCCTACTTAAAACTTTGGAGGAACCACCTAAATTTGTTGTGTTTATCTTAGCCACCACGGAAATTCATAAACTTCCTGCCACAATTCTTTCTAGATGCATTCGTTTTGATTTCAAACTTGTAAGCGTGAACGACTTAGAAAAACACCTATCTAGAATATTTAAAGATTCAGGCATTAAGTGTGAGCCAGAAGCATTAACATTAATCGCAAAACTTGGCGAAGGAAGCGTTAGAGACACATTGTCTATTGCAGATATGTGCTCAGCATATACAAATAAAAATATAACATATAAATCTGTTTTGGAATGTTGCGGAACAACAAACAAAGAAACTTTAACTGAAATTGCAAATAAAATCATAGATAAAGATATGCACAATTTGCTTGAGATTGTGGAAAACTTAGCAAGAAGCGGAAAAAACATTTCGCAATTAAATAGAGATTTATTGGAATACTTTAAAGAAGTTTGCATTATAAAAACTTGCACGAATGCAGGCGACCTATTAAACTTGCCAGAGAATATTTTCAATCAAATGAAAACTTTGGCAGATAAATCTTCAGCAGAGAATTTAATTTCCATCTTGCAAAAACTAAGCGGACTTGAGCAAGAATTTAGATACACAAATAATCCAAAATCTTTATTTGAGGTTTCCCTTTTAGGATTATTTAAGGACGACAATGATTTAAAAGCGAGGGTTATAGATCTTGAAAACAAATTTAAAACGATCAAATAGCATTGGCTTAGAAAATCAAAATACTTCTTTAAATGTAAGCGAAAATGAAATAAATAAAACGTTATCAAAAAGAATGCTTGGGAAAATGCTTTTAACTTTAAGAAAAAATAATGAAAACTCACTTTATGCTTCATTGGGCGGAGTTTTTGACAATAAACTTATTGGAAATGACTTAATCCTAACTTTTAATAGCCAAACATATTATCAAGAAGTTATGAAGCAAGCGAATTTAAACACACTTAAATCTATATTAAAAGAGCAGTTTGGGGATTATGATTTAAAGATAAACCTAGTTGAAAAAGAAAAGAAAATAAATTATGAAACATTGCTTAGGCAAGAATTTAAGAAAATGTTAAAAATAAAAAGAAAAGGAGAGAATAAATATGTTTAGACCAGGAATGGGCGGATTTGGCGGAGGCAACATGCAAAATCTAATGCGCCAAGCACAAAAAATGCAAGAAGATATGCAAAACAAAATGAAAGAGGCTGATGAAGAATTAGAAAACACAAGCCTTAGTGCCACTGCCGGAGGCGGAATGGTGGAAGTTACAATTCTTGGAAATAAAAAAATAACAGGCATTTCAATTAAGCCTGAAGTTATAGATCCAGAAGACCCTGAAATGCTTGAAGATTTAATTATCGCTGCCACTAATGAAGCAATTCAAAAAGCAGACGAATTGGAAAAGAAATTAAAAGGAAATATCACTGGAGGACTTTTCTAAATAAATGAAAAATTTAGATAGTTTACAAAAACTAATAAATGCTTTCACTTTCTTGCCCGGCGTTGGAACAAAAACTGCAGAACGTTATGCATATAAGGTTTTAGATTTGAAGGACGAAGACGTGGAGTATTTCTCCACTGCCCTAGTTGAAGCAAAGAAAAACATTCATTTCTGTTCTGTTTGCGGAAACTTCACTGATGATGACGTTTGCGAAATATGTAAAAATAGAAAAAGCAATATTATTTGCGTTGTAAAAGAGCCAAAGGACATTATTGCATTGGAAAAAGCACGCAATTTTAATGTTTTATATCATGTTTTACAAGGCACTATTAGTCCGCTAGAGAATAAAGGTCCAAATGATATTCGTATCAAGGAATTATTGGAAAGAATAAACGAAGGCGGAATTGATGAAGTTATAATGGCAACTAATCCCGACGTGGAAGGCGAAGTTACAGCAAATTATATTGCAAAGTTATTAAAGCCTCTTGGAATTAAAGTTACACGTCTTGCACAAGGCATTCAGATGGGAAGCGATTTGCAATATGCCGATGAAGTTACGCTAACAAAGGCCTTAGAAGATAGAAAAACAATTTAGAACATAACAAGTTATGTTCTTTTTTTATCTAAAATCAATTCAACTAAGTTAAACTTTTTCTAAAATTTTCATATATATTAAAAAAGGAAAATTTTATGAGATATAACGATTACCCTGAAAACTATTCAAATATAATAGTTGAAAAATTAAATAATGAATATAAAAAAGAAAAAAATGTTTCGGCTTTGCAAGACGAAACCGAACCTGCTCCTTCTGGGCAATCCTCAAATTCTAATTCGGCATTTAATCAATTAACTTATGAACAAATTTTATCTAACGCCCAAACTCTTTCTAATGCCCTAACTCAAAACATTGAATATTTAAATGGATATTTAGCAAGAACGCCAAATAGAAGCGAACAAGAAATTTTAATCAGAGCAATAAATTTATTAAATGAAAATAGAAAGTCTATAGATAACGCTTTTTCGGTTTCCGCCACCGCCCCAATTTTATCCACAGGTTTTACAAGGCGATGCCTAAAAGAGCAAATTTTAAAATTATATTATGATATCATCTATTATTCCATAATTTTATTTGGTCAGAATCCTAGCAATTTTGGACTTCAGAATTTAAATATAAACAACTTAAATTCTTTATTTGATTTTATTAGCATAACATTATAAAAAATTTTTAAAAATATCCAGCAATTTTGAGTTTAAGGCTGGATTTTTTTCTCTTTTTATTATATACTATCAAGGCTAGAAATTAATTTAATAGGAGATGAATTGTGGAAAAAGCAAAATTCAAATTCACCAAAAAGGATATTCTTCCTTTGATCGTGGAGTGCTTAGGTATAACTCTTGGCACTTTTATTATGGCTCTTGGCTATAAAATATTTTTAACACCTCATGATATAGTCCCTGGGGGCTTTATGGGTGTGGCTCAAATAATTGAGCATCTTCTTTCTCAAATCGGTTTTACAGCCATTTCTTTATCTGTTTGGTACTTAATCCTAAATGCGTTTTTATATCTCTATGCTTTAAAATGCTTAGGATTAAAATTTGGAATTAGAGCCGGCGTTGGGATTGCCACATATTCATTATTCGTTGGTCTGCTTGAAAAAGCACCATTTATTCAAAATATTATCACTCAGTTAGAAACTGAATCCACCACGTTGGCTTCCGACATGGGTATATTCATTATCTATGCTATCTTTGGTGGTGTTTTAATGGGCATGGGCATGGGACTTGTATTTAGATTTAATGGCTCAACTGGTGGTTGCGATATGGTGGCTGTGGTGGCAAACAAATTCCTTCCAACTGTAACAACTGGGCAAATAGTACTTACTGTTGATTCACTTGTAGTTATCTCAAGTGCTATAGCATATCATAGTTTAGTTCTTCCACTATTTGCATTAATTACAATATATATCGGAAGCAAAGTTTCAGATATATTTGTTGATGGCGTTAAGTCGCTTAGGGCTTACTATATTCTCACAGATAAAAAAGATGAACTTTCCGAAGCAATTTTAACTGTAGTAAATAGAGGCGTAACAAATATTCACTGCGAAGGAATGTTTACAAGACACGATAAAGATATGCTTTTGGTTATCTGTAGAAGAAGTCAAATTTATCAACTAAAAAAGATTGTTAAAGAAATAGATCCACATTCATTTATGTTCTCTTCCCTAATAAAAGAAGCATATGGAAATGGATTTATAACCTATGAGCCAGATACAACAAAAAAGATTTCAATTGCAAACCTTTTAAATAAGAAAAATAAAAAAGATAAATCTAAAAACATTGAAACTGAAGTTCAACCAAAAGAAGAATTAAATAAACAATCTCCAAATGAAACCAAGATTGAAAAACCAACTAAAGAAGTTACTAAAAAAGATATAAAGTAAGTTATTAAAAGTTGAAATGTATTGATTACAAAACTAAAAAGAACACTTTTAAAAAGTGTTCTTTTTTTCTTTATTTATCTCCGCCATCGTTATAATATAGCAAGCCGATTGTGTTTTCTCCGCAATGTGCAGTAATCGTGGCACTAGCATTTGTTTCATAAACTTTTTTGAAATTTGTATTCTCTTTAACAAACTTTCTAAAGATTTCCAAAATTTCAGGTGTGGCAGTTGCAAAAGTAATAAATGCAACTGTGTTATCTGGGTTATTAAATTCTTTAACCGTATCTTTTAAGTATTCCAAGTCCACCTTCTCAGGTCTTCCCATATACTTTTTATGCATTTGCATTTTCCCATTAGATAGAACAATAGATGGTCTTATCTTCAAAAGGTTTGCGCCCAACAATTGCAAACTTGAGCATCTTCCGCCCTTATGCAAGTAATCTAATTTATATGTTATAAAACTTGCTTGCACAGCACCCCTTCTTGCTTCCACTTTTTTAACAATTTCTTCAGCGTCTAATCCTTCTGCTCTTAACCTACAAGCATACAAAACTTGAAGCCCAATTCCGCTAGACAAACTTAAACTATCTATAACGTAAACACCTTCCACATTCTTAGAAGCATTAATTGCGTTATTGCAAGAACTTGTAATTCCACTAGAAAGTGAGAAGAAAATTAGAGCATCGGCATCGCCCTTTTCCTTCTTAAAAAATTCTTCATATTCATATTGATTAATTGCTGATGTTTTTGGCAATGTTTTATTTTTTGCAACGAAATCAAATATCATAGCAGGATCAAGATTAACTCCATCCTGATATTCATTATCTCCCATTGTAATTTTATAAGGCAAAACTCTTATATCGTTTTCCTTATACAATTCTTTGTTTAAATCTGCTGAACTATCGCATGCGATTACAATTTTCATACCTATCTCCATTTTAACATTAAAATTATACTTATAACTCATTTTCTTGTCAACTAATTTTTGCCCTAAAAAATATATCTAATCTTTAAAAAAACTTGAAAACAAATCAAATTTATTGTAAAATATCTATATGGAGCAAAATATTCATAAAGACCATAGGAAAAGAGTTCGAGAACTAGTTGAAAGAGTTGGGCTTAAAAATCTTCCTGAACATCAACAACTAGAATACTTGCTTATGTTTGCCATGCCAAGGATTGATGTTAATCCATTATCTCATAGGCTTATTAAGAAATTTGGCAGTTTAACAAACGTTTTAAATGCAAGTCCTAGCCAATTGGAAGCAGTGGAAGGTTGCGGAAAAATTTTATCTAGATATCTAAACACTTTCAAGCAAGTTATCGATATATATTCGGAAAAAGTTGTTGTAAAACCCAAGGAAAAACTTTCTTCTCCTTATGAAACAAGTCAATTTTTCATATCAAAACTTCGCTCGCTTGAGAACGAAGAAATTTTGCTTGCAATGATTGATAACAAAGGCAAATTACTTGCTCTAGAAAGTATTGGAAAAGGCAACGATTTCTCGGCTTCGCTTAGCACTTCTGAGATTTTTAGTGCATTAAACAAATACAATGCTTCTAATTTTGTACTTGCACATAATCACCCGCATTCAAATGCGATGCCATCATTAAATGACGATAATTTAACAAAATCAGTTTATATTTCCGCCACCCTTTCTGGCAAGAAATTATGCGACCACGTGATAGTTGGCAAAACGGATTATTATAGTTATGCTGAAAGCGGAGTACTTGCATGTTTTGATAACGATTTAAGAGAACTTGGAACGGTTAGACCGCAAGATAACAGGGGTACATTTTATGGGATTTAAGAAAGTTGACGAGAGTTTTATATGCGTAAATTGTGGAAAAGAAGTAAAGCCATTGGGTTACACTTCTAGAAACCACTGCCCTTATTGTTTGCACTCTCTTCATGTGGACATAACACCTGGCGATAGAGCAAATCCTTGCAAGGGAATTTTGAAGCCTATTGGAATTGGCAACTCAAACAAAAAGGGTTATATTATAAATTTTAAATGTGAAAAATGCGGTGCGATTGTGAATAACAAATGTGCCGATGATGACGATTTTAACAAGATAATTGAGATTTCTAAAGGAAAGAACTTTTAGATAAAAGGAACAATATGAGATATAGCAAAGATTGGAAAAGTTTTGAAGTTTTAGCCACGGGCGATGGCGAAAAACTAGAGCGTTGGGGCAATGTTACATTGCTTAGACCAGACCCTCAAGTGATTTGGCATAAATCTAGAGATTTAAGCAAAGAGCCAAACCTAAACGCTAGATATATTAGAGAAAGTACTGGCGGTGGACATTGGGAAAACCTAAAGCCATTTGCAAGCGAATGGGTGATTGATTATAAGGATTTGAAATTCAAAATCAAGCCAATGGGATTTAAACACACCGGTCTATTCCCTGAGCAAGCCTACAACTGGGATTTGATGACCGACCTTATAAAAAAAGCCAATCGTCCTATTAAAATTTTGAACTTATTTGGTTATTCTGGCGGAGCAACTGTGGCTTGCACAAAGGCTGGAGCGGAAGTAACGCACGTGGACGCAAGCAAAGGCATGGTGGAAAGATGCAAAGAAAATATGGCACTTTCTGGTCTTAGCGACAAGCCTGTTCGATATATCGTGGACGACTGCTTTAAGTTTGTGGAAAGAGAAATAAGGCGTGGGAAAAAATACGACGCCATTATCATGGATCCACCCAGTTTTGGCAGAGGCCCAAATGGCGAAGTTTGGAAGTTAAACGATAATCTATTTGATTTTATAAAAACATGCTCAAAGGTTTTAAGTGATAATCCCCTATTCGTTTTGCTAAATTCTTATACTTCAGGGCTTCAACCTTTAGCACTTGGCAACCTATTAGAACTAGGCATGTCTGGTGGTGAAACGGAATCATATGAACTATGTTTGCCAACAAAAGAAAAAATCTTCTTGCCATGCGGAGCGAGTGCTATCAAAATTTGGAAATAAATTTAAAGCAAATAGTATTTGATTTTATGGTTTTGCTTGCATCGCTTGATTTTTAACAAAATTCGTGCTACTATATTAAATATATAAAAGAATATATGCAAAATCATTTGCTTATAATAATTAATAAGAGATTAAAAAGGACAATAATGAGAAAGTCAACAAGAAATTTATTTGCAACATCATCTATAATAAGTTTTATAATTTCGTTTGTGTTTGGAGCAATTGCTTTACTTCTATTATTTGGTGAAGCATCCATAACCGATATTTTTACAGATATTTGCACAAAGATAATGCCAAATATCTCCAAAACTGAAATTGATTCTATGATGACATCTTATATAATTTTCTGTGCATTTACTTGCTATGATAATTACTCTGCTGGAAAGGTTTATTTATTTATGAATAAAGCACCTGAGATGCAGATTGAAAAAGCCATAAGTTCAATTCCAATGGTTTGCACAATGCAATTGATATTTGGATTGCTTTCAGTTCCACCAATTTCATTAATTGCTCCGATTATTGGATTTATTGCAATTTCAAAAACTAAAAAAGATTTTGCTAAAAGAATTAAAATTGATTTGCCTTTCATTCAATTAACTCCAAACGATAATGCTATTACATTACAACCTCAAGTTGTTCAATTAATGTTATTAAAAATTCAAGAATTGAAGGCTGAAAAATCTAAGGGCTTATACACAGATGAGCAATACAATCAAAAATTAAGCAAAATACTTGGCGGAGATTTTTCATAAATAAGTAAATTAATAAAATAAACCAAAATGTTAGATATTTTCTAACATTTTTATTATCACATTATACAAAGAATTACTATTGCAATTTTAAAGAATTTAAGATATACTATAATAAATAATATGTGATTATAATTCTTTTAAAGGTGGAAAATATGAGAGAAGTTGAAAATATAGTTAAAACATATAATTTAATAAAACGTGGCGAAACAATCGGAATTGCTGTTTCTGGCGGAAGGGATAGCATGGCGTTGCTTCACTTTTTGAATACAATCAAAAAAGATGATTTTTCTATCATTGCTATCAATGTTGACCATAACTTAAGAGAAGCAAGTGCTCAAGATAGTGCATTTGTTAGAACATATTGCGAGAAAAACAATATTAAATGTTTGTCTTATTCTGTGGACGTAAATGCCCTATGCAAGAAAGAAAATCTAACAATCGAACAAGGTGCAAGAGACGCACGATATAAGATATTTAGGTCGCTTATAAAAAATAAGGTTGTGAATAAAATTGCACTTGGACATCATCTGCAAGACCAAGCCGAAACAATACTTTTAAATATATTTAGAGGTAGCGGACTTAAAGGTGCTTGCGGAATGGACTTTATAAAAGATGGGATTTTCATAAGACCATTGCTAACCACTCCAAGAACAGAAATTCAAGCATACATAGAAGCAAACGAAATTCCATTTGTGGACGATGAAACAAACTTTATAAACGATTGTTCAAGAAACTTTATCCGCAATGAGATTATGCCACTTATTAGAAACAAATGGACAAACGCTGATTCTGCTATTTGCTCTTTTGGCAGACGTTGCAGAACAGACGAAGAATATATTCAATCAAATATTAATCCAAACGCAATTCAAATTGAAAATGGCTCAGCAAAGATTTTAATCAATTATCTAACTGCACCAAATAGTATTTGCTATAGGATTATAACTAACGCCCTATATAAGATTTCTCAAATTAAAGATATTGAAGAAAAACATATTTCAGCGATTATAGATTTAGCACTTCATGGGCAAAACGGAGCGAAGTTAAATCTTCCAAACAAACTTACAGCAATTAAAGAATATAACTTTTTAATTCTAACAAACAGGTCATATAAACCTGCAATGAAAACATATCCGATGAAGAAAGGAAGAATATCTTTTCAAGATTTTGGGATTGTGGAAATCAAAGTTTCTAGAAAATTAGACAAAGGATTATTCACTCATATAATTGACTATAACAAAGTTCCCAAAACTGCAGTTTGGAGATTCAGGGAGAAAGGTGACATATTTCAAAAGTTTGGCGGTGGCACAAAATCTTTAAATGATTACTTTATAGATAAAAAAGTTCCAACTAGATTCAGAGATGTAACCCCAGTGCTTGCTGATGGAAATGAAATATTAGTGGTTGCAGGCATCGAGATTTCTAAAAAAGTGAAGATAGATGAAAATACTAAAACTGCTTTTGGAATAAACGTTGTAAAATTCTTCTAATTTATTTGCTATTTATAAAAATTCCATTATAATTAAAGAATGGAATTTTTTTTATTAAAAAGGATTAATCATGAAAAGTGAAAAATTGGAAATAACTGCAAGCAAAGAATTAATAAAATTATCTAAAGAATTTGAGAAGAACGGAGCAAGATTATATTTCGTTGGCGGAAAAGTTCGAAACACATTGTTTGATTTGCCTTGCCAAGATTTAGATATCACTTCCTCCCTAAAGCCTGACCATGTTTTATCAATATGCAAAAAATTAAAATTCAACGCAAAGATTGTAAATGAAAAATTAGGCACTGTTTTAATTCAAACTAAGAACGAGAGTTTTGAATACACCTGCTTTAGATTAGAAAACTATCCCAAAGGCGGAGAACATATTCCTTCTAAAACAGAATTTATAGAAGATATAAAATTAGATGCAAATAGGCGAGATTTTACAATCAATGCAATCTATTTAGATATCTTATCTGGCGAACTTTACGACCCATTTAAAGGCTTAAAAGATATAAAGAAAAAAAGGCTTAAGGCCATCTTATCTCCTAAGCAAGTTTTTGAAAATGATGGATTAAGACTTCTTCGTCTTATCAGATTTTCTACCACTTATGGGCTAGTTATTGACAGAAAAACACTAAAATGTGCCAAGAAGTTTAATTATCAATTAAAAGACATATCAAAAGAAAGAACTTTAAAAGAACTTAAACAAATAGTTTCAGCCGACCTTACATATAATTTAAAATCACCAAAAACATTTGTTGATTTATTAAATTATTTAGATATTTATCAATATATTTTTAACGATAAATTCAAAGGCTTTAAACTAAATCTTCCAAAGGATTATTTTGATATTCCTAACGATTTCAGATATTATTATTTCAATATATTAGTTTTGAATACATATCTTAAAAACGAGATAAAACATAAAAATGATATTGCTTCTATCTCAAGCGAACTACTTGGCGCAAGCGGATTAAAAGACTCAAATGAAAATATAAGGAACATAACTGACCTATACTTTATATATCAATATAAGAATAGTTTCAAAGATTTATCTAACAGAGAGCAGGTTAAGGTTATAATCGAATATAACAAGTTGAATGCTAATCTAAAATCTTTTTTTGAAAACTTTAAAAAGTTTAACGATCAGATAAAAAACAAGATAGAAGATATGGAAAATAGAAATATTCCAACTTCTATCAGCAGTTTAAAAATATCAAACAAGGATTTGCTTGCTTTAAAGATAGACCCAAAATATATTTCTCAGATTAGAGAATCGCTATTTATTAAATGTGCTAACGAAAAGTTAGAAAACACTAAAAGAGAATTATCTTTAATGGCTATAGAATTAGAAAGAGAATGCAGAAATTAATCAGCATTCTCTTTTTTTATGCTTTTCTAGTACATTTTAGATTGATTGATGGATCAGCAGTTAAATCTAAATCGGCAAGCCCTTCTCCGCTTTTAATAAGGTTATATGCTTCCGCTCCCACCATGCCTGCGTTATCAGTACAAAGAATGATTGGTGGAACAAAAACTTCAATTCCTTCTTTCTCACCATTCTTTTTCAATTGCTCTCTTAAATATGAGTTTGCACTCACTCCGCCAGCAACCACAAGTTTATTCTCCCCATATTGTTTGCAAGCCTTAATTGCTTTATGAACAAGTTCGTCCACAGCATGACATTGAAACGAAGCACAAACATTTTCAATATTTGGCTTATCCCCATTTTGCTCTAATTTGTGGATATAATTAATTACCGCAGTTTTAAGTCCGCTATAACTAAACGCATATTCACCGCCAGCATTTGCTGTTGGCTTAACAAAGTTTATGTTGTTCTCACCCAACTTGGCGTATTTGTCAACAACTGGCCCACCAGGGTAACCTAAGCCCAAAACTTTTGCCACTTTATCGTAACATTCTCCAATCGCATCATCATAGGTTGTTCCTATTAATGTGGAATTAACATAGTCGTCAACTCGAACAATTGCAGTGTGTCCGCCACTCACAACTAAAGCCATAAATGGTGGTTTTAAGTCAGGACGTGCCAAGTAATTGGCAGAAATATGGGCTTTTATGTGATTAACTTTAATTAATGGAACATTTAATGCATAGGCAAGGCTTTTTGCAAATGTAACTCCAACCATCAAAGCCCCCACAAGCCCAGCACCATAAGTTACAGCCACTGCATCAATATCTTTCAATTCTATATTGGCTTTTTCTAATGCTTCATTTAAAACATTATTCACGGCAAGCAGATGGTTTCGACTAGCCACTTCCGGCACAACTCCGCCAAATCTTTTATGAATATCTATCTGGCTTGAAATAATATTCGAAAGGATTTCTCTTCCGTTTTTTATAACCGCAATGCTTGTTTCATCACAAGAACTTTCCACTGCAAAAACTATAACGTTTTCTTTATTTTTTAAGTTGTTGAATTTATCTAAAATTTCTTTACTTATCATTTTAATAACCTTTTCCATTGAACCATTTTAGATAGGCTTGCAACATATCTATTATATCGCCACCCATCACAGCATCTAGATTGCTAGTTTCATAATCAGTTCTTAAGTCCTTAACCATCTTATATGGGCAGAACACATAACTTCTAATTTGGCTTCCCCATTCAATCTTTTTACTTTCGCCCTTTATGGCACTAGCCTTTTCCAAGTTCTTTTGAATTTCCAAAGCCACAAGTTTTCCCATAAGCATTCTCTTTGCCATTTCCTTATTTTGCAACTGCGACCTTTCGTTTTGGCAAGTTACAACGATACCTGTTGGAATATGAGTAATTCTAATAGCACTATCGGTGGTGTTTACATGCTGTCCGCCAGCACCAGAACTTCTATAAGTGTCAATTTTCAAATCTTCTTCTTTCAAATCCACATTGATATCATTATCAATCTCGGGCATAACTTCCACGCTCGCAAAAGAAGTGTGCCTTCTTTTATTTGCATCAAATGGACTAATTCTAACCAGCCTATGAACGCCTGTTTCGCCTTTTAAATAACCATAAGCATTCTCGCCCGAAACCATGAATGTTACGCTCTTAAAGCCAGCCCCATCACCATCAAGGCTATCTAAAAGTTTTATCTTATAGCCATTTTTTTCGGCGAATGCCAAGTACATTTTATATAGCATACTAACCCAATCGCAGGCTTCAGTTCCGCCCGCTCCGCTATGGATTTTAAGAATAGCATTATTGTTATCATATTCGCCTGAAAGCAATGTTTGAATATACATATCTTGAACGTTTTTATCAAGCATATTTAGTTCGCCATTTAATTCATTCCTAACGCTTTCATCGTCACCGCTTTCCACCATATCCAAAATATCTTTCATATCTAAAACTTTAGATTTTAAAGACTTAAATTTGTTAAGTTCGTCCGATAAAAGTTTTTGCTTTTTGCTCAAAACCGAAAGCCTTGGCATATTGCTATAGATATTTGGATTTTCTAACTCTTTGGAAATATCGCTTAGTTCTTGAGATAACTTTTCTTCATCAAAGACAGTCGATAACAATATTCATGTTATCGACAATTTTTTGATACTTCTCTCTTTCATTATTTAAAACTATCATGGTTTCTCCTAATTTTAAGAATTAAAGTTCTGCAAAAAACAGAACTTTAAAACATTATTTATTCTTTCCGCAACAGTTCTTATATTTCTTTCCAGAACCGCATGGGCAATCATCATTTCTTCCAACTCTTTCATTGGATTTTTTCTTAACAGTGTCGCTTCCGTCACCTGCATTTGTAACCACATCTTGAGGTTTTGGCTGATTTGCAGGACGAGTTAATTGAATGTTGATTTTAAAGTTTAGCAAAAACATAGCAGTTTCTTCTCTAACTTTATTAACCATATTTTCAAACATTTCGCCACTTTCTTTCTTGTATTCAACAATTGGATCGTGGTTACCATAGGCTCTCAATCCAATTTCATGCCTTAACATTTCCATGAAATCTATATGGTCCATCCAAAGGCTATCAACCACTCTTAGAAGAATATTTCTTTCCATTTCAAGATGAGGAACTTTCAATTGCTCAACAACATCGCACTTGCCTTCATAGTACTTAACCGCTTCGTCAGCCACCTTCTCAGCCAACTGATCGCTATTTAATCCTTCCACTAATTCCTTAGTTACAAAGTTTGCTTCTTCACCTAAAATTCTTCCATTAAGTGCAGAATTTATAGCATCTAAATCCCATTCTTCAAAACTTACATTTTCATCAACGTTTAGATAAACGGTGTTCATTGCAAGTTCTCTAATCATATCCAAAACTTCAGAATGAATATCTGCGCCATCTAGAACTCTATTTCTTTCGGCATAGATAATTTCTCTTTGCTTATTATTTACATCATCGAATTTAAGCACTGAGTGACGTGCACTAAAGTTAAATGCCTCAATTCTCTTTTGAGCGTTTTCAATTTGTTTTGACAAGATTTTTGATTGAAAATCCATAACTTTGAAGGCTCTTAAAATGCCTTGCATTCTTTCGCCACCAAATCTACGCATAAGTTCGTCTTCCATAGATACGAAGAAAATACTTGTACCTGGGTCGCCTTGCCTACCTGCTCTACCACGGAGTTGGTTATCAATTCTTCGGCTTTCATGTCTTTCAGTACCTAAAATATGAAGTCCACCTAAAGTTATAACTTGTTTCTTTTCTTCGTCTGTAATCTTCTTAAATTCTGCTAAGTATTTCTTAAATTCTTCTCTTAGAGCATTTAATTCTTCATCGTCTGTTGAAAGCAAGGAAGTACAAAATTCTATCTTATCTTCTTCAATTCCTTTCTCTCTCAACTTCTGTTTTGCCATATATTCAGGGTTTCCGCCAAGCATAATATCTGTTCCACGTCCTGCCATATTCGTGGCAATTGTAACAGCATTAAGTCTGCCTGCCTGAGCAACAATCTCGCTTTCTTTTGCATGGTTTTTAGCATTCAAAACGTTATGCTTAATTCCGGCTTCTTTTAAAGCCTTACTAACTTCTTCACTCTTTTCAATTGTGATAGTACCAACCAAAACTGGTCTGCCTTTCTCGTGAACAGCCTTAACTTCTTCCACGATTGCCTTCAACTTTCCTTCATAATTTTGGAAAATTTTATCTGGATAGTCCTTTCTTCTGATAGGAAGGTTTGTTGGAATAGTTACAACGTCTAGACCATAAATCTTGTTAAATTCCAATTCTTCTGTTTTTGCAGTACCGGTCATACCACTTAATTTATCATAAACTCTGAAGAAATTTTGGAAAGTGATAGTTGCTAAGGTTTTGTTTTCGTCCTTAATCTCCAAACCTTCTTTTGCTTCAATTGCTTGATGCAAACCGTTTGAATACTTTCTGCCTTCCATAACTCTTCCGGTGAACTCGTCAACGATTAAAACTTCGCCATCTTTAACGATATAGTTATCGTCTAGTTTCATAACAAATTGTGCTTTAATTGCGTTGTTGATATGATGATTCAACTCAATGTTTTCAATATCACTTAAGTTGGCAACGCCGAAAAACTTCTCGGCTTTATCTATTCCGCTTTCAGTAAGTCTAACAGCCTTCTCTCTTTCGTCTATCTCATAATCTGCTTCTTTTAAAGATTTCGCAAACCTGGCTGCAGTTTTGTAAGTTTCATTACTCTTCATGCCCCTGCCTGAAATGATAAGGGGAGTTCTGGCTTCATCAATTAAAATACTATCCACTTCGTCCACAATTGCAAAGTGATAACCCCTAGCCACTCTATCTTCTTTTCTAACAACCATGTTATCACGCAAATAATCGAAACCAAGTTCGTTATTAGTGGAGTAAGTAATATCGCAATTATATGCTTCACGCTTTTGGTTTGGGTCCATGTTGTGCAAAGAAATACCAACTGTTAGCCCTAAGAACTTAAATATTTTTCCCATCCATTCAGAGTCACGACTAGCCAAGTATTCATTCACAGTTACGATATGAACGCCCTTGCCTTCCAAAGCCACAAGATAAGCAGGCATAGTTTCAACCAAAGTTTTACCTTCACCAGTTCTCATCTCGGCAATTCTTCCTTGGAATAAGGCAATAGCGCCTAGGATTTGAACATGGAAAGGAGTTAGCCCCATAACTCTTGTACTTGCTTCTCTAACGCAAGCATAGGCTTCAGGCAAAATATCTATAAGTTTTTCGCCATTCGCAATTCTTTCTTTTAATGCAGGAGTGGTGGCCTTTAATTCTTCGTCCGTTTTGTTTTTAAACTCAGATGCCAAGGCTTCAACTTTGCAAGCAATTTTCTCCAATTTTTCCAAATTTCTTGTGTTATCTGACCTAAAGATATTTTTAAATAATCCCATAATAAGTGTTCCTTTTAATTTTTGTCCAATATACACGAATAGTATATACTAATTTTAAACTTTTTTCAATCATATTAAGCCCTTAAATCTCCCATAATTTGTAAAAAAATTGAATATTTGAAGAATATGACCGAAAACAAAGAATAAAATAGCAATATTTACTAACAATTTGTTTAATATTTGTCATATACTTATAGATTTAATGTTTTTTGTAAATTATAATTATAAATATTTATAAATAATTATAAATTTTTTTGAAAAAAGTGTTGCAAATTTATTTTTTTGTATATATAATATAGTAGATGATAACATTTTTGTTATCAAAATAATATTATATCAAGGACAACACATGTTTAGTTTAGAGTTTTATCAATCACCCCAAGGCAATTGTCCGCTGAAAAAATATATCAAGCAACTAACTAAGCAACATAAAGAAGAAACGTTAACCCAACTTTTGAGTATGTTGCAGTTGTTAGGGAAGCATGGCTTGGGATTAAAGGAGATTCAACCGAAGGCAATTAAATATATAAAAGACCAAATTTATGAATTGAGACCCCTGCCCTCTCGAGTTTTCTTTTTTACAATTGAAGAAAACAGGATTATAATATTAAACGCATTTGAAAAGAAAACGCAAAAAACACCAAAATCAGAAATAGAAATAGCAGAAAGTTACAAAAAAGATTATTTGAAAAGGATTTAATAAAATGAAAAGTTCATTAACGCTTCAAGAAATGTTGGAGAGTATTAAAAAAGAAAGTACTGAAGAAAGAAGAACAATAGATGTTGCAGAAAAAACAATAGAATTAATAAATAAAATTAAAGAAAAAAGAGAAATGTTAAATATCTCGCAAAGAGACTTGGCGAAACAATGCGGAATAAAACAACCTGCACTAGCAAGAATAGAATCTTTTAAGGTTATTCCCCAAGTTAATACCTTGATTAGAATCGCTGATTGCCTAGGTTTAAATATAGATGCTTTAGAAAAAGTTGAGAATTGTGAAATTATAACTTCATCAGATTTTGCTTATGTAAAACTTTCTAATAAATATGAAAAATATGAAAACAAATTAAATGGGGAGTTGTATTATGTCTGAGAATATAAAAAGTTTTAAAATAGTAACAAACGAAATTTCATTAACGAGCAATAATTTACCTGAAAAGGCTTATACCATGAAACCATATATTTCAAGAAAGATTGGAAACTCAATCAATCAACCTAATAAATATGGAATTGAAATGGAAGTTGTGATCAAAGACGAAAAAACAAACAGATTTCCAATTAACTTAAAAGTTAGAATAACTGGATTATTTGAAATTGAAGGAGCAACAGAAGAAAATATAAAAACATTCCTAAAAACTCAAGGAACTCAAATGTTATATCCATATCTTCGAACTCTAGTTTCAACTATCACAGCAGGAGCGTTTATGCCTGCCATAACTCTTCCAATTATTCAATACACAGATTTCGTGGACACGGAAATATAAAATATCTCTATAAAAGCAAAACTCTTTTATAGAGTTTTTTTTATAAAAAAACATATTGATTTTACCTAAAAACATTAGATAAACACCAATATGCTTTTAAACATTCTTTAATATATTTCTATGCCGCATTAAAGTCTACCAAGGTTTTTCCCCAATAGGTGGTGTAAGTACCTGTACTATTATAATAATTCCAATAACTTCCCCAACCACTTGGCTTACTGCTTGCTTCGCAGTAGATTTTAAGAGTGGATGAAGAACAGCTGTAGAATAGAGAATTATAAGAATTAGATGCAGATATTGTTGTAACTGATGAAGGAATATATATTTTTGTTAATCCGCTACAACAATCAAATGCATTATTCCCTATACTTGTTACACTATCTGGTATTGTTATACTTGTTAATCCGCTACAAAAATAAAATGTATACTCTCCTATACTTGTTACATTGTTTGGAATTGTTATACTGGTTAATTTTCTACACTCATAAAATGCAGATTTCCCTATACTTGTAATTGTATTAGGAATAATTGTTGTTTTACAACCTTGAATTAATGCATTGCTAGCAGTTTTTATGATTGCATTACAATTATCTCTGCTATCATATTTTGTATTACCACTTGCAACTTTTATACTTGTTAATCCGCTACAACCAGAAAATACCCCATTCCCTATATTTATTACACCGTTTGGTATTATTACTCCAGTTAAACCGCTACAACCATTAAACGCTTTACTTCCTATACTCGCTACACTATTTGGTATCGTTATACTTGTTAATCCGCTACATTCTTGAAATGCAGACGCCCTTATACTTGTTACACCATCTGGAATCGTTATACCCGTTAAGGCATTACAACGATAAAATACACCATCTTCTATACTTGTTACACTATCTGGAATAGTTACACTAACTATTTTTGAAGAAGAACAAAAAGTATAATCAGCAATTCTAGATATATTACTAGATAACACTACACTAGTTATTGCTGTATTCTTTTTGAATGTTGGTGACATAAAAGTTCCAGCAACAAACCCACTCACAGGCTTTCCATTATACATATAAGGAATTACAACTTCTCCGCTTGGCGATGTAGCACTTTCGCCAGCCACTAAATATGAATTGCCATCATTAGATAAAGTAAACGTTAACCCTGTTGTACTTGCTTCTCTTGTATACAAATTTGTACTTTCAGCATCTGCTCTTAAAGGAGCATTTAAATTTTCTTGAGTTACAACTTGAGTTAGTCCTTCATCAAAGAACCAACCTGTACTAATTTCAGGCTCTTTTGTGGCTAAAAACTCGCCTAGAGTTTGCCCTGCAACGTCACCAATTGGTGTACTAGTTTCAACACCATCTACAACTGTTTTAATTGTATTAGAACTACTTGAAGAACCTGCAACATTAAATAAGAAATTTACTCCTGCATCAAAATCCTTCATAAGGCCAGTGTTTGCATCAATTGTTCCTGTTCCACCACTTGCCATAGATAGAACTACAGAATATTCAAATGTTTCTCCTGCAGTTAGTTCACAACCGCTTGTACCTAATGCATTAGCAAGAACATTATTCGAGCCGATTGTTGAAGCCAATACAATCTTTGGCTTATGGTTGCTTGCACTAGTTCCGCTCTCTGCTCCTGCTTCTGGAGTTTTAGTTACTCTAATATTTAGCGGAGTTAGGCTATTATTCTTAACATAATATTTAAAAGTAATTGCCCCTGGGTTATTTACACCATCATTTGAATCATCTTTAAAATTACAACTTAAATCTCCTTGGATTTTAGCGTTTGCATTTGTGGTGGTTGGTGCAATCGTGGATTTTGCCACAGATTTTTCTTGGTCACCGCCAGTGGCAGTTGCCCAAAACTCTAGGTTTACTCCTTCTTGAGCAGTCCAAGATACATTTGCATTTATTCCAACGTTTCCAGCAGTGGCAGCATATATTGCAACAACCATTGCTGTAACCACTAACACAACTGCAACTATTGTTGCTATAACCTTTGTACTCTTCTTCATCTTCCTTTCCTTTTATATTTTCTATTGCTTAATTATGAACAATTTATCCCCATTTTAATTCTTTTCTTTCATTTCAATCCTGCGGATTGAAATTCAATTGGGGGGGTATGCACATTTTATTCGCAATGCGTCCATATTTTTAAGTCTAAATTTATTATATCATACCCCCCCCCCCCCCCCTGTCAACAGATTTTTCGCCATTTTTGAAACTT
This sequence comes from uncultured Clostridia bacterium, assembly GCA_934754335.1. Taxonomy (GTDB): domain Bacteria; phylum Bacillota; class Clostridia; order Christensenellales; family UBA1242; genus UBA11490. Next base: position 88,585 of record CAKVHY010000001.1, read on the forward strand.
TTTTAAAAATCTTACAATTTATTTTATAAATTACTAAAAATCATCTAAATTTGCATTTCATCTTATCCACAATTAATAAACACTGGCAAGCAAAAAAGAAAGGCTTAGAAAAAACCTTTCTTTTTCTCTTAACTTTCGTAAACGAGTTTTAATCCGCTATCGTATTTAAAGATATTGGAATCTAATCCGTTATTAAGACCACTAACTGCACCTTGCGGATTTGTTACGCTAGTTTCCTTGGTTGGAGCATTTACACTATAACCACCTGCAACATTGGTTACTGCGGTGGAGTTATAATAAACGATGCTCACTTCTGCATTAGTATAATAACCATAAACACGTCCAGCAGTTATTGTTCCATTCATGTTCTCGCCTTCAGTTAGAGTATTTAATTCCACATAAGTTCTCTCAATCTTAGAAGATGTGCAGTCACCAATCAATCCTCCAAGATAAACTTTTGAACTTGATGCTAGATTTTGAACAGTTACTTTAACTTCAACCAAGCAACCATAAATTTCAGATTTTGCAAACGAACTTGCTTCGCCTGAAGATGCCACGCCTACAAGTCCGCCCACTTTATATGTTTGACCTGTAAATGAGCCTCCGTCCACCACGATATTTGCTCTAACAACGCATTCGCTAATCCTACCATAATTCTGATAAGTTACACCGCCAACATTCATTGCCTGCAATTTACTAGTGCCTTCTGCCGAAACTTTCATTTTACTGATTGTTCCATAGTTTAAATAAGCCACTCCGCCAAGATATGACGAATTTGATGTTACGATTATAGAAACATTCAAGTTACTTCCGTTCTCCCCACCAATAATTTCGCCATAGTTTTGATTTACAAGGCCAGCCACGTATGATATTTGACTATCAGCATTAACCTTTAGGTTTCCGCTTACAGAAACATTTGTTATGCTTCCATAAGATTTTCCTGCCACAAGCACTCCCACATAAGATGGTTTATTTCGAACACTTAATGTTTGATTATCTCTCAAACTAATATTTAGATTACTAATGCTTGCGCTATTTGCTAAGCCATAGAACATGCCTGCGTAATACAATTGAGAATCGCTACCTGTTTCACCAACCAAACTCAAATTTGAAAGAGTTTTATTTGTACCTTCAATAGAACCAGTGAACACATATGCTTTTCCGCCATAGAACGTACCAACCGTTTCAGTTGCTGAACCTATTGGATAGATTGCACTATTACTAAATGCGATATTTGATGTGACTTTGAAATTACTATCTAGATAATGTGAAATGTTTTTAAATTGCTCTGCATTAACGATTACAAACGGATCTAATTCGCTACCATCACCGGCATTAAACAACATAAACTTATTAGTTCCGTTATTGCCAGTGGACAATTCTTTATCTGCCACTAATGAAGATTCTTCACTAATGAAGTTGCCGGCAACCACTCTAATCTTAATATATTTAATATTTTCAGTTAAATATTTTAATTGATATGCTCCTGCTTTGTCTTTCTCCACTCCATTTATCTTAATCAAGTCCACAACCGTTATTGTTCCAAAACCAGTTGTGCTAACTCTTGTGACTTCAGAATAATTACTTGGATAAGTTGCATTGTATGCTGACAACTTAATATATTGTATTTCAATCTCAATATCGCCAGCACTTAAGTTATTCCATGTGATTAAGCCTTTTCCGTTATATCTAAAATCTGCTGGAGTTTTTGGATATTCTATTTCAATTTTATTTGAATATAGAGAAGAGATAAATCCGCCTTCTGCATTTCCGCTAGAACCTATAGACATAACTTCTATATAAATTGTTTTATCTTCAAATTCTTCTTGATTGAACATTTTGATAATTTCATCAATTGCGAAATAGATAACATTTCCAGATGTTTCAAACAATCCCGAATTTTCAACAGAATTATATATTGTTAATTCTGTAACTTTATTATTACCTTCATTTCTAGAAACTTTAACGTTATAACCTTCAGCACCTGTAACTTTATTAAACTTAATATAGTTATTATAAGCGAAACCTTTATTTTGAATTTCAGTTCTTGGGGCTTGAGCCAAACCACTTGGTGCTGTTAAAACATTAACATTAACTTTGCTTGATTCTTTACAACTAGCCAAGTATGAGCCATCTTTTTCCAAAGTTCCTTCATAGCCTTCATAACGAACGCTAATTTCATATTGCTCACCGCCAACAAGCGTAATTGTATCTAGTTTTTCAACGTAATTACATAAGTCGATATAATAATATTCGTTATTTGCTTCCTGAACAAGAGTTACATAATATGCTTTATTTGCAAATAATGGATCAATGCTTGAGCATCTAACTCTTAATTCTGAAACACTAACATCATTTCCATTCACCTTGAACGCACCCTTGATTGTTAAGTATGAATTTGTGATTTCATTTTGCAACACGCCAAACGAACTTGTTTGCCAATTAATTTCACCATTCATTAAACTTACAGCCAATGGTTTTAATGTATTTACTGTGAACTTAATACTTCTAGCACTTCTCAAATATGTGTTATCGCTAGTTTGGTCGGTTTCAGGATTTGAATGCAAACTTTGAAGTGAGATTAAATATCCGCCAAATGCATTCTTGCTTGTTGCATAAGCATTGATATCAAATACTGTTTGATTGGTGAATTTATTTCCATCGAACTCCACTCTCACTTCACCACCCGTGGATTTAACATAAACAATATATGTATCTTCAATTTCATTCCAAGTAATGTTTCCATTTTTAAGCAACTCAAAATTGGTTGGGGCTTTACTTCTCTTATAATATATACTTTCAAAAGTATCACCATTTAAGCATTGGTTATTATTGCCAAGTGCTCTAACTTCCAATTTATAATCACTCATTTCTTTTACATAAGTATCAGGCAATTCATAATAATATCTTGAACCAGACTTTTTCAAATTAGAACTACTAATCCAATCATGTTCTTCATTGCCTTCTCCACTATTTCTTTCAACAACACGAATTAAATAATTTGAAACAACCATATTTGATGCACTAACGTTTCCGCTTGAATCAATCACCATATATTTAATTTCATCGAAAGCAAATAATCCATCTTCGATCACCACTTCCACTTCGCCTGCTTTATAGAAATAAGCATATTTAATTTTAGAATCTATTTTATAGTTTCCATCACCTTTAACCTTAATGCCAACCTTATATCTGCCTGCTCCAAATCCTTCCAAATCTAGAACGCTGAATGTAACCTGTCCGGCTTCCAAAACAAAAGGTTCTTCATTAATTACCAAATCATAATCGTTTGAATCTTCATTAAATTTTAGGAATGTTAATTCATAATTCAATGCGCCATTCACTGCCGACCAATAAACGTCACCATCTTTTGCTCTAAACACTTCAGGAGTACTTAACGACATAAACGTTTTATCTAATTCGTTCTTAACGCCTGTTAAATATTTAACTCCCACAAAACCTGCAACGCTTGAATCTTTTGTGCCTGATGTGTAAAGCGTGATTGAATATTCTTCGCTTTCAGCAAGTCCGCCTGCTTCCACGATTTTATTTAAATCCAATAAGATTTTAACATCTTGGATTTTAGCACACCAAACATTTTCGCTATCTTCCAAACTTGTTTCAATTTCTTTAACGATTTTGGATTTATTTGATCTTAGTTCCAAAACGTAAGTTCCGTTATAACCAGCAGGGGCAGACCATGTTAAAATTCCTTTAATTATAGATAAATCACTTATTATTGGACAATTTGGTTTATCAGGCTTAACTGCATCAATATAATCGGTGTAGTTGCCATTTAGATATGCAATTATATTCTTTGCTTCACCCTTATTTCCTAGGCTTAAGAATCTAACTGAATATTCATCTGCACCATAAGTTATTTCATAATATAAAGTTAAATAATTGTCTTCTAAATTCCAAGAAGATGGAATTGCGTTATCAATCACCTTACCATTAATTTCCACTTTGAAATTAATCAAAGGATAAATCAATGTTTTTAAAGGCATCAACGCTTCATCTTTTCCTAAAATCTTTGAAATATTTTCCAAAGTTAATTGATCATATGTTTCTGCATTATCAGGATCAATTGTTTTCAATTTACTAACAAGTGCATTTAGATAATCCAACTTAATATCAAATGCGAAATTTCCGTTTTCAACTCTTAATGCTGAATACATTGTTTTTTCAGCGATTTTATCCACTTTCAAAACTTTAATATATTCTAATTCCACTTCTTCATTTGTGGAAACAATAATTGGACTTAATTTATCTACGCTAGCAATTTCAACCACCACTGCATAATCGCCATTATCTAATTTAAATGAATTTAAATCATAAGAAGTGTTATTTGTGTAAACATAAGAATTTGAATTTACTAAATCTTTAACGGCTGGGAAATCCGCCAACTTATAAACTGAAACCTTATAAGTTAACACACCTTCAATTTCGCTCCATGTAATTACGACTTTATCTATGCTTAAAACCAAATATGGAGATAAATAATTAATTGATACAGCGTTTGAACGGTTGCTCGTTAGATAACCCAACTTTTCGGTAGTTAGCCTTGTATCCATGCTTCCCACAGCCAAATATGTATAACTATGAGAACCTATCTTTTTATTTGAATCAAATCTATAAGTGTTTTTGCTAAGTTCAACGTCTGTTAAATATTCATCATCAATATAAATACTTTGCCTGCTTGTTCCTTCCAAAACGCTATTCCAAGATAACACTTTAGTTCCGTTATTATCGTCTAAATTCAATTCCATTGTGTTTAATTTAATCAACACAAATTCTTCGCTTAAGTTAGATAACAAGCAACCTTCTTTTTGAACCTGAATTTTAACAACTCTTCTGCCGGCTTCAAAACTGCTTGTGTCATAAGAAACCACGCCTTCATTAATGCTAACCTTTTCATCGGTTGGAGAAACTGTTATTTCTTCATCTTCAAAATATAGAATATAACTTGCGCCAGCAATTTCATTCCAACTTAAAACACCATCTAAAACAAACATATTTGTTGTTTGAACTTTATTTGCTGTTTTTTCGTTATTAACTAAAATTTCATCTGAACTAACTAGCAAGTTTTCGTCACCAACGAATTGCATATAAATCTTATATTGTCCAGCACCTAAGAAATTTTCTTCCAAATTTAGTTCGCATTTTTTATTTACAAATTCTAAGGTTGAATATCTAAGAACAATTGGATTGCCATAGATTTCAAAATCTGAACTTTCTTCATTAAAATATTTGAATATAATTTTTACAAATATTGGCTTATCTAGTTCGCTAACCGATGCTTTTTCATATTCATAAATATAAACTCCACCATCTTCAATAATTGCTTGCGAAATGCTAGGATTATTTAGCACCACCACATTTAAGTTATGCCCAACTGTATCACCCAAATATGCCGTGATAACGCCATCATTTTCATATTCTTTTCCGCTAACAGTTATCTTAAATATATATTCTCCAGCGCCCCTAGTTAGGCAATCCACTGCCACCCTATATTCGCCATTACTGAAATACAATTCATCATTTGCAAGGATTTCTTTCCTATAACTATATCCGCTATCTTTTTTGCCATTAACATAATGCAAGCCTTCAATTATATATTTCTCCGCCACGTCGTTTCCGCCAACTAAGATTGTTGGTTTGAAAACGAAATAATTATCAACTTTATCAAAACTTGTAACATTAATATTTGTGGCTTTTAATCCAAGCGACATATTGCTATCAATAAAATGCTTATCGCTTCCAGATAGTTCTTTTGGCCTAGAAACGATTATAGAATAAGAAGTTTCATTGCCAATCATATTTGAGATAGTGATAATAATTTTTCTATTTGCCTTATCTTCTTCGATTGTATAGCCATCTTCCATTAATTTTCCATTTGCATACAATCTATAGTTATCGCATTGCTCACTAGAACCGCTAACAACTCCTTCCACCGTTCTATCAAATACCAACTTTCCTTCTTGAATTTTGATGCTAACTGTGTTTAATTTTGTAAGTTCATAAGTACTTTCTTCACCATCAAGAACATAAACATTATTATTTGCCAAACTTAACAATGCATTTAATCTAACTGAAACAACATATGTATCGGCATCAAGTTTGCTAAAATTATAGCCATTTTCGTTATAAAGCCTTGTTTCGTCTTTAACAATGCTTGCGCCTTCATCGTTTGAAATATTTAGAATTGCATTTTGAACTCTATTTCCAAATGCTTCATATAATGCCCAATTTTCTAAATTCCAAGAGATTCCTTGAGAACTTGCCACAAACTGAACTTTTGGCAACTTAACCACATTCAATGTTTTTGTTTCACTCTTCACATATGCAGGAGCAATACTGGACATATTGTTTGTAATGAAGTTTGTTTCATTTATTGCTGAAATTGAGATTGTGTACTTTTGGCTATCATCTAAGTTTTTCAACTGATATCTATATTGACCTGTTTCAGCGATAAAGTTTTCATTTTCAGAAATGCTAATTTCATCGCCTAGTCCTTCAATTATATATTTCTTTGCGCCATCAACTTTATTCCATTGCAAGAAGAAACTTACTCCATTTTTTACAACTTCAAAAGAGCCAAGTGACATTCTTTGGAAGTAATAATAATTTGATTGCTTGCTCTTGATTGTGTCTTCCGCATAGCAAATCACGTTTACTGCCATGGTTGCAAAATTATCTATATTAGATAGGTCATATGAGTTTTCTTTAATTCCTATCACTCTAAATAATTCTTCATTTCTTTGTGCGTCTTTATCGAACTTATAGAAAATTAAATCATAAGTGTTGCCTTCTGCATTATTCTCATTCCAATATAAGATATTATTCTCAACTCTTGTAATCTCAGGTTGAACCGAACGATTAATTGTGATACTTGCTTCAATTGCATTTAAGTTGCCTTCACCTTCAGCACCAATTCCTATAATTGAGAAGGTGTTTGAGCCATCAACAATTTGAGAATATAGGTTATAAATATCATAAAGAGTGATTTCAGTTACGTCTTTATTTAAATCCACAGTTTTGCCATTATTTAAATGTACTTGATATTTCAAAACACCATCTAGAGCGTCCCAACTAATCTTTCCATTTGCATACTTTATATTTTGAACTTGATTTAGTTTTCTAAAAATAACTGCATCGCTTGGTGCATCCACCACGCCCAATTCTCCAGAAACGCTAACCACTCTTACCTCATAATCCACGCCAGCAGTTAGTTCTTCATAAGTTAATCCGCCAGAACTTAGAAGCGTAAACAAATTGCATGAATAAATATCGCCTTCTTTTCCGCTTTCGCCATTTGGAACGATAACGCTAAGAGTTGTGTCATTCAATTTAAGTTCAACCCTATATTCCTTAACATCTTGAACGTATTGCCATTGAATTTCACCTGTGTTTGTTATTTTCAAACCCTTTGGAGCAGAGATTGTTTTAACCACTTCTTCTTCACCAGAAGCGTTTACAAATCTTAAACCTAATATATTTAAAGCACCAAGGTCGTAGCCCGAACTTAAACCAATGCAGTTTACAAAAATACTATAATTGCCTTGAGTTCCGCTAAGTGCTGTTTTTATATCAACTTCGTTGCCTTCAGGCTCAACAATTCTATAATCTTTGCTCTCTAGATTTATGAAAACGACCTGAACCTTCTCAAAATATTCCGTGCCATCAATCTTAGGCGATGTATATTTGAAAATGCCGGCTTCCAAATCCATTTGCATATCTAATGCAGATGCTTTTATATTACAATAATTAAATCTAAAATATGTACTAATTGAGCCTTCAGTTATAATCTTATCTGAATCTGAAGAATTAACTAAAACCGGCTTAATTTGAAGCATATATGTTGTTAATTTGTTATCATTTTCACCCAAAACCGAAATCATATCTGAAACAAAGTTTTCTGTGAAAACAAGTTCTTTAACGCCCGGATCTAGAACAATATCATAATTTTTAGTTGTGCCCTGAACGGATCTTGAGATTGTAACCTGATATTTAATCTTTCCAGCATAATCTATGCTCTCGCCATTCCAAACCAACTTAGAATTTAATAACGCACCGTCAATCGGAACACCATAAATATCTTTTATTCCTGTTGTCTTATTTTCCAACTTAACAACATCTGGTCTTATTGCTTTATGTATCGCAAACTCTTGCGTTTTATTCTTAGATATGAAATCCACGCCATTATCCACAAAGTGAATAAGTTCGCCTTTTTCTAGGCTTTGTTTTATAGTTGCAATTGCCTGCTCAGAATTAACATTTTTATCAATTCTTACTGGCTGAATTGAGATTAAGAAATCTTGAACATCGTTAATCTTTGCTAAATTAAATTTCTTTTCATTAACGATTTCATAATCGCCTGCATCGGTGTAATTAACTATGTAATAATTAGGTTGTCTATTTTCATTAGAAATTCTATCTTGCCATTCAATCACGCCCCTATTTACTCTATATGTTGGCTCACTTAAGATATAGAATGAATATGTGGCGCTCGATTCACTACTGCTATTTCTAATATCATCACCATATGCTTGAACTGTTACCGTATATCTTGTATCAGAAGCATAAGAGAAAGCAGTGGAAGCATAAAGCGCATTTGTGGACGTGGACAAACTCATCACTTCGCCTAAGTTATCTGTGGAAATAGAAACCATATATCCTTCATCACACTTCCTTGCCGACCCATTTACGTCTTTATCCACCTTATCCCAAACAAGTTTTGTTCCGTCAAACTTAACATTTTTAGGAGTATCCAATTTTTTTGGCTCGTAAACATTAACCTTACAAGTTTTCTGCAATCCACCATCTTTACTAACAAACGTTACAGTGGCGCTTCCTTCTCTATATGCAAGGAAACTAACTGTGGATTTAGCAAGATCCAAATTTCTATCGGATTCATAAACTGAAACCACATTTGAATTATCACTTGAGATATAAACTCCCATTGTGGTGGCATTGGTTGGAGTTAAGGTGTAAGAAATCGTAAATTTCTGACCCTTTTTAACGTTTAACTCGCTCAAACTATCCGTGGAAAGAACAAGGCTTTTCACCGCCACGTCACCTTCTGAATTTTCGCTACACGAACAAGAACATGAGCAGAAAATAACCACTGCAAAAAAAGTTAAAAATAATAGGCTTAATTTTTTCCATTTTCCATTTTTCATTAGACTACCCTCATTTTTTATCTTTATAATTTTAACACATAACAAAGTCTATTCAAAATGTTTGCATATATTTTATTATATATATTTTTAGTAATATAATACAAATCATATGGTATAAAAAAAGAAAAATACTCAGCCGATTTCCTGAGCATTTGTAAGGTTATCTAATTTCATTTCCTTCATTTCATATAACAAACTATTTGCCAAAGAAAGATTTGCAGTTCTGCCCCTAGCCCTATAAATTTCAACTATTATAAAAAAATTTTATTTTTTAATTAAATATAAAATTTTATTAAAAACTTATTAATTTTATTTATTAAAATGAAAGGTATTTGGTAAAATAAAAGCATGAAGAAATATGAAATATCTAAAGATTTTAGATGGGTTTGTAAATTAAAAAACTTTAACAATAATCTATCTATGAACATTGCAAACAAGGTTCTTAGTTTAGATTATCTTTTAACTCGTTCAGATAAAAATACAAATGTTAACAAAATTTCAATAAAAACAAAAGATAATCCAAATCTAGAGTTGGTTATCTTTAAGCCTAAAAAATTAGAAGATAATTGCAAATGCCTGGTATATTTTGCAGGCGGTGCTTATATGATGGTGCCAACAAGTGTACATAAAAAGAATATTTTATATTACATAAAAGAGGCAAACTGCGTTTGCATTTTAGTTCTTTATCGTCTTGCGCCAAAACACCCCTTCCCTTCCGCACATCTAGATGCTTATGAAGCACTAGAATATGTGTTTAAAAACGCAAAAAAATTAGGGGTTGACCCTAATAACATAATTGTTGGTGGAGATAGTGCTGGCGGAAACTTAGCCGCAAGCGTTTGCCTAATTGATAGAGATAATGGATTTAATAGAATAAAAGGGCAAATGCTTATTTATCCAGCACTAGACTATGGTTCGGAAATTAAATCAAGGCAACTTTATACAGACACGCCTATGTTTAATTCCAAAGCGGAAAAATTTATGTTAAAAACATATTTTAAGCATGGTTTTCCTAAAAACTGGGAAGGCTATGCGTTCCCTTGCAAAAATGAAAATCTTAATAACTTACCACCCGCATATATTGAAACTGCCGAGTTTGATTGCTTAAGAGATGACGGAATTAAATATGCAAACTTGTTAAAAGATAGCGGAACTAACGCCACTCTTTTTGAAACATTGGGCACAATGCATGGTTATGATGCCGCGCGTTCGTCACCTATAACAAAAGAAGGCTTGAAATCTCGTGTGCAGTTTTTGAACACAATTTTTGAAAAGAAAGAATAATTAAACTTCTTCTAAATAATAAACCTCTTTGCCTTGCTCTAAAGCATAGGCAATTTCTTTTTTTGTTTGATTGCCAATATATCCGCCCTTGTTTACAACAAAGATGCCATCGCTAATATCTATTCTTTTAAAATGCGTGTCCGACATTTTATTTATATCTTCTTCTGTAAGACTTCTTGCATCAACTTTATAAACGCATTGCAAAACACACCAATTTCTTTCCAACTCTAAATCAAGCGCCACCTTGATCATATCTTCTTGAAATTTCATGCTCCCGCAAATTGTAATAACTTTCATACTCATTCTCCCGATTTGTTTTCGTTTTCTATTTAATAATTAGCCAACCTGCCCCATGACTTTTGGGTGCAGTTATGGGCTCTATTTTTTGTATATCTTTAAGCCAAATTAAAGTTAAATACTTTTTATTCCTATATCTTTCCCAATCTTCAAATTTATCCGTTCCTATTTCCTTTCCATATTTACTTTTAATCTCATCAGCCTTCTCTTTAGTTAAGTTATAAAATTTTACCTTTTTCACAATTGCTCTTGCAGTTATGTCTTTAGAAGTTTCTTTTAACCAAATCACATCACCAGCCTTTACACGCTCAAATGGTGCAACCCGATTTAAACTCCACCTGCTCTCTATCGTTTTTTCACCAGATAATATCATATCGAAAAATGGTTGCCTTAGTATTGCAATATGTTCCATCTTTCACCACCTATTTACAAATTATCAATTTATGTAAAGCACGAGTTTTCGCAACATAAAGTTGTTTTAAATCAATCGGCGTTTCAGAAAACGCTTTTGCATCATAAATAATAACCGAATCAAATTCTAGCCCCTTAGACGTTTGAACTGTTAATAAAATGTTTTTATTTTCATTATAAGAAGAATTATCTTCATTAACAACAACCAAATTTAAACTTTTTAATTCGTCTTGTGCCTTTAAAAGTTCTTTTTCATCTTTACAAATTATTGCAGTGTTATTAAATTTAATATTTAATACATCCAACCATTTTTTCACTGTTTCTAATGTATGATTGTTTTCAAACTCCACCGCTTCACCATGACGCACAACATTATTTGCTGGTTTCATGCCCAACTTAACCAAATCCTTGTTTGCTTCCATCATTATTTCAACGCTTGTTCTATAACTTCTATCTAAATATAGCATTTTTATATCATCAAAATTTTCAAGCACAAAACTCCAATCTTGTATGGCTTCGTAATCATAAATGCCTTGAGCAATATCTCCAAAAATTGAAAACTTTGCAAACTTAAATAATTGTTTTAATGCCAAAAACATCAATTCACTTAAATCTTGTGCCTCATCAATAAACACACATCGTATTCTATCATAGAAAGGAAGTTCTATAAGTCTAGTTATCAAATATAACAAACTAGCGAAGTCATCATAGGCAATCCTTTTATGGTTAAGATTTTTTAAAGTATAAGTTTTTAGAATTTTATATTCTTTATAATCTGTATAATTTTCTATGTTCTTGATAAATTCTTTGTACAGATTTAAAACATTAAAATTAGTTTTAATGGTTTTCCTAATATAACCAAAATTTCCCGACTCCATTAATTCCTTAACAGAATTTCTTGTAGAAAAATCTTTTTCTGATTTATCTATATTTAAAAGTGCTTTCTTTTTTAATTCTGTTTCGGTTGCTAAAGCCACCCCCAACCTTTTGCATCCATCATCAACAACTCTTTCAATAGGTTTTCTCAAATCTTTTTCAATAAAGAAATCTTTTACATCATCAGCATCTAATAGTTTAATACCTTTAATCACTAGGGGTTTTCTAGTAATATCATTTAAAACCTTAGAAATAAAACGCTCTAAAACATCTGCAAAATCTTTTTTGTTTTTAAAAGACAAATAATCAATTGAAACACCTTCATTAATAAGTGCCGTGTATTGCTGATGCTTACCTAGTAAGGCATAATCATTTTGTAATAAATCATAAACAATTTTATTTAATGAAAAACTATTTGATTTATCCGCTTCTAAATCCACAAGAATTGTGGAAATATAATGCAAAAAAATTTCATTTGGAGATATTATTAATAAATCGCTTGGCGACAAAACTTTTTTGTAATTATAAATAACATAAGATAATCTATGTAATGCAACGGTTGTTTTTCCTGAACCTGCAACCCCCTGCACCACCAAGTTTTGATAAGGCGAACAACGAATTATATCATTTTGTTCCTGCTGAATAGTGGCAACAATATTTTTTAATCTGTTATCAGCACTTTGAGTTAAATATGGAATTAAAAATTCGTCATTAGAAATTTTATCATCTAAATCATATATGGATTCCACGTCGTCATCTTTACATTTAATTTGACGCTTTAGTTTTAAATCCACATTATATTCTTTATCTAAAGATTTGTAAGTACTGTTTCCAACTCTACCATTATAATATAAATCTGCTATCGGAGCCCGCCAATCTACTATTTTATTATCGCTGGGGTCTGAAATCTTTCCTATACTAACTCTTCCTATATAACCATTAAATTCAGTACCGTCATCAACATCTTTAAATAAGAGTTTAGCAAAATACGGATCATCTTTATGCCTATTTAAAATACTTAATTTCTCATCAATATCATCAATCAAACGTTCTCTTTCAACGTTGAACCCATTGTCGGTTTCCACGGGCATATCTAAAGCAATTTCACGGTTCTTTTTTAATTGAGATTTATACTCATCAATAGTGTTTCGAAATTCTTTATATTTTTTCTTCTCATACTCTAAATTATTCATAACACCTCCCAAACATTTGTATTTTACACTAGTCAAAAAAATAAACCAACCAATTTAAAAATATTTTTAATAATAATTGATTGGTTTATTGCTAAATAAACTCTTTTAATCTTTTGCAAAATGTTAAAGTTGTGATATAATGAAAATGTATTTAAGAGTGGAGAAGTTATGAAAACAGAATTTGAAGCAAGATTATTAGAAGTTGACCAAGAAGAATTTATTTCAAAACTAGAAGAAAATAATGCGGAATTTATTGGCGCTTGGGAGCAAATAAGAAAATGCTATGATATCGACCCTTCAGATAAAAACAGTTGGATTAGACTTAGAAAGGAAGGCGATAAAACAACTTTAACTATTAAAGAGATAAAAAGCAAGAAGATTGACGGAACTAAAGAATGTGAAATCGAAGTTTCAGATTTCAACACAACAGACGAACTTCTTAACAAACTTGGCTACTTTGCTCGCACAACACAAGAAAATAAGAGAATAAGATACATGTTAGATGGCGTAGAGATAGATATTGATTCATGGCCTTTGATTCCAACATATGTGGAGTTTGAAGGAAAAGACGAAAAATCAATTTTAAATGTATGCAAAAATTTAGAAATAAATCCTAACGATTTAACAACTTTAGACGTTGTTGGGATTTACGAACATTATGGGATTGAAGATATTGGTTCTATTCCAAATCTAACATTTAGCGAAGAAGAAAAGCACATGGAAAATAAAACTTTATATTAAAATTTAATAAATAATTTTGTTTAACAATATTTTATAATAAAAAATTTTCCCTTCCTTTTAAAAAGGCAAATAGTAATCAAAACTATTTGCCTTTTTTATACGATATTTATTCCACGATGATTTCAAATTTTACCAATTCAAACACGTTTAAATTTTAATATTAAGTTATTTCTTATATAAATTGAAAACAATATTTACTTAAATCCTATTATAAAATGCTTCCGCACATTTCACTCCGTCAACAGCACTGGAAATTATGCCCCCAGCATAACCGGCACCTTCACCCACAGGATAAATTCCTTTAATATTGCTTTCAAAATTTTCATCACGCACAATTGTTAGCGGACAGGAACTTCGGCTTTCAATTCCTATAAGCAAGTTTTCATCAAGCGCAAAACCAGATAATTTTGCATTTAATTTTGGCAACGCAAGTTTTAGCGACTCGCTTACAAACTTGGGCAAGCATTTTTTCAACTCACAAAATGTTACGCCCGGCTTATATGATGGCAAAATATTTTCTTTTGTTTTCTTTCCCAAGAATTCGCCCACTGTTTGGCATGGTGCGTTATAATTTCCACCGCCAAGTTCGAACGCCAACCTTTCATATTTCTTTTGAAACTCAATCCCAGCCAAAACGTCATCGCTTTTATAGTCGCCCGTTTCAATATTTACAAGCACTGCACTATTTGCATTCTTTTTATCTCTTTTAAAATCGCTCATGCCATTTGTAACAATTTCTCCACTTCCAGAACTTGACGCCACAACTTGTCCACCTGGGCACATACAAAATGTAAAAACGCTTCTACCATTATCTAAGTGTTCCACCAATTTATAATCCGCACTAGGCAAACATTTCGAATAACCTTTTCCATATTGGCTCTCATTAATTTCCAACTGTTCTTGCTCTATTCGAACACCCATCGCAAAAGGTTTTTGTTTCATAAAAACATTCTTTTCTTTTAATAATTTAAATGTATCTCTTGCACTATGTCCTAAGCACAAGAATAAGTTTTTGACAGAAAGTGTAACTTTATTACCAGTAACAACGTTTTGTACAGCAATTTCCCTTACTTCTGAATTTTCTACGGTTATATCTACAAGTTTTGTTGAGAACTTTATCTCTCCGCCCAAACAGATTATCTCTTCCCTAATATTTTTCACAATCCCACGCAAGTTATCTGTTCCGATATGCGGTTTTGCAACATACAAAATTTCTTTTGGTGCACCATAGTGATAAAACTCATTTATAACTTTTTTACAATAAATAGAATTTAAATTTGTGTTTAATTTGCCATCACTAAACGTGCCTGCTCCGCCTTCTCCAAACTGCACATTTGAAAACTCATTTAACTTTCTTTCATTCCAAAACTTTTCCACGGTTTTTATTCTTTCTTCCACTCTCTCGCCCTGCTCTATTACGATCGGCTTTAGCCCCATGCGAGCAAGCATCAAACTTAAAAACATTCCGCTTGGCCCAAAGCCAACAACAATTGGGCGATCAGAAATAAATTTTTTATCATACTCAAAAAGTGAATAATCTGGCTCAAATTTTAAATTTTCAAACTTATCTTCATTTTTTAATTTTATTCCAACGCTTAAAACAATCTTAACATCGGGTTTTCTTCTAGCATCTATAGACTTCTTTATAATCTCAAAGCCTAAAATTTTTGATTTGCTTATTTTTAGATTTTTAGCGATCTCTGTTTTTAAATCATCTTCCGTGTAATCAGGCTTTAACCTTATATTATCTAACTTTATCATTTTCCTTCTCCCACGATTAAAGCACTAGTCCAAGCCCATTGCAAATTATAACCACCACATTCACCATCAACGTCCACGCTTTCACCAACGAAATACAAACCTTTCATTTTCTTATGCTCTAAGTTATCATTCAATTCTTCTATATCAATTCCGCCTGAAATTACTTGGTTATTGTCATAAACTCCAACAATCTGAAATTCTAAATGTTTTAATACTTTAGTAATGTTTTTAATTTCCGCATCACTCATTTTATCTGCATTTTTATTGTCTATGCCCAATCTTTCAAAAACATAAATTGCCAGTTCATGACATAAAACCCCTTCTAGAATGTTAAATTTTAAATGCTTTCTTGACATAAGCATATCTAAAATATCTTTTTCGCTTTTATTTGGAAACAAATCCAAACTCAAACGTCCGCTAAAGTTTTTAGCCCTTGCATATATCGTGGAAATATTAAATATAACTATTCCGCTCAAACCTGCATCTTTAAATAAAACTTCGCCTTCTTCCTGCTTAAATGAATTTCCCTCGCTCGCACACACCAACGCATTAACCTTAGCACCATTTAGCAATTTTGTATTTTCCTTAGTTTTCAACGCCACCAAACTCGGCATTTCCTTTATGGTTTTTAACTTAAATGAATTTAAATAATCTTTATTTTTTCCGCCAGTTGCAACCACAAGATTTTTACTCTCAAGAATGTTTTTATCTGTTCTAATAACAAACTTTTCACTTTGCTTTTTTGCTTCTAAAATCTTTTCACCAGCAAAAACCATAATACCCAATTCTTTCACTTTTTGTTGCAATATAAACTGCACAGTTTTTGCCGAATTAGATAACGGATAAATTCTTCCTTCACCGTCCGCATAAGTTTCCAGACCTAGAGATTTAAAAAAGTTAAGAGTTTCATTAACCCCATACCTTTTTAAGAATTTATCTATATTCCTATTATATTTTTCACTCGTTACATTTTCATTAGTTAAATTACAGCGCCCGTTTCCTGTTACAAGCAACTTCTTGCCAATGCTAACATTTTCATCTATAATCGCCACGCTATTTCCATTGGTTGCCAACTTTATTGCCGAAACTATTCCGCCTGCACCACCGCCAAGTACTATATAATCAAAATGTTTGTTCATAATTTTTTTCCTTTTAATTTGTCTCTTTTATTTTAGCAAAGTTTAAAACATTTTAAAAGAGATATTTATAATTTCAATAAAAAACGCCAGCAAATTAATTTCACCAGCATTTTTATTGTTTATAAATTTAAAACTTTTTAAGCAGTTTCTCTTGCAGTTTTATTACCAAATGTTTTTGTTTCTTCAGCAGAAACTGTTTCTGCCACAGTGGTTCCGCCTGAAGCATCAAGATATAATTCATAAACACTAATGTTTGACGCATAACTCTCTTTAGTTGCTCCTGTTACTTTAACCTCAAAAGCACCAGTGGAAATATTTGCTGAGCCATCAGCGTTTACAGATTTTGCACCAATATTTATAACGTTGCAAGTTTCAGTAAATAAATTGTTTTCAATTAAAACCACGCTATTTATTGTTCCGGCAGTTTGGTCCTTTGCCCATGTTTCAGTTTCTGCATCAACTGTATCGGTTGCACCAAGTCTTGTTTTAATTGCGATTGCAACTGCCTTATTTGAAGCACTAGTTCCGTTTGAAACTTTAAATTCATTATTGGAAATTACAATAGTTCTAACAGCAGTGCTATATAAATTCAAGTCAATTACAGTGTTTTCACTTGAATCAGTTGAGAAAGTTCCTTCAAAAGTACAATCTTCAATATCTAGATTAGATAGGCTTGTGGCTTTAATAAAGTTTGATGATGAGCCAAGATTAAATACACAACCATAGAATCTTAAATCAACATCTTTATCTAAAACTTCAATTCCATTTCCAAATGTACAATTAAAGAACATATATGTGTTATGAATGTTGGTCTCGTCTTTAGTTAGAACTAGCGGATTGCTTTCATTATATGTTTCGCCAAATCTCAAATCTGCAGTTCTAAATCTTTCAATTTCAGTTTTTAATTCGTTATTTTCATTTTGCAAATTTGTTTTCTCAGTTTCTAATGCTGAAATCTGATTATTTAAACCTTCAATCGTTGTTTTGTTTTGTGCAAGTTGAGAATTTAACTTCGTTATTTCATCTTCTTTTTGATTTAACAAATTTTCTTTTTCTTCTAACGTTGTAGTTTTTTCATTTAATTGTGTTTGCAAAGAATTTCTTTCTGTTGTCAAACGATTAATCTGAGTTTGCCTTTCTGTTAGTTCATCATTTAATTCTTTCTTTTCGGCTTCTAAATCTTTAATTTGTTTTTGCGCCGCTTCTTTATCTGCTTTTGCACCATCTAATTGAACATTTAAACTGGCGATTTCAGTATTTTTTGCAGTAATCTGAGCATTCAAAGAAGTTTTTTCATTTTCTAATTTAGTAATCTCTTGCGTTTTAGCAGTTATCTGATTATTTAATTCCGTTTTCTCTTGTTCTAACAAGTTTTTATCATCTATAAGAGTTTTCTTATCTTTCTCCAACGTTTCTTTTTCAGCCTTCAAATCTTCTCTTTCTGCTGAAAGGTCATCTCTTTCTTGAGTTAGAGTGTTTATTCTTCCATTTAGATATAAAATTGTACTATTATTAGTGTTATTCGTTTCTTGCAAACGATTTTTCTCTGTTCTAAGTTTGCTATTTTCTGCTTCCAATTCCGTTATTTTTGCATTCAAATCTTTTATTTCGTTTTTGTTACAACTAATAAAAAACATAGGAGCAATCAAAACCAGCAAAGCCAAACACAATATCTTTTTAAACTTTTTCATAATTTCCTCCATTTTCATTACTTATATAATAACAATTTTTTTGAATTTAAACAAATTTTTTAATGTACTTTTATTATTTATCAAACTAAATAAGATTATGTTTTAAATTCGCCTAAATCTTAAGTAATTTCATGCAATAAAGCCAAATTCAGCGGATTTTTAGTTGTTTACTTGCTAAAAAGCAAAAAAAGTGATAAAATATATAATAAGAAATATGGAGAAAAGGAGAAAACAATATGTATTTCATTCGTTCGTTTAAAGAGCCAGACGCTAGAAACTTTGAGCAATACTTAAATGGTGAAAAAGATATCCAACTTGGTTACGCTCACCCAGATTATATCCCTAGCGAAGGCATTGAAAGAAAAGATTTTGGGTCACCTATAGAAAGGCAAGCATATCTTAAAAATGTTGAAAGATTAAGAGAAGTGGGCTCATACTTTTTCTACTCAGACGATTTAGATTCCTTAAGAAACGACTCCATGGATTTATTTTTCTCACCAAGCAGTGAGGACGGAATTTTGGCAATTAAGCATGGACGTGCTAAAGCAGAATCTTATGCCGGCAAAAATTATGTTAGCACGCTTATTCTAAAAGTTCCAGACGATGTTTTAACCCCATATATTGAAAGTGGCTCGGCTGAATTTAGGCAAGGAGTTTATGGCGACGATTACTTTGAGTTTAACCAAAAAATCCTAGACGAAGTTATTATGGGAGACGAAGCATTTAAGAAATGTGTTGAAAGTGGCACTATTATTGCCTACGATGAATGCCACAAGGTTTTCAATGGTCCATTATTTAGAAACGAAAGACCTTTTGATGCTAAAAACATTTTTGATGCATCATATAAGCCAGACCCAAATACAATTGTTGAGCCAATCATTGAAGAACAAGCCTACACGAAAAAGCAAAAACTTGAAGAACAAGAAGTGCATGATTGGTTTGAAGGTTTATCTGAAGAAGATCAAAAACTTTTCTCCGATTATAGAGATTGGAAATTAGATGGAATTACTAAATCTAAGCATTCCACCGACGATCACGACGGTTATTCACCACTTTAATATTTAAAAAATCCACTTTTTCTTATAATTTGTGGATTTTTCATTTACACATTTTGTGAAATCTTCTAGATACAATCATTTTGATATAAAAATTTTACAAACCTATCACAAGGTTAAAAAATAGGCTTAAATTTAGCCTATTTTTCCCTAATATTAAAAATTGTTAAACAATTTTAACAAATTTATTTTTGCCTTTCTGAATAACACTTCCCTTTTCAACAATCTTATTAAATTCGTTTATTATCTCACCATTAACCTTAACGCCGTTTTGCTGAATTAATCTTCTTGCTTCACTTGTACTATTACACAACTTACTAGCCATCAAGCAATCAATTAATGTTGGGTTTTCTTTTTCAACGTTTATTTCTAAAATATTTTCTGGGATTCCGCCTTTTGCCACTTCTTTATATCTAGCCAACGCCTTCTCGGCATCTTCCTTACTATGATACATTGTAACGATTTCAGTGGCATACACAATATGTGCTTGCATTATATCTTCTTTCATCAATTTTTCAGCCAAAGCAATATCGTAATCAGTAGTTAAAGCGAAATAATCTTTAAGCATATTATCTGGAACTCTCATGCACTTTTCAAACATTAAATCAGCGGGGTCTGAAATGCCGATATAGTTGCCAAGGCTCTTGCTCATTTTTTCCACGCCATCTAAGCCCAAAAGCAATGGGAACGTGATAACTTCTTGCGGAGTTTGGTTATAATCTCTTTGAAGTTCTCTTCCAACAAGCACATTAAATGTTTGATCTGTTCCGCCAATCTCAATATCTGAATTAAGCATAACAGAATCATATCCTTGCATTAGCGGATACATAAATTCATGTACACCAATTGGTTTATTTGTGTTATATCTATTAGCAAAATCGTCCCTTTCTAGAAGTCTTGCCACAGTGTACTTACTGCTTAGTTTCAAAACTTCTTCAAAACTCATTTTTTCAAACCATTTACTATTATATTCCACTCTAACATTCTTGCTCAAATCCAAAACTTTGCCAACTTGTTCCATATAAGTTCTGCCATTTTTGGTTGTTTCTTCTCTAGTCAAACTTGGCCTTGTTTTGCTCTTTCCGCTTGGGTCGCCAATCATTGCGGTATAATCCCCAATTAGGAAAACAACTTCATGACCTGCATCTTGGAACGCCTTTAAAATTCTTAGCGGAACTGTGTGACCAAGGTGCAAATCGGGCCTTGATGGGTCTGCCCCAAACTTAATAGTTAGTTTCTTTCCGCTTTCTAATTTTTCTTTCAAACCTTCAATTGAATAAATAGCAACTGCTCTTCTTTGTATTAATTCTAATAACTTTTCGTTCTCTTTTTTCATAATCCTTACCTAATCTTTTAATAAGGCAATGGGTACTTATCTGTTAGTTCCTTAACTTTTGCCTTAACTTCTTTAAAACATTCATTGCCTTCTTTAATAACTTTTGTAATCAAATCGGCAATAACAATCATATCTTCTTCCACCATTCCCCTTGAGGTTACTGCTGGAGTTCCAATTCTAACCCCGCTTGTGATAAATGGAGATAACTTTTCATTTGGAATTGTGTTCTTATTAACAGTGATTCCCACTTTATCTAGCATTTTTTCAAGATTTAAACCTGTTAACTTAGTGCCAGTTAAATCCAAAAGCATTAAGTGGTTATCTGTTCCATTAGAAACTAATTTAATTCCGTTTTGAACAAATCTATCTGCCATTGCTTTGGCATTTTTAACGATTTGTTTTTGATATTCTTTAAATTCTGGCTTCAATGCTTCGCCAAACGCAACTGCCTTTCCTGCAATCACATGCTCTAGTGGTCCGCCTTGAGTACCTGGGAAGATGGCCTTATCTATCTTTCCTGCCAATTCTTTTTTACATAAAATTAATCCGCCTCTTGGACCTCTTAAAGTTTTATGAGTGGTGGTGGTTACAACATCGGCATAAGGCACTGGAGATGGGTGAAGCCCAGCAATAACCAAGCCTGCGATATGAGCAATATCCACCATCAAATATGCTCCAACTTTATCTGCAATTTCTCTTAGTTTTTTAAAATCTATAATCCTTGGATACGCACTTGCCCCTGCAACAATCATTTTAGGTTTATTTTCCAAAGCCAATCTTTCCACTTCGTCATAATCCAATTGCTCAGTTTCTAAATTCACGCCATAAGGAATGAAATTAAAATATTTTCCGCTTATATTTGCCCTGCTTCCATGAGTTAAATGACCACCATGAGATAAGTTCATTCCAAGCACTGTATCGCCCGGAGAAAGCAATGCAAAATAAACTGCCAAATTAGCATTTGCTCCGCTATGAGGCTGAACATTAGCATGTTCTGCACCAAATAATTCCTTTGCTCTTTCTATTGCCAAGTTTTCAACAATATCCACATTTTGGCAACCGCCATAATATCTTTTAGATGGATACCCTTCCGCATACTTATTTGTTAAAACGCTTCCCATTGCTTCCAAAACACTCTTAGAAACAAAGTTTTCGCTAGCGATTAACTCGATAGTTTTTTGTTGGCGACTAGTTTCTTTTTTTATGGCGTTAAACACCTCTAAATCTGTTTGCTTTAAATTCTTATATTTTATCTGCATAACCTTTCTCCTTTTTTACATTTTATAAAGAATAACACAAATAAATAATTTTATCAACTTGAATTACGTTTTTTTGGCTTTAAATTTAAACTAAGTAATAATTTTAACGCAAATAAGAAAAAAGTTTGCATTTTAATTTTAATATTTGTTTTGCAAAGAGACTATAATATGTTAAACTTATTCTGCTGATTATTATATAACTATAATCTATAGTAAATTAATTAAGTAACATTAAATAATCTTAAATCTTAGATTTTTAACATAAATTTTAAGGAAGTAAAATGGAAGCAAGGAAAACTAAAAAACAAACAACAAAGAAAGTGGAAGCAAAAGAGCCTATTCAAGTTCCTGAAAATGAGGAAGTGAAGAAATCTCAGCCACAAATTAATACAAAAACTAAAAAACGTAAGAAAAATAAGAAAGTTCCATTGAGTAAACTAACTCGTTTTAATCCAACGTATAAAACTGGTTTAACGAGTGCTCAAGTGGAACAAAGAGTAATGGAAGGTTATGCCAATGAAGTGAAGGACAAAAACACCAAAACTTACGGTGCAATTTTCTTTACAAATATTGTAACATTCTTTAATATTCTTTGCTTTATCGTGGCAGGTGCTCTAATTTGGGTTGGAAGCGGACTTGGAAATATTTTCTTTATGGTTATAGTGCTTGCAAATATGGCAATCGGAATAATCCAAGAAATTAAAGCAAAAAAGACAATTGAAAAAATTAAATTAGTAACCAGTCCGGTTGCAAAAGTGGTGAGAGATGGATATCTAACAGATATTGCCACAGATAAAATTGTATTGGACGATATGGTTTATTTCGAATCAGGAAAACAAATTTGTGCGGACTGCGTGGTTACCGATGGAGAAGTGGAAGTAAACGAAAGTTTGCTAACTGGTGAAAGTATTGCAATCAAGAAAAAGAAAGGAGATGCCCTTCTATCTGGCAGTTTTATTGTGGGCGGAAAATGTTATGCAAAAGTAACGGGCGTGGGCGAAGACACCTACACTTCAAAACTTTCCGAAAAAGCAAAAAAATATTCAAAGCCTAAGAGCGAACTTTTACAAAGTATGAAAATTATCATTCGCACAGTGGGAATTATTATCATTCCGCTTGCGGTTTTGATGTTTATAAATAACCAACAATCAGGTTACACATTTGCTCAAACAATTGAAAAAACAGCAGCGTCCATTATAGGAATGATTCCTGCGGGAATGTTCTTACTAACGAGCATGGCACTTGCAGTTGGAGTTGTGAAATTGGCTGGAAAAAGAACTTTGGTTCAGGACCTATACTCTATCGAAATGCTTGCAAGAACAGATGTTTTATGCCTAGATAAAACAGGAACTATCACCGATGGAACTATGAAAGTTTCGAACGTGATTCCTTTAGATACAAAAGTGGTTAAGCAATTAGACGATATTATTGGTTCTATGCTAACAGGTTTGGACGATAACAACCAAACAAGCAGGGCGTTAATCTCTAGATTCGGTTATTCCAAAACCTATCCGGCAGAAGAGATTTTGCCATTCACAAGCGATAGAAAGTTATCTGCTGTAACATTCAAAAATGGCGAAACTTATGCGTTTGGTGCTCCTGAATTCTTAATGAGAACAAGAGATAAAGAATTAGACAAACTTATAGATAACTACGCAAGTAAGGGCTTTAGAGTTTTACTTGTTTGCAAGTGCGAAGGCGGAATTACAAATAACAAATTGTCGCCTAACAAAACTCCAATTGCACTCATTGTTATAGAAGACCATATAAGAGAAGATGCTGTGGAAACAATAGCATGGTTTAAGGAAAATGGAGTTTCTATCAAAATCATTTCCGGAGATAACCCCCTAACCGTTAGCGAAGTTAGCAAAAGAGTGGGAGTGGAAGGAGCAGATAGATATATAAATCTTGAAGGCTTAAACGAACAACAAATCATTGACGCTGTGGATAATTACACAGTGTTTGGAAGAGTTACACCTGAGCAAAAAGCAATCCTTGTGAAGGCATTGAAAAACAAAGGCCATAAGGTGGCGATGACTGGCGATGGCGTTAACGATATCCTTGCATTAAAAGAAGCAGATTGTTCTATTGCAATGGCAAGTGGTTCTGAAGCCACAAGGCATGTAAGCCATTTAGTTTTGCTGGATAGCAACTTCTCAAGTATGCCAAGCGTGGTGGCAGAAGGAAGAAGAGTGGTGAACAACGTTCAAAATTCATCATCATTATTCTTAATGAAAACAATTTTCACTATCCTTCTAACACTTTTCTGTTTAATATTAAGCGAAGGTTATCCGTTCGAACCAAGCCAAGTTTTAATACTTGAAACTTGCGTAATTGGAATCCCATCGTTCTTCTTAGCGTTACAGCCGAACACGAATAAAATAAATGGTGGGTTCTTAACAAACTTGCTTATTAAGTCGTTGCCGGCAGCGATAATATTCTTCTTAAATGTTCTTGCATGCTTCATTTTGAAGAGATTGAATATAATCCCTGAATCAGTTTATCCAACAATGGCTTCACTTGCTGTTACATTCACAGGGCTTCTAGTATTACTTAGAATTTGCAAACCTTTAGATATTTATCGTGGAATACTATTCGCTGGAGTTTTGATACTAATAACCTTAGTTCTTACATTCGCATACAATATATTTAATTATGTAAGTTTAAATTTATCAGACATATTATTCATAATTGTGTTTGTTGAAACATCCTACCCTGTTTACTCAACCCTTGTTAGATTTTTCGACAAATCACTAAAACGTTAACACTTTGGAGACCACTATGAAATATAAAACATATTCAATTAAAGACGTGAATGAAAAGATTTTAAGTAATGCTAAAAAAATTATTTTAGATACGGATTCAAGATATAGAGAACAACTTTTCAATATTGCAAATAAAATCTTAGAAAAGAAAGATACTAACATGGTGTTGATTGCCGGCCCTAGTTGTGCTGGGAAAACAACAACCGCTAGGTTAATCAAGGAAATTCTAGAGAAGAAAGGCAGACATGTTATAACAATCAGCATGGACGATTTCTTCATAGATAGAAAAAATACTCCAGTTCTTCCAAGCGGAGTTAAGGATTTCGATAGTCCAAGAGCAATCGACACAGACCTTATGAAAAAGGCTTTCGGCAAACTTTTTAAAGAAGGTAAGGCAATCTTCCCTGAATATGATTTCATCACGGGAATTAACAATCACGAAGCCAAAGAAATTGAGATGAGATATAATTCAATCATAATATTCGAAGGTCTTCATGTTCTAAATCCAAAGTTTGTTGAGAATGTGGTTACAACAGATTATTTTAAGATTTATGTAAATGCTCAAAGTCATTTTAAGTACGATAAGGAAGAGTTGAACTCAAAAGATATTAGGCTATTTAGAAGAATTGTTAGAGATATAGCACGAAGACAATATAGCGTTAAACACACGCTTGAAAATTGGGACACAGTTTGCGAAGCAGAAGATAAATATATTACAAAATATAAAAACAACGCAGATGTGATTGTGGACACAACTCATGAATATGAACTTGGAATTTTAAGAGAAGCATATGAGAAAATGGTGGCTAATAAACAAGCAAAATATTCGCAATTGCCATTTGGAGATATTATAAAGAAAGTGGAACAAGTTAGTAAATGCTTGCTTCCTGATACAACCTTAATGTGGGAATTTGTGGACCCCCCAACCACTCTTGAAAAAGACGAATACTTTTGTACTCCACCTAAAGAAGAATAAAAAAATTACAAGGCAAATTTTTATAAGTTTGTCTTGTTTTATTGAAAGGTGTAAAACATGAAAATATTAGCGGAAAACTTAAAAGATTTAATCATTGAAAAAGGCGTTAGTTTAAGAGAAATTGAAAGAAATTGCGGAGTTTCGTCATCAAATTTAAGCAGATATTTAAAAGAGACCACGCCTAAGATTAGCGTGGCTATAAAACTTTGTAATTATTTTGAGTGTTCTCTTGATTATCTATTATCTTTAAGTGACGATAAGAAAATTCTTGGATTAAAAGATTACAACCAAGAATTGTTTTTACAAAGATACAACGAATTTTTAAAGTTAAATAATATTTCGCATTATAAGTTGGCACAAGAATTAGGATTAAGCGAATCAATCATAAGGCATTGGAGAAATGGCGAAATACCCAAACTTGATACCCTATATTTAATAGCAACAAGGCTAGGCTCTAGCATAGATTATTTAATAGGAAGATTCTAATCAATTAAAATATTAACCATGTGGGATAGATTATTTTTAATCTAACTAAATGGTTAATTTTTTATGATAATATTTCCATCACTCTTTTTGAATCTATCAAATTTGAAAGTTCATATCTCCATTTAAATCTGTTGTAACTACATAATATGGAGATAAGTTTATCATTTGAAAAAGTGGTTAAAACATAACAATTTTTTTCTTCTTTTGGAACAAATATATTCTCTCCTTCTAAATGAAATAGGATTTCTTTTTCATTCTCTATTTCTAAAGGAGATAACCCAATTTCTTTTAATCTTCTATTAGATTCTTCTATTTCTTGATATATTGGCAACTTCGAAAAAATAGTGGTATCTTCAATAATTTTTGCGTTATACAATGTTTTAAAAATTTTCTTTATATTTTCTTCGTTAAAATTTCCATTGTATGCTTTTATACATTTATAGAACTCATCAGTATTTGTTTTATTTACATTATAAAATGGAAGATATGAATGAATTTCAATTAATTCTTCTTTCTTTATTGTATCTAAATATTCTTCTGGAATAAAAATATTTTTTATCACATTATCATCATAATAACTAACAATGAAATAATTTTCTTCTTTTTCCCCAAATATATAGCATTTATAGTTTTCACTCATTCCAATGCTATAACATGTTAAACATAAAATATCTGAACAATAAAACAAATTTGGAAAATCCTTTAAGGCTTCATTTAGATTTCTATATACTTTTGCATTATATTTCTTCTTCATAAAATTTGAAAACTCGTTTATTTTGTGATACAAATTCATTTTTAAAATCCTTTGACTAAATTTTTTCATTTTATTTTTAAATAGACGTCGATTTTTACTTTATAGTAGTATATACTTTATAAAAAACAGTGTCAATAAAAAAATTTGGTCATATAATTTAATAGGCGGGGTTCAATCTTCAATTTTTTACTTGACAAATTTATTTATAATGATATAATATCCCTGATAATTCCGATTTTAGCAAAGTGGCGATTTGCGATGGAATGATACTAAAATGGTATCCGTTTTTAAAGTTTTCGTTAAAAAACTAATAAAGGTGGGTTTTCAAACCAATTAGGGTGGAACCGCGGGTTAAAATCTCGTCCCTTAAAGATCAAACAGATGGTCTTTATGGGGCTTTTTTGTTTGAAAAATACGTATTTATAAGGAGATTTTTTATGGACGCAACAATGGATAAACTAGTTAATCTTTGCAAAAACAGAGGCATCATTTTCCAAGGCTCAGATATCTATGGCGGAATGGGCAACACTTGGGATTATGGTCCTGTGGGAGTGGAGATAAAAAACAACATCAAAAAGGCTTGGTGGAAAAGATTTGTGCAGGAAAGCGACAATTCTTTTGGCGTGGACGCAGCAATCTTAATGAACTCAAGAGTTTGGGACGCAAGCGGTCACACAGCAAGTTTCTCAGACCCTAAAATGGACTGCAAGGAATGCAAAACAAGGCATCGTGCGGACAACTTAATTGAAGAGTTTGCAAAGAAGCACAAACTAAATGTTAATCCCGACACAATGACAAGAGAAGAAATGCAAGATTTTATTGAAAAGGAGCATATAAACTGCCCTGTTTGCGGAAAGCACAACTTTACAGAAATTAGAAACTTCAACCTTATGTTTGAAACAAATCGTGGAGTTACTGACGACAGCACTTCAAAAATCTATCTTCGCCCAGAAACTGCACAAGGCGAATTTGTAAACTTTCTAAATATTCAAAGAAGCATGAGAGCAAAAGTTCCTTTTGGAATTGCACAAATTGGCAAGGCTTTCAGAAATGAAATCACTCCGGGCAACTTCATTTTCAGAACTATTGAATTTGAGCAAATGGAACATCAATGGTTCTGCAAAGAAGGCACAGACCACGAATATTATGACCTATTTAAAAACAAAGCAATGCAATTTTTGCTAGACCTTGGTTTTGACAAAGACCACTTAAGATTTAAGGACCATGACAAACTTGCGCATTATGCAAAGAACGCTTGCGACATTCAATATTTATATCCTATGGGTTGGCAAGAACTTAACGGAATACACAATAGAACTAACTACGACCTATCTCGTCACCAAGAATATAGCGGAAAATCTATGCTATATCTAGACCCTATCACAAACGAAAAATATGTTCCTTATGATATCGAATATTCAATCGGTGCGGACAGGCTTATGCTTGCGGTTTTATCTGAAGCCTACAAGGAAGAAACTTTGGAAGGCGGAGATACAAGAGTGGTTTTAAAACTTCACCCATTCTTAGCACCATTCAAGGTTGCGGTTTTGCCTTTGCAAAAGAATTTAAGCGAAAAGGCAAGAGAAATTTACAATAGCCTTTCAAAAGAATTTATGGTTATTTATGACGAAGCAGGCTCAATTGGAAAACGTTATCGTAGGCAAGACGAAATCGGCGTTCCTTTCTCTGTTACAATAGATTTTGATACATTGGAAGACAACACAGTAACAATCAGAGATAGAGACACAATGGAACAAATTAGAATTCCTGTAAGCGAATTAAATTCATATATCGCTGAAAGAATTAAATTCAATTAAGATAAAATGCCTAATTAAAAAAAGAAAAAATGAAGAAACTTCAAATACTAAGGAAGTTGAACAAACTATAAATAAATAGAAAAAATCATAGTTAAAAGCATAGATTTTAACTAGAGAAAAAAATAAAAGCGTATTTTAGGAATAAACCTTTAATACGCTTTTTTAAATCCGATAAGTAGCATTTTTTATTTGTTAATTTTTTTAATACTTTCCAATATTTACGAGCAGAATTATCTATCTTTAATCCTAAAAAACTTTTTTATAAAGTTTAATTTTTTACTTGAGTAAGGCGGATACTTTAAATTTAATTCAAGTTTACCCTTTTTCAAAACGCTTTTTTCATGGCTAAATGTGGAGAAACTTTTCGCTCCGTGATAACTTCCAACTCCGCTATTTCCCACTCCGCCAAAAGGCAATCTTTCTTCGCACAAGTGCATGATAGTTTCATTTACGCACCCCCCACCAAAAGAGCAATAATCTAGCACCTTTTTCTCGTTCTTTTTGCCGAAATAATATAACGCCAAAGGCTTTTCATTTTCTCTTACATAATCCACAACTTGCGTTATATCTTCAAACTCAACCACCGGCAAAATTGGCGCAAAAATCTCATTTTGCATAATTTCACTATCTAATTTCACATCACTTAAAATTGTTGGTTCTAAAAGCCTTTCAGTTCTTTTTCCGCCACATTCAATCTTTCCGCATTTCAAAAGATTATCTGTTTTTTCTAAGTTTCGTTTTTGAACCAAGTATGGAAAATCTTCGCTAAGTTTGCCATTTTTATAGAAAAACTTATTCACATATTCCACCATTTTGTTGATAACTTTTTCCTTCAGATTTTTATGCACAAACATATAGTCTGGCGCAACACAAGTTTGTCCTGCATTCAAGAACTTTCCCCAAACCACACGTTTTGCACATCTTTCAATATCTGCATCTTCATCAACAATCACTGGGCTTTTTCCGCCAAGTTCTAGCACCATAGGAGTTAGGAACTTGCCCTGCCTTTCCATCAGGTTTTTGGCAACTGCAGGGGAGCCTGTATAGAAAACAAAATCAAAACGCTGGTCGAAAAGAACATCACGTTCATGCTCGTTATCGTAAGTAATATAAACGTAATCTTCGCCAAAACAAGAGCAAATCTTTTTTATAACTTCGCTCACATTTGGCGTATTTTTTGATGGCTTTAGAACTATCGTATTGCCCGTGGCGATAGCATCAACAAGCGGAAGCAAAGACAAATGCAATGGATAATTCCATGGTGCAACAATCAGCGTAACGCCATAAGGTTCTTTCAAAATGTATCCGCTAGATTTAAAATTTAAAATGCCTGTTCTAACTTTCTTTGGTTTCGCCAAACGATTTAGGTTTTTAAGCATGAAGTTTAGTTCTTGGTTCACCATATAAATCTCAGTGGTAACAACATCAAATTCGCACTTATTAAAGTCCTTTTTAAACGCTTCCACAATCTCTTTATAATACTTTGCCATCTGCGATTTTAATTTAAGCAAACTTTCTTTTCGAAAATTTAAATCCAAGGTTTTTCCGCTTTGAAAAAACGCTTTTTGTTTTTCAATGATTTTTTCCATATTTCTAGCCTTTAACTTATTATATTAGCAATCTTAAAATTAGTAAACATCTTTTCACGCAAAAAACACCGCATTCAAGATGCAATTTCATCTTAATAATTTTCTTTTTCTAATTCAAAATAACTTTGTGGGTGTTTACAAACTGGGCACATTTTTGGAGCAGAAGTTCCTTTATAAATAAATCCACAATTTCTGCATCTCCAATAAGTTTCTTCATTTTTAGTAAACACTTGCTGGTCTTCTAAGTTTTTAAGCAACTTTCTATATCTAGTTTCATGGCTCTTTTCAATTTCACCAACTTGCTCGAACGCAAACGCAAGTTCCATAAAACCTTCTTCTCTTGCATCTTTTGCCATTCTTTTATACATTTCAGTCCATTCGCCATTCTCACCCATCGCTGCCGATAGAAGGTTTTCAGGAGTGGAAGGAACTTCGCCACCATTCAATGCTTTAAACCATAATTTTGCGTGTTCTTTTTCATTATCTGCAGTTTGCAAAAAAATCTCTGCTATTTGTTCATAGCCTTCCTTTTTTGCTTTTGATGCAAAATATGTATATTTATTTCTTGCCTGACTTTCACCCGCAAATGCTTCTAACAAATTTTTAAATGTTTTAGTTTCTTCAAATTTCATAACTTTATCTCCTTTGTTATAAACATTTTACATAGTTTTTAATTTAAATCCAAATATTTTTAATATTTATCTTATTTTAAATTCACAATTTTTAAAAAAATAGTATAATAAAGAAAAAGAAAAAGGAAGGAAATTATGATAAGAAAAGCGGTTATATTATGTGGCGGACTTGCAACAAGATTTTTGCCATATTCAAAGGCAGTTCCAAAGGAAATGCTTCCAATCGTGGATAAGCCAATAATCCATTATTTAATTGAGGATTTAAGCAAAAATGGAATTAAGGATATCTTAATTATAACCAATCGAAACAAAGATTGCATGGAAAACTATTTCGATAAAAACACAGATATGGAAGATCGTTTAACTCTCTCAAATAAGCCCGAACTTCTAAATAAAATTAAAGATATTCCAAATATGGCAAATGTTTATTTCATTAGGCAAGTTGAACCTAAAGGAACTGGTCATGCGCTAATGAAGGCCAAAAGTTTTATAGGCAACGAACCTTTTTATATGTGTTTTGGTGATGAACTTTTTTACAACAAGGATAATTCACTTTTAAACCAAATGCTTAAGGCTTACGAACAAAATAACGCACCAAACTTAATTGCTTGCAAACGAGTTCCAATAAAGGAAGTTTACAAATATGGCGTGGCGAGAATTGAAGGAGATAAAAGCACGCAGTTTGCAAATCCATCAACCAAGCCAGTTATGCACAAAGTTTTAGAATTTGTGGAAAAGCCAAAGATTGAAGAAGCACCTTCAAATCTAAGTTATTTAGGCCCTACAATTTTAAGCCCTGAGATTTTTGACATTTTGCCAAAAGTAAAACCAAACGGGCTAGAAACTTTGCTTCCTGATGCGTTTCCATTTTTATATAATGCAAACAAACTATATGCCCTAGAAGTGGCAGGAGAAAGATTAGATATTGGAAGCCCACTTGGATTTGTAAAAGCAAACCTATTCTTTGCTTTGCAAGATGATGATTACAAGGCAGATTTGCTTAACTATATAAACTCACTAAAGTAAATTTTCTTTGAAAATCAGGCAAAGGCTGATATAATTAAATAAGAAGTTTGGCTTGCCCAAACAAAGGAAAAGAAAATGCAACTATTAAAGAATGATAAATGGAAATATGAAATATGTTTTGACGAACTTGCAAAGAGAGAAGTGGAAGATTTTTCAAGCACTCTTTTAGGGCTTGAAAAAAGTATTATGAATAAGGAAATTGAACATTATTCAAAGTACTTTTCGTTCGACCAAGTTTTGAAAAACCTTATATATTTCAAAACTGAAGAAGCAACGAGCGAGTTTTTAAAGTTAGTTAAATCGAAAATTGGTGGCATCATCTTTATGCCTGAACAACTAAAAGATTTATATAAAATAAAGATTTCTAAAGCACCATTTTGCCAAGACGAACTTACTTCTATTTTGGAATTTGCCTGCGAATATGGAGTTTTCCCAGATATGAATAATTTATATCAAACAATATTTGGAAAAACAATTTATAAAAAGATATTAAAAATGAACGTTCGCTATGCAAAAAGAAATTTAAAAATGGAGAAAGAGCCAAGGCTTGCACCTTTCACCTACAAGCAGAAAATAGACGCCTTGAGAAACGAATGTGCAAAGGACTTTAACGCCCATGGTGTTTGGGGAAAGTACGCAAACAAAGATTTTAGTTATCAGGAAAACGACGTTAATGGCAAAGGCGAATTTAAATCTAGAAAGTTATCTTTTTCAAACGACACTTTTATTTTAGACACAAATGGCAACACTATTAACAACAGGCAACTCACTCTATCATTCTATTTTAACATCTATCCGGGCTTCTCTCATTTCTACGACTCAGTTATAAATGATGAAAACAATATGTTAAAATTTGATAACGGTGCTTTGTTCTTAATAAATGGCTGGTCGGCATTCTCTGCATGGCATTATAAACCTAGCAACTACACCAAATATAGAAAAGATAAAAACGCAAAACTAATTTCGTTTTTACTAAAACAAAATAACGAAAAAGGAATAAACAAACTTTATCTTTACTTACTTTCCGCCTATGGCAAAAGCATGGCACTTGAACTATTTAAATATCTAACTCAATATAGGGGTTATATTGAAAGTTATGTGCTAGGCGCATTTGCAACGGAAGTTTTAATAAACACAGAATTTTGCCTTGGTCCTAGCGACTACTTAGCAAAACTAAAAAATAAAAACGTTGGCGATTTCTTTGCTTCATATTTGCCAACAAAAAAGAAATAAGGAAGAATATTATGTTGGATTTTTTAGCAAAAAATTGGTTTCCACTTTTATGTGCAACATTGATTACACTTATCTTTTTATCGGTTATAATCTCTGAAATAAAAACATATATCAAAGCCCACCGCAAAGGCGTTGGTGCAGAGATTGAAAAATCTAGCAGTTTTAAAAAATATGAAGTGGAAGAAATAGACGTTCAAACTCTAGAAAGCAAAGGCAAAAAATAGGCTTAAATTAAGCCTATTTTTTATCGTAGATTTTAAACGTTTCCCAAACTCTTATTTAATTATTAATAAGCAAATTTTATATGCATTGCTTTCTTTATTTGGCTGAAGCCACAAGTTCGCTAAAATCTATTGTAATCACCTTATTTTCGCCATTAAACGTGTAAGATAAAGTTAATTTATCTATGCCCAAGGTTAAGGTTTCGGCATTCGTTAGAGTATCAATAAAGAACGAAACATAGCCATTTTTATCAACTTTTATAGTTCTAGTTTGCGACGCAACACTTGCATTATTTTTTTCAAACTCAAAATTAAATTGAATATTTTCGCCATAGTTTCTATAACCAATAAACCATTTAAGTCCTACGAAATAACCGCTAGAATTAACACTTGCATATTCGTTATTATATGCTATAGAATCTTCATTAGTTTTAATAAAATCGTTAATGATTGTGTTTGTAATTTTATAACTTGAGCCTTCTTCCACAATTCTTACATTATATGTGGTTTCATCAATTCCAAATGTTTTGCCATTCTTCTTTAAGTGGTCGCCTTCGCCAACGTCTTCTTGCTTAATAACTAAATCATTTAAGTTGATTACGAATTCTTTTGCAGTTTCTTCGCCTTCCACCAAGATGCTGATATTTAACGTTCCGCCAGTTAGAGTTTCACCATTTGGCACAATTTCTGTTATAAAATCCACAAATCCATCGTTGCCAACTGATTGCATATAATAACTTCTGCCTTCATAGCCCGAAACTGAAATGGTTACGTTTTTGTTTGCGATATCTTTAAATGTGCCATCAGATTTCCCTAACCATAATTTATATGCCACGAAATAGCCTAGAGCGTCATTTGTTCCGTCATAAAATAATGAAATATCTTTAATAACGCTATTATCTAAAACTTTAATCACTCCGCCAGAGATTGCGTACTCATAATTTGAGCCTATAATTGTAAGGAATCTGCCATCAATTCCAAGTTCTAAGGTGTTCCCTAACACCACATTATTTCTATTCCAAACGTATGGCAAAAGGTCGCCTTTTTCAAGCCTGATTTCATAATTCTCATTATCTAATTCAAAGAAAATATTTATGTTTTCAAAATCGAAATTCTGATAAATCTTTCCGCCCATGCCCTGAACATAATCCATGTTTGCATCAAAGATATAATAAACATAACCATAAACATCAACGAAATTCTTTCCGTCTTTTGCAAATAGATTTAAATTTGATTTTGCTATTCCGTTATATTTATATGTTTCATCAAATTCTTTTCCAGCATATTGCAAGCCAACATATTTTCTAAATGAGATATAATGCTTTGTGGAATTAGTATTTAATTCGTTAAGTTTTGTGGCGTTTGCCCCTTCAATTAGGCAACCTTCCACCGCATAATTTGAGAAATTATTTGCTTCACTTACATAACTTGTTGATTTTTCTAAAATCGTTTGATAATCATTATTGAAATTATACATAACTCCCATTACATCGGCTCTATCTGCCAAAACTTCTGGAGCATAAGGAACTAAAGATAAATCAAATGAATAAGTTTTTCCGTTTATTTCCACGGTGCAAGAAGTTAAGCCAACAACTCCATTTTGAACGTTTACATCAAACACCACTTCCAAATATCCATATGAATTCACTTTATCTGTTAGGGCATCTGACCTATGCGTTCCGTTTGCATAACTAAGTCCGCCCACATTGCTTAAATAAATATCTGAAAAATTTAAATTTGCATATTCATGGCCAACATAAACTTGCAAGCCAATGTAATAACCAGTTGCGTTTGAAGTGGTGGCATATAATTGTTTAACTCCACTATCCCCGCTTGCTTTAACTACTTTTCCGCTAACAACCGTGCTTACATTTTCGCCATTGATAAATTGATTATCAATTCCTAATAACGTTTCTTGAACTGAGCCATCAACTATAATTTCAGTGATTAAGCCTAAATCAGACTTAGTTCCAACAATCACTTTATTAGTGGCTTCAATCTCGCCAGTTGTTTCTTTAACAATATTGCCAAGCGCATTGAAATCGCCCTTCAACACCAACTTTCCTGCCACAGTTAGCGTTATATCTTCTTCCAATATTGCTTCGGATCTAATTGGGCAAATTGTTAAAGTTTTTCCAAGTGGAATAGTTATATCTTTATTTAACGTTATATCGCCTAAAGCAAACACATTATCTGAAACATTAAATGCATCTTGAATATATAAGAAGCCTAAATATGAAAGTTCCACTTCATAATTTTCGTTATCAAAATGACCTAAAATGCTATAATGTGCATCAGAAAGATTTGTGATAACAAATTCTTTTTTATTACCTTGTTCGCTTAACGCAAATTCCGTTCCGCTAACCTGAATTTTATTTTTAATTGCATTAATTCTATCTAGATTAAATTCTAAACCTGTTTCACCATAGTTGCTTAATCTATCCACCTTCTCAACTGCTATAGAATTACCAGTGTTTTCAAACGAAATTCTAATATTTTGAATGTTATGTTCGCCATCAATTTTAACGCCAACGCCTTCTATATTAAGCATATCAATGTTGCCAGATTTTAGGCTAGAATTAGAAATATTAATATTTGCTTTTTTGCCATCGTTATAGCCATATAAAATGCCAAACATTGCATTTACATCTGTGTCTGTAATTTCTGTTTTAAAGCCATCATCTTTAGCATAAATCTCAACTGCATAAGCGTTTACATCGCTAGTAATTGAAACGCCATCAAGTTTTAATTTATTATCTGAGTTTCCATAAACGCACAATGCATTTAGCCCTTCAAACTGCACGTTTTCAAGTGAAATATCTGAGCCCAAACTTGTGATTGCAAACATTGTTTGCATTGTGTTTTCATTTGCAACAAACTTAATATTTTTAATTTTCAAACTGCCATTATTTGCGTTTATAATTCCATATCTGCTTGAAGAAATTTCTTCATTCCAAATTGGCGAGAACATGTTGTTCACCACGATTTCAACGTTGTTTTCTCCAATCAAAGTTAGATTTAAATTAGTTGCAAATCCTTGGTTTAAATAAGTTCCTTCTTCAATTAAAAGTTCGTCACCGTCTGTTGCCACTGCCACTGCTTCTTGCAAAGTTTTATATGCCTTACTATTTCCCACTTCTAATTGCCAAACCGCTTTTACTTGCAAGTTTTTATAGCCATCAAAAGTGTTAATATTCAACCATTCACCATTTTCTTCATAGAACCAACCAACAAATTTATATTCGTTATTTGTATCTGCAATTTTTCTAGTTGGGTCTTTCAAATTAATAGGTCGTTCGATGCTATAACTATATCTATAAACATTTCCGCCTTCTGAATTATTTGCTGGATTATTTGTTCCACCCTGCAAATCGAAGGTTATATAATATGAAATTGGCACAAAATTTACATAGATAATTAAATCGTCATTTACGTTATCAAAACTTGCACTATAAGGTCTATTTTCATTAAGTTTATAATGTTCTGGTGCCATGATATCTGCTGTTGGAGCAACTGCGTTTGCGCCACGTTTCACCACTTGAGTATAAGTTGTGCTAGTGTAATCATCGCCTGAATAGTTTCTAAATTCGCCCACCACAGGTCTGCCATTTCTAACAGTTTCGGTTGTGAACGTAACCACGTATTCATTTTTATAAATGCCATCAATTATTAGGTTTTCTGCTGAAATATTTTCTCTAACATTTAAGATTTTAAACTCTGCAGTTTGGTCGTCTATAATAGTTTTTGCAACGTTAAATCCATTAAATCTGACCACCATATCGTTTAGCGAATCTTTATAATCCGCATTAAGTTTTATTCTAAAAGTATAATCTTCCGCCCATTTAACGCTTGTTTCGCCTATAACTTCATAAGCACTAGGTTTTGTAGGAACATTCACTGAGAAAGTTTGCTTCTCAATTCCTTCCACCAAAACTCTAACGCCTTGAGATATATTTTGGATTGTATAAACATCGCCATTTTGCATTGCCAAACGAATATTGCCATTAAATTCCAATCCTTCGTCCTGATAACTATAATATTTATTTTCAGGATTGTAGTTATAGAACTTAACAGTTATTCCGCTATTTGCAATGTAACCTTCAGACAACTGCACTCTAAATTTAAACGATTCGCCTTTTAACACTTCCGAGTTTTCAACCGCTTGAATTTCATAGCCTTCTTGACCGTCTGCCTTCAAAACTGGGAATTTATTTTTGCTTAAGGATTTAAGAGAAATTTCATAATCGGTTTTTATTCCAGAAAGCGAAATAACATTATCTGTTGTGTTTAAAAGCGAGTTTGTGATATTAGTGTTATTTGCGAACAAGGAGAATGTGTCGCACAACTTATAATCGTCTTCTAGCACCAATTTAAAATCTATTTTTCCGCCGAAACTAACCAAGCAATTGCCATTCTCATCGGTTTCATTTGTGGTTTCAAAATGATAGCCTTCGCCTGAATTTAACTTAACTTTATATTTGCTAACTTGCCAATCGCTATCGTCTAAAAGTATTTCTATATCTCCAACCGCCTGCTCAAATGAAACGATTATTTTATAGTTATCGTTCTCATCATCGTAATCAATAGTTGGAACAACTTCTTTTCCGCCCACCTTAACTATTAGTTCCTGCTTTAAATCAATTTTTTTATAACTTTCACCTAGCGATAGAATGAATGTTTGCTCGTCACCATGAGAGAAGGTATCGTTTCCACTAAGAGTGAATTTCGGAGTGGAATCACTTGAAGAAGGAAGGCTAATTGAATAAGTGTTTTTAAAAATTCTTGTGAAACTTATATTTAAATTTTCTTTAACATCAGAGATTTCATAAACGCCATTATTAGCAAAAACCTGCTTATTATTTAGAAGCACAAGCATGGTGTTTGCACTTTGGCTATAGCCATTTTTCAAATGAACTTTGAATTTATATGAAGAGCCATAAGTGATTGCGTTTCTAGAACAGTTTACATCTTCAATATCTAGTTTGTCTAAGTCTGTAAACGAAGCGGTGAAGGTTTTTTTAGTAAGACCCACCACCTGAATATTTTGGTTTGCGCCAACGTTTTCAATATTATAGATATAGGTTCTAACACCATCAATTTCCGTGTAGGTTGGATAGGCATAATTCTCATTATTTATCATCAAAACGAAGTTATCTGCGTTGTAAGCCAAGGCATTAACCGTTAGTTTTATTTTATAGTTTGAACCGGCAGAAACCTTTGTTAGATTATCTTCAATCTCCACCTTATAGCCATCAGTATCAAATCTAGCGTTTGGCAAGGTGATATCATATAGATAAATCCACTTCGCATAAATCTTAGTGTCTTTAGTGATTTTATCTTTATCAAAATCCCAAGGCTGTTCGCAATTTTCGTCCTTGAACCAACCGCCAAAAATAGCGTTTTCTTTCTCTGGATTTGTTGGCCTTTCCACCTTTCCATCTGCCTTCACCACAAGGGTTTGGCTATTATTTATGCCCACGAATGTAACCTTATATTCTTTTCCGCAAGAAATAAAAACTGTACCCGCCACAGCCATTACAACTGGCAATATAATCTTTTTTGTAAATTTCCCCATTCTGCTTTCTATCTCCATACACTGAATTTTTATATAAGAAAGTATATATTATAACAATAGTATTATAATATTTTTAGTTTGTACTAGTCAAACGAATTAATACTTTTAAATTGGGTTTTGAAAAAATGCAATGTTAGGAATAGAAAAAGAACTTCATATTGATTGTGATCCTTGTGCTTCAATAGATTTCTTACTTAAATGCAAAAATCATTTATTTTCTTTGCTAATTCCATGATATAATATTTACAAGTTTATATATCAGGTAGGAAATTATGAAATTAAGTGAAACCATTGGATTAAGAGTTAGTGAACTTTTAAAAGAAAGACAGATATCTCAATACTATCTCTTCAAAACTGGCGGTGTTCCACGCTCCACTGTTTGCGATGTTATAAATCACAAAAAGAAGCGTGTTAGTACAGAAACAATTTATCAAATATGTTCCACTTTAAATATTTCTTTAAGCGAATTTTTTGATTCGCCATTCTTTAACGACATTGATGACTAGTTTTTTACATTTCAACTTTCAATTTACATCAACCATAAATTCAAGTAATTTTATGGTTGTTTTATTATTCTTAAAATTTTTTTAAATTTTAAATACAAATTATTGTTAATCTAAGCAAATTGTGGTATTATATACTCATTAATTTTAGAAAAAGGAAGCAAATAATATGGATTATTTAGAAATTGAAAAGAAATGGCACAAATACTGGCAAGATAACAATGTTTACAAATTTAACAAGCAAAACTTAGACAAAAAATATTATTTGCTAGAAATGTTTAGTTATCCTAGCGGTGCAAAACTTCACCTTGGGCATTGGTGGAACTTTGGGCTTAGCGATAGTTTTGGAAGATTTAAGCGTATGCAAGGTTACAACGTTTTCCAACCAATGGGCTTTGACGCATTTGGTTTACCTGCAGAAAACTACGCAATCAAAACAGGTATTCACCCTTCCGACAGCACCAAGCAAAATATCGCCAAGATGGAAGAACAATTAAAGAACATGGACGCAACCTACGATTGGGATTACGAAATTAAAACCTGCGAACCTGAGTACTACAAATGGACGCAATGGTTATTCCTAGAACTTTACAAAAATGGTTTAGCGTATCAAAAGTATGCACCTGTAAACTGGTGTCCTAGTTGCAACACCGTGCTTGCAAACGAACAAGTGGTGGACGGGGCTTGCGAAAGATGCGGAAGCGTTGTGGAACACAAAAAGTTAACTCAATGGTTCTTAAAAATAACCGATTATGCAGAGCGTTTATTAGACCATTCAAAGTTAGATTGGCCAGCAAAAACTATCGCCCTACAAAAGAACTGGATTGACAAATCCATCGGTGGCGAAATTGTATTTAAGTACGAAAACGGAAACGGTGAAATTCGTACGTTCACTTCTCGTGCGGACACGTTATTTGGCGTTACATATGTAGTTGTTGCACCAGAGTATCCAAATCTAGACGAACTTATTACAGAATCACAAAGAGCAGAAGTGGAAAAATACATAAAAGATGCAACAAAGAAAGATGAAATCACTCGTACTAGCACTGCCACTCCTAAAACTGGAGCATTCACAGGAAGTTATGTAATAAATCCTTTAACGAACGAAAAAGTACCTGTGTTTGTTGGCGATTACGTTATCGGTTCTTACGGAACTGGTGCGGTTATGGGCGTTGGTGCTCACGATTCAAGAGATTTCGATTTTGCGAAGAAATACAATCTTCCAATCAAGCAAGTGCTAAAAGCAAAAGATGGCGAAACTGAGTTACCTTACACTCAAAAAGGCATTTTAATCAACAGCGGAGAATTTGACGGATTAACAAGCGATGAAGCAATAGACAAGATTTTAACAAAATTAGATTCTCTTCATCTTGGGAACAAGAAAACAAATTATCGTCTACGTGATTGGTCAGTTTCAAGGCAACGTTATTGGGGTTGTCCAATTCCAATTATTCATTGCCCACATTGCGGAACTGTACCAGTACCTGAAAAAGATTTGCCAGTGAAATTACCATATAATGTGGATTGGTCACCAAAAGGAACTAGTCCACTTGCGTCAATAGACGAGTACATGAATGTGAAATGTCCAGTTTGCGGAGCAGATGCAAAACGTGACCCCGACACATTAGACACGTTTGTTTGTTCGTCATGGTACTATCTTCGTTACCCTAACGCACAGGTTAGCGACAAGATTTTTGACAAAGAATTTACAAACAAGATGCTTCCAGTGGACAAATACGTTGGTGGAATTGAGCATGCTTGTGGTCACCTATTATATTCAAGATTTATAACCAAGTTTTTATACGACAAAGGTTATATCAACTTTGACGAGCCATTCAAGAGTCTTGTTCACCAAGGATTAATCCTAGGTGCGGACGGAGTTAAGATGAGCAAGAGTCGTGGAAATACTGTTAGTGCGGACGAGATTGTGGCATCTAAGGGAAGCGACATATTAAGGTTATACTTAATGTTTGGTTTCAACTATCTAGAAGGCGGGCCATGGAA
The DNA here is from genome assembly GCA_934754335.1 of uncultured Clostridia bacterium. Lineage (GTDB taxonomy): Bacteria > Bacillota > Clostridia > Christensenellales > UBA1242 > UBA11490. Next base: position 130,391 of record CAKVHY010000001.1, read on the forward strand.
CGACGATGGCATTGCGTCAGTTGAGAAGTTTGCGGACAGGTTATCTAGAATACTAGACAAGATTTTAACCTACAAGTCTGAGAACGAGAATTTATATGAAAAAGCAGAAAAAGATTTAGATTATGTTTTAAACAACACAATCAAGAGTGTAACGGAAGACTTTGAGCAATTTGGGTTCAACACAGCGGTTGCAAGGATTATGGAACTTGTGAATGCGATTTACAAGTACGATGCTCTTGAAACAAAGAACACGAAGTTCTTACGAGATGTTTCGAGTGATTTAATCTTATTAATGGCACCTATTATGCCACATTTTGCCGAAGAGTATTTCGACAGGTATGGTGGTCACGACAAAGTGAAGACAGTATTTGATATGCCATATCCTAAGTTTGACTCCAGCAAGTTAGTGAAGGACGAAGTTGAGATGGCACTTCAAATAAACAACAAGATTATTACGAAGATTATGATTGGGTCAAGTCTAAGCGAGGCAGAGATTGACGAGATTATTCGAAACAATGAGAAGATTAAGGAAGCCTTAGGCGGAAGAGAAATTAAAAAGATTATTATTATCAAAAACCGTCTTGCCAACGTAATCCCCCAGGCAAGCCTGGACTAGGTTTGTGCAAACGTTAGTCTTAGTATCAGCAGACGCTTGCCAGACGAGTCTGGACTAAGACAAGTCTTAACTAAGTATGTGCAAAGTGCAATCTTAGATATAAACAGACTTTTGCCTAATAGGCAGATGGATCTGAACTAAGACAAGTCTTAACTAGGTATGCAAGGCGAGCCTTGACTAAGACAAGTCTTAACTAGGTTTGTGCGTTAGTCTTAGTATCAGCAGACATTTGCCTGATAAGTTATACATATTTAAAAATTAATTAAAGATATCGTAACAGAAAACTTAAAAAACAAAACGTCACTTAAATTAAAGTGGCGTTTTTTCATGGGCTTATATTCGCCACAAGTTTCATAAGTTTGTTACGTCCGCTTAAAATTTGACAAAATCCTAAAAATATGATATAATAATCGTAGATTTCTTCCAAAGATATTAAAAAATGGCTATATTAGCGGATTTTTTAAAGTATAATTCAAGGAGGCAAAATATAAATATTTAAGTTTTAAATATTTAAAATTGAATTTTAAAAATCTAAAAGTATTAAACTTATTTAAAATTCAGGAAGAAATTTCAAAGCGTTTTTTTAAGTAAAATCGAGTGTACTTCATGAGATATTATTTAAAAAAATTCAACAATTCTCGGTTAACTTAAAGTTTACGCTAATTTTAGGAGAAGCAATGACAACTAATAGTAATGCCGAAATTAAACTAAAAGATAAATTCAAAATTAACGAAATTTATGAGTACGTTCAGTTAAAATTAAAACAACAAGGAAAAAATTATCTGTTTTACGATGCTTTTGAAACTTTTATGGAAATAGTTCAATCGGATTTAGATGAAAGCGAGAGATTAAAAGTAATCCCATTTGAAAAAATGGCTGAAACTCCTTTCTTTGTTCAGAAAAACATAGTTTTTCCTAAATCTGGGCTTGCAATTTACAACCAATCTAACCCCTTTCCAACGCAAAATATTTCCGCAAAAACATATTTAGCGTTAGAAAATTCACCATTTGGATTGGACGACAACTTAAGCCTTTTAGGCGGAAGTTCAAATCCTGAATTAAACGAGATTTACGATATAAATATCGCCACTCCAAATATGCTAGCAACAGTAAAATCCGACAAAATATCTTGGGAATTTAGAGCGGAAAAGAAAAGAGAAAGTTTGAATAACTATATAAATCATTTTAACCACTTCACACCTTCTTTTGAACAAGCAATAGACTATATAGATGAGAGTGAAGTTTTACTAAATTCCATAATTCCAGAAATTGAACGTGATTCTAAAAATTTCGAGAAAAACATTGAATATTTAAGCGTTTCGACATTATAAATTGAAATTTAATTTAATAAATTGAATATTTAAAGATAGGCTTTATTTAGAGCCTATTTTTTTATATTTTTTCACATTATTTAAAATAAATTTAATATTTTATATTTCTCATCTTTAGATTTATAAAATTGAATTTTGTTTTTAAATTTAAATAAATATCGCTTAAATCTTATTGTTTTATTACATTTATTTGTAATTCATTTTTAAAAATAACATAATTAGTGTATAATAAAATATACACACATTTTATAAGGAAAAAAGATGGATAAATTTTTAATTATTGATGGCAACAATATTGCCTTTCGTGCATTTTATGCCCTTCCTAATTTGCAAACCACAGAGCGAGAAAAAACTGCAGTTTTATATGGGTTTACAAATATTTTAATCAAAACGATTCAAGAGTTAAAGCCTAAATATTTAGCGGTGGCTTTTGATAGAGGCAAGAGCACTTTCAGGCACAGAATGTATGAAGCCTACAAGGCAAAACGTAATCCAACTCCAAACGAACTTTTAGAGCAGATGCCAAAATTAAAAGAACTTTTAAGGGCTATGAAAATAAAAGTTTTGGAAGAAGATGAGATTGAAGCGGACGATATTATTGGCATTCTTTCTAAGAAATTTGATACTGAAAATTATATTCTTTCTGCAGATAAAGATATTCTACAATTAATATCTCCAAACACCACTGTTATTGCACCTAAAAAAGGCGTTACGGAAACTGTTATTTACACTCCCGAAACGCTAAAGGAAACAATGAACCTTGAACCCAGTCAGATTATAGATTTAAAATCTTTGATGGGCGACCCTTCAGATAATATTCCTGGCGTTAATGGCGTTGGCGAAAAGACTGCTTTTACACTTTTAAATGAATACAAAACTTTAGATGGAGTTTACAATAATTTAGATTCCATTCCAAACAGAGTTAGGTTAAAACTAGAGGCTCATAAGGACGAAGCCTATCTTTCCTACACCCTTGCCACAATCAACACAAACTATCATATTCCTGTAAGATTAGATGAATTTACTTATAAATTCCCTTTTGATAAACGAGTTTGGAGCATGTTAAATCATTATCAGTTCACTCAACTTGTTAAAAAGGCCGAACTATTTGACTTTAGCACAGACGAAAAAATTATCCCATCAGAAACTGAGATTTTTGCCGAAACAACCGTGATAAAAGACAGAAACGAATTTGATAAAATGTTGGCTGAAATTGAGAACGAAGAAACAATTTCAATATATGCAAACGAAGAAGGTTTTTATATTGCACCATCAAAAGACAAGGAATATTTAATTTCTCTTCTTCCTGATGAAATAAAATCTGATAAAGTAAATATGACCACATTTGATACATGGTTTTTAGATAAAAAAGAAACAGGATCGATAGAAAGAGCAAATTACAATCTCGCAATGGAAAAGTTAACCGCGAAAGGTTTTACACTGATTGAAGCACTTAATATTTTAAAACCAATTTTTGAAAGCGATAAGTTTTTTATATTTTACGACACAAAGAAAATGTTGCACCTTCTTGCACTAGCAAACATAAAATTTAAAAGTACGTTTTTTGATATCAGCATTGCCAGATACTTAATTTACAGCGGAATGCGTGGACAAGCCAGTTTTACAAATGTTCTTAGCGAAAACAAATTAAACATTTTAAATTACGCATCGAATATGTTTGTTTTAAAAAATAAATATGAAAAAGAACTTATCAAACTTGAATTAACTGGCGTTTACAACGATATTGAAATTCCGCTTGTGGACGTTCTATTTAATATGGAGATGAACGGATTTAAGGTTGATAAAAAAGAACTTGAAAATTTAAAAGTTCGTTATGATGCAAGACTTACAGAACTTAGCAAAGAAATTTACGAACTTGCCGGCAAAGAATTTAACCTTAATAGCCCAAAACAACTTTCAGATGTTTTATTTACAGATTTAGGTTTAAAAGCCTATGATAATAAAAAGAACAGCACGAATGTAAGTGTTTTAACAGATATTCAAGGTCAACACCCGATTGTTTCAAAAATTTTGGAGTACAGGCAAATCTCAAAATTATCTGGCACATATGTAAATGCATTCTTTGATTTGCTAGATAAAGATAATAAAATTCACACTATCTTCCATCAAACACTTACAACCACTGGCAGACTTTCAAGTAGCGAACCAAACCTTCAAAATATTCCAGTGAAAACCAATGAAGGCAAAATGATTAGAAAAATGTTTATCTCATCTTTTGAAAACGGAAAGATTGTTTCAGCCGATTACAACCAAATTGAATTACGACTTTTATCAATCTTTGCACACGATGAAAAGTTGATTGCCTGCTATAATCGCAATGAAGATATTCATAGATTAACCGCTTCTGAAATCTTTAATGTGCCATATGAAATGGTTACTGAAGAAATGCGAAAACATGCTAAGGCTGTCAATTTCGGTATAGTTTATGGCATAAGCGACTATGGTTTAAGTCAAAATATAGGTAGTACGCGAAAATCTGCTAAAGAATATATTGAAGCATTTTATGCAAAATATCCAAAGATAAAAGAATATATGAATGAAAATGTTCGCTTTGCAAAAGAGCATGGATATGCAAGAACATACTTTGGCAGAATACGTAATATTCCAGAACTAAGTGCTTCAAATTACAACCTAAAAATGTTTGGTGAAAGGGCTGCCATGAATATGCCTTTGCAAGGTACAGCAAGTGATATTATAAAACTTGCAATGATAAGAGTAAGTCGAGAACTAAACAAGCACAATATGCAAAGCAAACTTATTCTTCAAATCCATGACGAACTAATCGTTGACACTCACCCGGACGAAGTGGAAAAAATTCAACAAATTTTAAAAGAAGAAATGGAGAATATTATAAACTTAAGTGTTAAGTTGGTTGTAAACGTGGAAACAGGCGATAATTGGTATTACGTTTAAGATTTCATTTTATTATTATATATATTATATATATATTATATATTATATATTATATATTATAATTTCCTTATATTATATATATAGACTATATATAGTAATATATACATATATAATATATTAAAATAAATATATTAAAACATAAAATTAAAAAACTCTTAAATTCAATTTAAAGTTTGAATTAAGAAATAATTTTAAACATAATATAATAACCTATAATATAATCTAAAATTATTTAAAAAAACCATTTTTAATATTAAAATCGATAAATAAAAAAATGTCGCAAATCTATTGCATTTTTAAAAATAATTTTATATAATGTAGGTGGAACTTGATGGTGAGTAGATTCATCTCCAAACTATTTAAGTTTTGATTAATAAGAAATTCAGTCTATAGTGACCCCAAAAGGTTAAGTCAAGTTCCATTTCTTATAAATGTATTAGATAGGTCTACCTTTTACCTATCTTTTATATTAATTTTAATATTAAGGTTTGATTATTAAATCTTAATTTCCCATATGCCTCTGGATAAATTATATGAAAATATAATTTATCTTTTTTTATTTTTATATTGTATTTATATATAATTTATTTAACCACACAATTCAAATTATCTAAACTTTAAATTCACTTAATATTCATTTAAACCAATTTAATTTCATAAGATTAATTTTTTAAATATTATTAAGTTTAAATATTTTAACAAGTACTATACTAAAACATATTTAATCTATTTTTTCTTTTTATTGCATTTTAACTTAAATTTATTAAAAATTTTAACATTCTAATAATTTTAACTAAAATCATATATAAATCTTATTATTTTATATTAAATATGACAATTTCTTATTTAAAACCTTTATTTAAAGATACAAAAAAAGCCCGAAATCGGACTTTTTTCTTTAAAAATTTATTGTCATGACAGAAAGTTAGTACTTTTTGTCAAAATATGTCGAATTATTGTTAATTATATCATTCTAACTGGCAAAATCAAATATAAGTACTCATCTGTTTCATTAGAAGTTATAATACATGGTGCTATAGGACTTGTGAAATTTAATTTAATAAACTCATCAGATAATGTTCTTAATGCTTCAGTGAAATATCTTGCATTAAATCCAATATTGATATCGTTACCTTTTAGTGATACAGTAATCTTTTCTTTGAAATCTGTAATTTCACTTTTTCCTGTTAGAACCATAACCTTATCGTTTATATCAAATTTGATTAAGTTATTTCTTTCCACCTTCGAAAGAAGTGATGCTCTTTCGATTGCGTTTTCTAATTGTTCTCTATTTATTATTACGCTTGAAGTAAATCCAGTTGGAATAATTTGTTTGTAATTAATAAACTCACCTTCAAGTAATCTTGATGTAATCTTAACATTATCAAGTTCCATCATGATATTATTCGCCGACACATAAACTTTAACAGTTTCTTCACTATCTTCAATTAATCCTGCAATCTCTTTTAAAGTTCTTGCTGGAACAATGAAATTCATATTATTTGTTGCACTAACTAATTTTTTCTTGCATAGCGCTAATCTATATCCATCTAACGCTACTGCTGTTATTACGCCATTTTCTATTTCAATCTTACAGCCTTTCAATATTGGTCTTGTTTCATCAACTGCCACCGCATAAACGCTTCGATTGATTAAATTTTTTAATTCATTTTGTTTTATCTCGAAATATGAATCATATTCTTGATGTTTGATTTGTGGAAATTCATCTGTTTTTAAACATTGTATCTTACCGCAACTATCGGTGTAGATAACGCTTAAAATATTCTTTGTATCTAATTCTAATTCAATTTGTTCATTATTTAACTTCTTTATAAACTCGCTAAATAGTTTTCCCGGCACCACCGTTTCGCCTTCCATCTTAACTTGTGCCTTAATTGTTTTCTCTATAGATAACTCTAAGTCTGTTGCAGATAATGTTAAATAATCTTCTTCGGCTGTTAGTTTGATGCCTTCTAGTATTGGATTTGTGGATCTATTACTTATTCCTCTACTAACTTTTAGTATTGCTTCGCTTAAATCTAAACCTTCACATACTACTTTCATTTTTAAATTGCTCCTTTAATGCATAAATTTTCATAAACATGAATAAATATCTAATTTTTGTCAAAAACTTAAACCTTTTAATTTTTTTATTATTAAGTAATAATATTAATAATAACTATTGTGGAAATGTGGACAACTTCTAAAACATACTATATATTGATTTTAAAAATGGCTACATTTCGTTTTTTGCTACTACATATTGAGGGGGTGAATGTGGATAACCTTGTGTGTAAAACTGAAAAGTTCTCCACATTATGTGAATTTACTGCCTTAAACTCATACTTTTGATATCGCTCACAGCAATTTTTACCCTGTTACTTTCTTTGATTAAATCTGTAATTTTATTCCTAGCGTGAATAACCGTGGTGTGGTCTTTCTTCCCAAAAACCTGAGAAATTGAGGTTAAAGGAAGGTCCATCATATCGTAAATCAAGTACATAGCAATCTGCCTTGGCTCAACCACTTCCTTAGTTTTCTTCTTTCCAAGCAAATCCTCTCTTTCCAAACTATAATACTTACAAACCGCATCAATGATTATATCTGTGGTCAAAGTTTGTTTGCTTTGATTAACATGGTCTTTCAAAGATTCTTTAACATCTTCCAAATCTGCTTCTTCTTTTAATCTAAGGGAAGCATAGAAATGAACTTTACTTAGCAAGCCTTCCATTTCTCTAATATTCGTATCGCATCTTTCGGCGATATAATTTATAACGTCATCGCTTACTCTATATTTTTCGTCTTCTGCTTTTCTTCTTAGGATTGCAATTCTTGTTTCGATATCTGGAGACTGCACATCTTGAATAATACCCATACTAAATCTGCTAACCAATCTTTCCTGAAGCATAGACAATTCTTTAGGTGGACGATCAGACGCGATGATGATTTGTTTATTGTTTTCATACAAATCATTGAATGTATGGAAAAACGATTCTTGAGTTTGAATACGTGTGGAGATAAACTGAATATCATCAATCATCAAAATATCTAGGTTTCTATACTTCTCTCTGAACGCACTCTCTTGATGGGTTTTCAAACTTTCAATATAATCGTTTGTAAACCTTTCACATGTTACGTAAATAATTTTTAATTCTGGATTATGTTCGGTTATGTAATTTCCAATTGCATGAAGAAGGTGAGTTTTTCCAAGACCTGAGCCACCATAAATAAATAGCGGATTTATCTTGAATGGGTTCTTCGCCACTCCTTCTGCTGCTGCGTAAACATACTTATTAGAACTACCAACAACGAAATTATCGAACGTGTACTTTCTATTAAACTTCGAAACATTTGGATCTGCAACATTTGCTTCTTCTTGCTTCTTTTCGTTTTCTTTAATATACTCATCTTTCTCAAATGGGTCTAGAACTTTAAAGTCCACAACCTGTTCGCTTATAGATTTTAAAGCGAGCCTAATTTGCGTTCCATGAAGTTCAAGCACACGGTTTTTTGCACTTTCGCTAGTGGTGGACAACACAAATATTCCGTCAACAAAGTCGATTGGTTCAAGCGTGTTAATCCACAAATCAAAGGAAACGGAAGTTACCTGCGAACGCAGTTGCGTTAGTGCAGTTTGCCAAACTTTTTGAATTTCCATACGCTTATCTCCTGTTAAAATTTTTATATATTTTTATACACAATTATTATAATAAATATGTAGCATTTTGTCAAGAGAAATTTGCAAAAAACAGCGAAAAAAAGCCATAAAATAAAAAAATAGTTGTACACAAAATTGTATAAATTGTGCACAACTGAATTTCACATTTCTCTTTCACTTTTTTCTTTTATATGTTCGATTAACTCTCTATAATTATCTATTTCATTGGGTAGTTTGTAATCAAAAGATTTTTTTCTTTTTGCCTTTTCTTTTTGAGTTATTAGTTGATCAAACGCATCGCTTTTCCCCTTTAATTCTTTATCTGCATTTTTTAATGGCTGGATTAAATAATCGTCTAAAAATTTAAAGAATGGGATTTCACGCAATAATTTATGGGCGATATCTTTGCCTGCATAACTAAACACTTTGCCGGTGTAATTCAATTTTGATTGAAAATCTAATTTTGTTTCTTCCATATTTTCTCCACATTTTTTATTATACTAATTATATCACATTTTCCCATAATTTAAAAGGGGGTTTGATTATTTTTCAATAACTTTTAAGTCGCAAATTTTTACAGAAATACAATCACCATAGTATTCACCTTTTTGGTTTATTCCCGAAAAATCCACTTCAATATAATCTTGGATTGCAGAATTCTCCATAACGCAACCAATCTCGCCTTTATGTATTCCAAATCTTGTATATTTTGGGTCTTCAACTATCAATTGAACTGTGGTGTATGCTTTGATGGATACAGGCTCTAATATAGAATTTGCTTTTGAAAGAATAGTGTCTAGATTTGAAATAATCTCGTTTTCTATGTTGATTGGTAATGTTTCATTTTCTTGGATAACATCTTGATTATTAACTTCAACTATTGCATATCGACCTACATTTTGCGGATTAAAAAACAACACCTTGGATTTTGTTTTAGATTTTTCAAGAATGATTCCGTGCAGGTTTTTTGTTAAATTATTTTTTAGATATGGAACTTCGTTAATTAATTTTATTATTTCTAGTTTTTTCATTTTATCCATCCTCCAAATGGTGTTGTGTTTTTAATTTTTCCTTCAGGATACAATAGCCAACCGCTATAAAAATTAACATTTTTTATGGTAATCGGTATTGCTAAGCGCTGACCCCTCCTATCAAGATTTTTAAGAACATATTTACCTGAGAGATATTGAGACTTTGCTTGCCTACAAAATTCTGCTTGCAAATAGTTAGAATCGCTAATATCAAAGCCTAGGTCGTAAAAAATTTTATTTTTACCTTTAGATGCTTGAGTATTTGCAAATACATACTCCGTAAATTTTCGAATATCACAATCTGCTGATGCGTTAATTTTAACCTTGTTAAAATTTATATCTATTTTCTTACAATCACAATTTTCATGTAAAGGATTGTTTGGTGTTTTATTAGTAATTAAATAACAACCATCTAGCGCAGAACAAGTCATACAATGACCAAATAATGCAATTACATTTCTTATTAAATCCCTGAGCCAGTCGGGTTTGTTTGGAACTAAAAAGTGATCCCATTCAATCCATTGATTATAAACTATTGCACCATCAATGTCAACTTGTACTAAATTATCAAAAGTATTCATAAAAACTTCTCCTTTTTGTAAAATATTGTTAATTAATTTTAACATATAAAAAATGTAACAGATTGTTTATGTGTCAATAATTTTTACTCTATAACACACTCTCTCACATTTTTAAAAAAACCTTACAAAAAGGTTGTTTACTTTCTTAAAATTTGGTAAAATATAAACATGGAAATTAGGAGTTTGGAACTTAAAAATTATCGTAATTACAACTCCCAACAGGTGTTTTTTGATAAAGGCGTGAACGTGCTGGTGGGGAAAAATGCTCAAGGCAAAACTAATATGCTTGAGAGTATTTTTCTTTGCGCAATAGGTAAAAGCCCAAGGACAAACAAGGAAAAAGAACTTATAAGATGGGAAAGCACATTTGCTAAAACCACCCTAGAATTATCTTCTATCAAAGGCGATAAAAAGATAGAATTTTTTATATTCGAAAACCAAAGCAAGGCCATAAAAGTGAATGGTTTTGCCCTTAAAAAGATTGGCGAATTAATGGGCGAATTTAAGGCGGTTTATTTTTCTCCTGACGAACTAAAACTTGTTAAAGAAAGTCCTTCAGAAAGGCGAAAATTTATGGACATTTCTTTATCTCAATTTGATAAAAATTACTTTTACAATATCTCCAAATATTCCAAAATTATGGCTCAGAGAAACAAACTTTTAAAGAGTACGAAAGATATAAATGTTTTATTAGATACTCTTCCTATTTGGAATGAGCAACTGGCTCTATATGGAGCAAAAATTATCTTTGAGCGAATGAAATTTATTAAGGAAATAAACAAAATTGCTTTCTCAATCCATAAAGAATTAACAGGTGGAAAGGAAGAGTTATATTTAAGTTACTTGGGGTTAACTGCGCCCACTGAGTTTGAGATAAAAGAGAAGTTATTGGACGAACTTAATGCTTGTGCGGAAAAGGACGCTGTGTTAGGTTTTACTTCTGTTGGACCTCACCGTGACGACATTAGAATAATGGTTAATAATATAGACGCACGCACCTTTGGTTCGCAAGGACAACAAAGAACTGTGGCTTTATCTTTGAAGTTGGCTGAACTTGAGTTTTTTTACAACAACTTTGGCGAATATCCTGTTTTGCTTCTAGATGACGTTTTGAGCGAACTTGACGATAACCGCCAGCAAAAACTTTTAGAGTATGTTTCTAAAATTCAAACCATCATAACCTGTACAAGTTTTCCTTTTGATATCAAGGCTAAGATATTTAGAATTGAGAACGGATACGTGGTGGAAAACAACTAAAAAATCTTAAAGAATTCAAAAACTAAGTATTGCAATTTCAAGTATCTTATGATATAATGTTTCCACTCAAATAAAAAGGTGGAAAGATTTATGAGCGATAGCGATAAAATTAAAACTTCAGATTTGGCGTTTCTTACTTATCTTGTAAGAGATCCATACGATTATACAAATAGAAAAAGTGCGCTTCAAGTAAGAGCATTTGAACAAGTGGAAACACAATCTGGCGAAACATATTTTATGGACTTAAAAGATAACGCTGTTTATACATTGCTAGATAAAGAATGCAGTAATCAAAGAGTTACTCCAAAATTTGATTTGGTTAATTTCTATACGAAATCTAGGATTGTGGAAGAAGAACCATTATTTTTCAAAGCCGGCGAAGAAGAATTAAATGATGGCACGTTAACAACTATTTTAAAAACGAATGAAGAGATTGACTATATGCTTGGAAGCGTGGCAAGAGAAGAATTTGGCTTTAAAGATAGAATTAAGATGGTTACATTACTTTCAAGCCTAAATTCTAAAAATAGCCTTGGCGGAGAAGAAATTACAAGAGAAAAGTTATCCAAGATTGTTGATACTTTTAATGAATGCAGTTGCAAAGCAAACGGAATTGAATATGAAGTTAGTGCACCTAGCATGTATGATAGTTATTCAACAAATAATTAATTAAAAAACACATTCTCAAATATGCATCTTAGGAAAACCACCACGAAGAGAAAATCTTTGTGGTGGTTTTCTATTTTTGTAGCCTAATTTAGATTTGCAATGTTATCTGATTTTAATTCCTGTTTTCGCCTTTATATATATAATATTATTATATAAAAAGATATAAAAATGGCATAAATTAGTTGTACTTTAAATTTTCTTATGATATAATATTAGGCGTATAAAGCACTCCTGAAGCCCAGTTTTAATTCTTATAGGTTATTTACTAACCAATATATTAATTGGGCTTACAGGTGGCATTTAATTTTATTTTAGGCAGGTATTTAAATTATGAGTAATGAGTTGCTTACTAAAAGTGTTAAGTACGATGAAGGTGATATTCAAGTACTTGAAGGTTTAGAGCCAGTTAGAAAAAGACCCGGAATGTATATCGGTTCAACGGATACTAGGGGCTTGCACCATTTAGTTACGGAGATTGTGGATAATAGTATTGACGAGGCTTTGGCTGGATATTGCGATAAAATTCAGGTGATTATCAATAAAGACGGAAGTTGTTCGGTTATAGATAACGGTCGTGGTATTCCTTGCGGTATGCACCCAACAGAGCATAAGAGTGCGGTGGAAGTTGTTTTAACAAAACTTCATGCAGGCGGTAAGTTTGGCGGAAATGGGTATAAGATTTCTGGCGGACTTCATGGCGTTGGTCTTAGTTGTGTTAACGCTTTGTCTAAGTGGCTAGAAGTGGAAATTAAGCAAAATGGCAAAGTTCATGAACAACTTTATAGGCGTGGCGTTCCCCAATTTGATTTGAAAATTACTGGCAATACAAATGAAACAGGTACTAAAGTTACGTTCATGCCAGATGACGAGATTTTTGAAACAACCGTTTTTGACTACAATGAATTGAAGAGCAGATTTAGAGAGATTGCGTTCTTAAATAAAGGTTTAAAGATTTCTTTGGAAGATAGAAGAGAAGAAGAAGTGAAAAAAGATGAGTTCCATTTCGAAGGCGGAATTGTGGAATTCGTTGACTACTTAAATAAAGACAAAGAAACTATTCTTCCTAAAACTGTTTATGTGGACGTGGTTAATCCAACAAACGAAGTGGAGATAGCGTTCCAATTTAATAATGGTTATAACGAAATTATAAATTCCTATGCAAATAATATAAACACCGAAGAAGGCGGAACTCACTTAGAAGGTTTTAAGAATTCTTTAACTAAAATAATTAACGATTATGGTAGAGATAAAAGAATTTTAAAAGAGAGCGAAAAATTATCTGGTGATGATGTTCGTGAAGGCATCACTGCTATAGTTTCTGTTAAATTAACTGATCCACAATTTGAAGGACAAACTAAAACTAAACTTGGCAACAGCGAAATGAGAAAAATTGTGGCCGATGCAATGCAAGAGAAGTTTGGAGATTTCCTAGAAGAAAATCCGATTGTGGGAAAAGACTTAGTTTTGAAATGTATTACAGCAAAAAGAGCAAGAGATGCCGCTAGAAATGCCAGAGATTTAACTAGAAGAAAAGGAATTTTAGAAAGCACCACTCTTCCTGGAAAGTTGGCTGATTGCACAACTAAAGATAGAAGCAAGAGCGAAATTTATCTAGTTGAGGGTGATAGCGCGGGCGGAACTGCAAAGCAAGGAAGAAATAGAGTTTTCCAAGCAATCCTTCCATTAAGAGGAAAAATATTAAACGTTGAAAAGGCAAGCCTTCATAAGGTGCTTGAAAATGGCGTTATAAAAGATATGATAACAGCATTTGGTTGCGGAGTTTCTAGCGAATTTAACGAAGAGAAATTAAGATATCAAAGAATAATTATCATGACCGATGCCGATGTTGATGGAAGTCATATTAGAATATTGCTTTTAACATTCTTCTTCAGATTTATGCAACCTTTAATTGAAAAAGGACATATATTTATTGCTCAACCACCACTATATAAGATTCAATACAATAAAGACGTTTACTATTGTTATAGTGATGAAGAATTGAATAACAAACTAGACGAACTTGGCAGACCAAAGATAACTTTGCAAAGATATAAAGGTTTGGGCGAGATGACTAGTGAACAACTTTGGGAGACAACCATGAATCCTGAAAAGAGAGTGCTTTTGAAAGTGACGATGGAAGATGCATTGGAAGCGGAAGAAACATTCTCAAAACTTATGGGAGAAGACCCAGAGATTAGACGACAATTTATTGAACAAAATGCAAATCTTGTAAAAGACTTAGATGTTTAATTAAAGGAATGGCAGATATGGAAAGAAAAGATATAGAAGATATTTTAAGTAAGATAGATAATAGCAAGGTTTTAGAAGTTAAGGTTAAGGAAGAACTTGAAAAAAGTTTCATTGCTTATGCCATGGCTGTAAACGTTTCCCGTGCAATCCCCGACGTTCGTGATGGTTTAAAACCCGTTCATAGAAGAATACTTTATGCAATGGGCGAAATAAATCTTTTTAACGATAAGCCATTCAAAAAATGTGCCAGAATCGTTGGTGACGTTATGGGTAAGTATCACCCACATGGTGATAGTTCAATCTATGATGCCTTGGTTCGTTTGGCTCAGGATTTCTCAATTAACACTCCCCTAGTGGACGGTCACGGAAACTTTGGCTCTGTGGACGGAGATAGTCCGGCAGCGATGCGTTACACGGAAGCACGTCTTTCTAAAATCGCTAGCGAAATGTTAAGAGATATAGATAAAGAAACAGTGGATTTCTATCCAAACTTCGATGAAACCGAAATGCAACCCACAGTTTTGCCTAGCAGATTCCCAAATTTGCTTGTAAATGGCTCAGACGGTATCGCAGTTGGTATGGCGACAAATATTCCACCACACAACCTAAACGAGGTTTGTAACGCCGTTATAGCGCTTATAGACAACCCTGATATAACAATCGACGAACTTATGCGTATAATCCCTGCCCCAGATTTTCCAACGAAGGGTATTATCTTTGGAAATAAGGGTATTAAGAATATGTATAGAACTGGTAAAGGCAGTTTCTATATTCGTTCAAAGGCAGAGATTGAAGAATTTGCAAATGGCACAAGGCAAAGAATTATAATCACTGAAATTCCTTATCAGGTTAATAAGGCAAAACTTATTATGCAGATGGCTGATATGGTTAAAAACAAAAGAATTGAAGGCATCAGCGATATTAAGGAAGAAAGTGATAGAGAAGGTATGCGTGTGGTTGTGGATATTAAAAAAGACGCAAACGCACAAGTGGTTTTAAATCAGTTATATAAACACACAGATATGCAGGTAAGTTTTGGTGCTATCAACCTAGCGCTTGTGAATGGCGTTCCTAAAGTTTTACCTTTAGACGAGATTTTGAAAAACTACCTAGATTTCCAAAGAGATGTAATTGTTAGAAGAACTAAGTTCGATTTAGATAAAGCCGAACAGAAAGCACATATATTGCGTGGACTTGTAATCGCTCAAGCAAACATTGATGAAGTTATTAGACAAATCAAACTTTCTCAAGATAAGGCAGAAGCGGTTGTTAAGTTAACAACATTATTCGAACTTGATGAAAAGCAAGCACTTGCAATCCTAGATATGAGACTTCAAAAGTTAACTGGGCTTGAAGTGGATAAATTAAAAGAAGATTTAAATCAAACTGAAAACCTAATTAGAGAATTAAAAGAGATTTTGGAAGACGATAGAAAAGTGTTGGCAATAATTAAAAGAGACTTGCAAGATATTCAAGCAAATTATGGTGAACCTAGAAAAACTGAGATTTCTTTCGATTATAGCGAAATAGATATTGCAGATTTGATTGCTGAAGAAAACGTGGTTATTTCGCTTACTCATGGTGGCTATATTAAGAGAATGGCTGTTAAGGAATATAAGAGCCAACACCGTGGCGGAAAAGGAGTTGTGGCGCAGAAAACTAAGGAAGACGATTTCGTGGAAAATATTTTCGTGACAAGTACTCATGACGATTTGTTATGCTTTAGTAATCACGGAAAAGTTTACACAGTTAAGGCGTTTGAAATCCCTGAATCTAGTAAGATTGCAAAAGGAAGAGCGATTGTAAACCTTCTTCAAGTGGAGCAAGGCGAAAGAATTACAACTATTATTCCAACAAGAGAATTTACTGATGGTTATCTTGTGATGGCAACTAAGTTTGGACTAATTAAGAAAACTAGATTGAATGAATTTGAAAGCATTAGAAAGAGCGGGAAAATAGCAATTAAGTTGGAAGAAAATGACGAACTTATTTCCGTTTATAAAACCACTGGCAATGACGATATCTTGATTGCATCTTCTAGCGGACAATGTATTAGATTTAATGAGAAAGACGTTAGAGTGATGGGAAGAGACACGCAAGGTGTTAAGAGTATCAGACTTGGCGAAAATGAGCAAGTTGTGGATATGGTTGTGGTTAATCCAGAACTTAAAATGTTAACAATTAGT
This sequence comes from uncultured Clostridia bacterium, assembly GCA_934754335.1. Lineage (GTDB taxonomy): Bacteria > Bacillota > Clostridia > Christensenellales > UBA1242 > UBA11490. The sequence goes on from CAKVHY010000001.1 coordinate 146,904, forward strand.
GAGTATGGTTTTGGTAAGAAAACTAGCCAAGAAGAATATAGAGTTCAAGGCAGATATGGCATGGGTATTAAAGCCGGAATATTTACTGATGTAACTGGTAACCTTGTAAACTTAAAACAAATTGGCGATGACGATGATGTTATGCTTATTGCAGACGATGGTCAGATTATAAGAATTAAATCTAGCGAAATAAACACAATTGGTAGAAATACTAAGGGCGTTAGAGTTATGAAACTTAAGGAAGGAACGAAGATTGTTTGCGTTGCTATAACTCCAAAGGAAGACGACGAAGTTGAAAACGAAGACGCTGAAAATTTGAGCAACGAAATAGTTGAAGAACCTGCAGAGATTAACGAAAGCGAGCCAATTGAAGAATAAATATTAATGATAAAAAAAGCACTTTAATCAGAAATGACTAAGGTGTTTTTTTTACGCCTTTAATATGTAGAACGAATATGTGCAAAGCATTAATATCAAAGAATAATTAATATGGAATGAATTTAAAAGAGTAAAGATGAAAAGTTTTATATTTATGAAAATATATTAATACAAATTTAGAATTTGTATGATATAATAAAATTATGGGGAGAAAATTAAATCAAAAATTTAATGAAGAAGGAAATAAGTAAGTCACAAATTGTAGTCAACTGAAATCGCAATAGAGAGATGGTAGGTTCTATAGCAGAGGACTTGTTTGAAGGAGTTTGAATATGTCACAAAAAGAAAAAATAATTCGCCGTATTAAAAGTTCAATTTGGCTTTTGTTTAGCATAATTTGCTATGTTTTATTCTTTTGTTTTTTAGATTATGATTGGGTTTGTATTCTCACACTGTCTATGTCTTTAATAGGGCTAGCAATGATTGTAGTGGTAAACATGAAGAAGATAGACTATTCAGAGATTTCTAACCTTATAAAAAATTCGATTTATGAAAATCCGATGAGTTTAGATAAAATTAAAAAAGAATATCATCTTGCTGGAATTAATTCAATGAATGGCAAGATTTTAAAAATTTATTTTAATTCAGATAATACAAAACGATGCCTAGTTGTTCAAGAAAGTAATGCGGTTAGATTGGTTTTTGAAGAGATAATGTTTTTGAATGACGATGCTAAATTATGGAATCTAGACTTTGCTTACTGGACGCCAGTGGACGAATCCAATGGAAGCCTTTATGCAGATGAAAAACTTGCTCTAAAAGATAATGTTGAAAAATTAAAAGGTTATAAAGAAGAGAAGTATACGCAAATCTGTTCAAATAAATATATTGCTGAAGTTTGGTGGAAAATAGATATTAATTCTCCGCTTATTCCGTTTGCTAGTTATAACAGATTCCATGTGAGTATAAATGGTGAAGAAATATCTGATGTGATTATTCACAACACACATTGGTTTGATAAAAATACCAGCATTGCAAACCTTTATTTTAATGCCAATATTAATAAAAGTTTTAAGTTTAAAGTGTTGCATGAAGGAAAAGTTATTGCCACTGGTAAGCATTATAAAAACAATTAAAATATGCATGCAAACCTATAGGAGAAAAAATGAGCAATTATTATGTTGTTGGAACTGATGAGAAGTTGGACGAATTAAAAAAGTTCAATGGGAAATTTGAGTTGATTGAGAAGAACGACCTTGTTAATTTAACTGGAAATAACTGTTTTAATAAGAAATATTATTATGCTTCAAACTACTATGTTTCGCCATTAAAAATCTTAGATGATAATGCGGGAAAAATAGTGATAAATTTTGATGATAATCAAACAGACTTTGCAATTTTTGCAAAGTTTTTGCAACATCAAAATTTCTATTATGAAACGATAGAATTTTATAAATTTTGGTCACTTTTTGATGAGCCAAATAATAAAAAAGAGAATGTAATAGATAAAGAAAAAGAGATAAATATTTTAAAGGATTTCGACCTAAATCAGGAGTTTGATTACAACACTAAATACATATTTAAGCAGGAGTTTTAGGTATATTAAAAAACTAAACTTGAACAAAAAAAACCACTTATCTTAGGTGGTTTCTTTTTACATTGCATAAATTGAGTCAATTTCTTTTTCAACGTTTTTATAAATATCGTTAGATAATTCCATCAATTTTACAACTGTTTCTGTTGGGTCCTTATAAAGGCTTTCATCATGAGAAATTTTTGAAACTGCTTCAGTTTCTCTAATATCTGGAAGCATCTCTTTGAATGCATAGTTTCCAAAATGTAATTCTTCTAAGATTTTTTCTTCAGCAACACTTTTGCTAAAACTTGTTGAAACATCTCCAATCAATTCTTGAGCAGATTTAAAACTTGGGTCAGAAGTTTCCATGATTGTTTGAATGTAAGTTTCGTTTAGTTCTTCCAAAGCATCGTTTATAACCGCCTTTGGTGCATTATCTGAGAATGCAATTTTAAACCTAGCGTTTTCTAGAAGTGCTAGTTTAGTTAATGTTAAAAAATCCTTATTCATATTTTCCCCCTAAAATTAGTGTACTGATGCTATTATACATAAGTAGAATTCAAATTTCAAGGGGTAAAATGAAAGTTTTTAAAGTATTTTCAATTTACTTCTAAAACTACTTAAATTTAGTTAAGTTTAAGTGAACACACCTTAAGATTTCTCAACTTTTTCGAACTATTGACTTGAAATTAAAAAAATGTTAAAATATACTAATAGGAATTGGGGGAAGAAAAATGGAAAGGGACGAGAAGTTTGAAAAATTAATGAGGCATTTGCTTTATTCCGTTACACCAGAGAACGACGAAGATTATGAAGCAAATAAAAAACACAGGCTTAATAGTTTTGATAGAATATATCTTTATTCAAATGAAAAACTATATGAAATGCTTGAAAATATGGATTTGAAAAATGGCCGAGTTTTGACTGTTGGTTCTTCTGGCGACCAGATTTTGTACTCAATCTTAATGGGTGCAAAACATGTGACAAATTTCGATATAAACCCATTTGTAAAAGAGTTTTTTGAGATAAAGAAGTCTGCTATTCAAAATTTCTCACTTGAAAAATTTAATGAATTTGTACGTAGTCCTAAAAACTTTTTCAATCCGTTTTACTATAACCAACTTCGAAGCAATTTAAGTGAAGATGTGCAGGCTTTTTGGGACAGTGCAATTCTAGAAGGCTTTGACCAAACTTATATAGATAATGTTGCTAGACCAGATAATGGTTTACCCTATTCTCAATACTACGTAACCGAGCGAGAAGTTCTTTACGACTTGAAAAACAAGTTAAACGATAAAGAAAATCCCGTTTCGATAGATTTTTTAAATTGCGATTTGAAAGATATAAACCAAAATCTAAAACCAGACGAGAAATTTGATGTTATATTGCTTTCAAACGTTATGGACTATATTTTTTATTGGCGAAAATTTCAAAAGGTTGACCCATCGCCAATTTATAGAGATGTTGTAAACGAGTTAAAAGATAAACATTTAAAAGAGAATGGCGTAATGCAAGTTGGTTATGCCTGGGATGAAAATGGCTTAAGAAATAGGCAAGACTACTTAGAAAAGTGGTTTGGAAAAGGAAGCGTGGAGTTAGTTTTCAAAGACAAAGAAACTGGTTTAATTGATAGAAAGCAAAACGCTTTAATTATTAAAAACGAAAAAGAATTGGAAAAATAAAATATGGAAGAAAAAACAATTTGTGCAATTAGTACGCCCATTGGAAGTGGCGGAATCTCAATAATCAGACTTAGCGGAGAAAAATCTCTAGAGATTGCTTCGAAGGTTTTTCATACAAAGAATTTAAGCGTTGCGAACTTTGAACCAAATAAACTTTATCTTGGGTCATTCAACGCTAAGAACTTTAAAGATAAGTGCATGTGCGTGTATTTCAAAGCACCTAAATCCTACACTGGCGAAGACGTGGTGGAATTTCAATGCCATGGCGGTGTTCGAATTGCAAACGGAATTGTGGCGGAACTTATTGAAAACGGAGCAGTTTTAGCGGAAGCGGGCGAATTTACAAAGCGTGCGTTTTTAAATGGAAAAATTAGCCTAGACGAAGCGGAAGGTGTTATAGATTTAATCAACAGCGAAACCGAGAGCCAAATCAAGGCCGGCTATGAATTGATGCAAGGCTCGCTTAGAAAAACAGTGCTAAAGTTGCAGAAATCTATCACCACAATGCTTGCAAAAATTGAAGTTTCTATGGACTACCCTGATGAAGATTTGGAAACTGGTACAATTGCCGACACGAAGAAAGACTTGCAAGGAGTGGAAGAAGAACTTAAAAATTTATTGCAAACAGCATCTAGCGGAATGACAATAAAGAATGGTTGTAAACTTGTGATTTTGGGGAAAACAAACGCAGGTAAATCTAGCCTTATGAATGCCCTTTTGGGTTTCGATAGAGCCATTGTAACTGATATTAAAGGCACAACTAGAGATACGCTTGAAGAGAGTTTTGAGTACAAAGGCGTGAAATTTATTTTGGTGGACACTGCGGGTATTCGTGAAGCCAAAGACAAGGTTGAACAAATTGGAATTGAAAAAGCAAAGGACACTCTAAATACTGCAGATATTATTTTATATGTTGTTGACGGTTCTATGAAAATGGACGAAGAAGATAACATATTATTAAAGTTGATAGGTAAAAAGAAAGCGGTGGCTATTATAAATAAATCCGATTTAAAACAAAATGCCGATGTTGAAATTTTGAATAAACATTTTGAAAAGGTTATGAAAATATCTGCCCTAAAAGGCGAAGGCATAATGGAATTAAAGGAGTATTTATATAACCTTGTGATAGACGAAAAATCTTTGTCTAGTGCGGTTATGCTAACTAACACAAGGCATATAAATATTGTTCGCGAAGCAAAGAATTTAACTGAACTTGCCCTAAGAGAAGTGGAGCAAAATCTAAGCCTAGATTTGCTTGCTTTAGATATAAAAAATATATGGCTAAAACTAGGCGAAATCACTGGTGAAACAAACACAGAAGAGATTATAGACGAAATCTTTATGAAGTTCTGTCTAGGAAAGTAAGGAACTTATAAACATTTTCGTGTAAAATGTGAATAAACTTTAAAAACTTTTAAAATTTTGTAGAAATTTTTTAGAAATTGTGCAATAATGTAACGTTTTAAAATTTAAGATAAAGCGAAAGAATAATGGATAAGAGAAATATTGAGATAGAAAAATATGATGCTGTGGTAATTGGAAGCGGTCATGCAGGTTGCGAATCTGCATGGGCTTTGGCAAATATGGGACTTAAAACAATGCTACTAACTTTAAATCTAGATAGCATTGCTTTTTTGGCGTGCAATCCAAGTATTGGTGGAACTGCAAAAGGACATTTGGTTTGCGAGATTGATGCTTTGGGCGGAATTATGGGTCAAATCGCAGATAAATCCACAATCCAACGCAGAATGCTTAATGCGTCAAAAGGGCCAGCAGTGCAGTCTTTAAGGGCTCAGACTGATAAGGTGGAATATCATAAAAACATGAAAGAAGCGCTTGAAAAATGCCCTAACCTATATATAAGGCAAGGTGAAGCCAGTGAAATTTTGGTGAAAGATGGAAAAGTTTGTGGAGTGAAAACTTTGCAAGGTGGAGAATATGAAACTAAAGCGGTTTGCGTTTGTACAGGTGTTTATTTAAATAGCCGAATTATAATCGGAGATTTTACAAAAGAGATTGGTCCGAATGGATTTGCAAACGCCACTGCTCTAACTAAAAGCCTTATGAATTTGGGATTTGAAATTAGAAGATTTAAAACAGGAACACCTGTGAGAGTACATGCAAAAAGCATAGATTATTCGAATTTGGAAGTTCAGAAAGGAGATGATAATATTCAAACCTTCTCCTTCCTTACTAAAAAAGCACCAAAGAACGTGGTGGATTGCTACCTAACCTACACCACACCTAAAACTCATAAAATCATTATGGATAATATTGATTTAGCACCAGTTTATAACGGTGGAATTAATAGCGAAGGCCCTAGATATTGCCCTAGTATTGAAACTAAAGTGGTTAGATTTGCTGATAAAGATAGGCATCAATTGTTCTTAGAACCTGAAGCCCTAAGCACTGAAGAGATTTATGTTCAAGGATTTAGTACAAGCATGCCATCATATATTCAAAAAGAGATGGTGCATAGTGTAATCGGGCTTGAGAATGCTCACATTATGCGTGATGCTTATGCTATAGAATATGATTGCATAAATTCTTTGGATCTTTATCCAACTTTGGAAAGTAAGAAAATAAAAGGGTTGTTTTTTGCCGGACAAATTAATGGCACAAGTGGTTATGAAGAAGCCGGTGCTCAAGGAATACTTGCAGGAATAAATGCAGGCTTGTATTGTGAAGAAAAACAACAATTGGTTTTAGATAGAACAAATAGTTATATTGGTGTTTTGGTTGATGATTTAGTTACAAAAGGAACAAACGAACCTTATAGAATGATGACGTCCAGAGCCGAAAGCAGACTATGGTTAAGACAAGACAATGCAGATATTAGACTAACTGAAATTGGCAGAAACGTTGGGCTTGTTGACAATAAACGCTATAAAATCTTTAAAAACAGACTAAAAGAAATTGAAGAGATAAAAGAAAAAGTTAAAACCAGAACTAGGGACTACGATAAAATGAAAGCGTTGTTTAACGAGAAGAATGAAAATTATTCTCATAATGGAATAACCTTTGAAGATGCTCTAAGGAGAGCAAATATAACTGCTCTTGATTTATACAATACCTTCCCTGAAGAGTTTGGAAAGTATAATTTACAAAATTTAAAACAAATTGAAATTCAATTAAAATATGAAGGATATTTGAATAGACAGGAAATTCAAATCAATCAAAGCAAAAAGCATGAGAATGTTGAATTGCCAAGTGATTTTGATTATTCAAAAATCAAAGGTTTGAGAATTGAAGCGATGCAAAAATTAAATCGTGTTAAACCTTTAACGCTTGGACAAGCGTCTAGAATAAGCGGGGTTAGCCCTGCAGATATCGCAGTTTTATTGGTGGCGTTGAAACAGAAAGTAATAAAATAAGGTGGCAAAACATTGGCGTGCTGATGAATAATTATTCAATGCTTTGTATAAAATGCCTTAAATTTTGCTAAAAATTAAAAATAAGTGCAACTAAAATTTATAAATATACATTCTAAAAGGAAAACGTTAAAAAATGGATTTTAAGAAAAAATTAAAAAATGCATTCAAAAAGTACGATATAAACATATCTGACGAAAATGTGGAAAAGTTTGAGAAGTACTATAATATGCTAATCTTAGAAAATGAGAAGTATAACCTAACTGCTATAACCGAAGAAGATGATGTTATAGTAAAGCATTTTTTAGATAGTGTGTTGCCGGCTGATAAAATCCCAGAGAATGCAAGAGTTTTAGATATTGGAAGCGGTGCGGGCTTCCCTGCTTTGCCTTTGGCGATATTAAGAAGAGATTTGAATATAACCGCCTTAGATGGTGTTTGTAAGAAAGTAAGTTTTATTGGCATGGTTGCAAGAACTATACAACTTGGCAATGTGGCATTTGTTCATACAAGAGCGGAAGACTATGCTAAGAATTTTAGAGAAACTTTTGATTGTGTTGTTTCAAGAGCGGTTGCGGGATTGCCTACTTTACTTGAATATTGCCTACCTTTTGTAAAAGAGAATGGAATGGTGATTTGCTATAAGGGAGCGAGTGCGAACGAAGAGATTGAAACTTCGAAAAGGGCTTTAAATGAATTAGGCGGAAAGATTGAAGAGATAATGAAGTTTGATTTATACGGAATGGAGAGAAATATAATAATCGTTAGGAAGTTTAAGAAAACTCCTTTAAAATATCCTAGAAATCAGAATAAACCTAGATTGTCGCCATTAATTTAAATAAATCATTAAAAATGTTTCACGTGAAACATTTTTTTATTTTTTAATACTGAATTACATATTTTTTGATTAATTTGTTTGCGAAATCTTATATTAAAAACAATAATGTTCTTAATCGCAATGTTTCACGTGAAACAATTGTCATATTTAATTTCTGTGTGTTTTGTAATTTTCTTATATTATTAATATAGTGTATATAGTATATATAATCATTATATATGCGTCGTTGTATAAGCACAAACATTGTTATAAGATTTTTGCGTTTAATATAAATTTATATAAAACATTGCATAAGCACAGAAAAGTTAAATAAAAGCATATTTAAATAAACATCAGTGTTTCACGTGAAACATCGTATATAATAAACAACATATTAATTATATTCTAATTGTTTCACGTGAAACAATTAAGTAAAAACATTAAAAACAGATTAATATAAAATGTTTCACATGAAACAAAGTTTGTTATAAAAAATCCAAACGTCAAATAATGTTTCACATGAAACACTATATAATAAAAGCAAATATGTGTTGAAAAAAATGTTTCACATGAAACATTGAATAAAGCAAAAAAATATGTTTCACGTGAAACAAAACATGTTAAAAACGGTGCATAAGTTATAAATTTTGTAAATATTTCATATTTTAATAAAAAACATTAGCAATCTGTTTTGGATTTTAAAATTTATTTGCTATAATCCAAGTAATAGAAAGCAAAATCAAGGACAAGGAGAGAAAAATGGGAAAAATAATTGCATATATAAATCAAAAAGGTGGAGTTGGAAAAACTACAACATGCGTTAATATGGCGAGTTTCCTTGCTGATAAAGGATATAATGTGCTTGTTGTTGATATAGACCCTCAAGGAAACGCCAGTTCTAGTTTTGGTTATACTAGAGATCAAAAAAATAAGACCTTTTATAATATAATAGTTGAAGATTGTACTATTCAAGATGCTATCTTACATACAAAAATTGAAAAATTGGATTTAATTCCGAGTGATGTGGAATTGGCGGGCGCTGAAATTGAACTTGTTCAGATGCCAAAGCGTGAAAATGTGCTTAAAAACTACTTGGGAATGGTTAAAGATAACTATGACTTTATTTGCATAGATTGTCCACCATCTTTAGGACTTTTAACAGTTAATGCTTTAACTGCTTGTGATAGCGTTTTAATACCAATTCAGTGCCATTATTTTGCGTTAGAAGGCTTAAGTCAATTGATGTACACTGTTAAATTAGTTAAAAAACACCTAAATGAAGCCATAACTGTGGAAGGAGTGGTATTAACAATGAAAGATGCTAGAAGTAATCTTGAAGTGTCTGTTTCTAATGACGTTAAAAAATATTTCGGCTCAAAAGTATACGAAACTATCATTCCAAGGAATGTTAGGCTTGCTGAAGCCCCAAGTTATGGAGAAACTATCTTGACATACGACCCAAAAAGCACAGGGGCAGTTGCTTATAGAAAACTTACAGAAGAATTTTTACGTAGACAGGTTAATAAAAACGGTTAATATTAAATAAATATATATTTTATTAATTAAAAAGGAGAAAATTATGGCTGAAAGAGAGAGATTGGGTAAAGGATTGGGTTCATTGCTTGGTATCTTAGAAAGAGAAGATGAGTCTGTGGCGGTTGATCAAAAAGAGCGTGAATCGGTTGGAAATACTGGAGTTATTGACATAAACATGTCACTTATTGACAACAACCCTAAACAACCACGAAAAAATTTTGATGCTGTGGCGTTAAATGAATTGGCGCAAAGCATAAAACAATATGGTGTTATTCAACCTATTATTGTGGTTAAGAAAGGTGAAAGATATATGATCGTTGCTGGAGAGCGAAGATTTAGAGCGTGTAAAATTGCAGGCTTGAAAACTATTCCGGCTGTGGTTAGAGATTACAGTGCAAATGAAATTAAAGAAATTGCATTGCTTGAAAATATTCAAAGGGAAGATTTAAATCCTATTGAATGTGCAAAAGCCCTAAAACAATTATTAGATGATTATGGCTGGACGCAAGAAGTTTTAGCAGATAAGTTGGGAAAATCTAGACCAAGCATTGCAAACACGCTAAGATTATTGCAATTATCTCCAGAAGTTGTTGATATGGTGGAATCTGGGAAGTTGAGTGCAGGCCATGCAAGAAGTTTGGTTGTGGTTCAAGATCCAGAAGTTCAATTAAAACTTGCAAAATTGGCTGTTACTAAAAGAGTGACAGTTCGTGATTTGGAAAAAGCGGTTAAAGAAGCGCAAAAACCAGCAAAAACCAAATCTTTCAATCCGTTTGAGAAGACTATAGAGATGCAAGAATTTATTTCGCTTATGGAAAGAAAATTCCAAACTAAAGTTGATATCAAAGGAACTGAGCGTAAAGGCAAAATTATGATTGAATACGTTTCTAAAGAAGATTTAGATAGGCTTTATGATTTAGTAAATAAACTATAATTTTATTTAAAGAGAGTTTATGTGGTCTTGTGACTATACAAAACATATGGTTTTGAAGTTATAAATCAAAACACAGTTTTGTATGTTTTGTGCATAACTAAATTTAAAAACAAAGTTACAAATTAGGTTAGAAATGACCTAATTTTTTTTGTTGGGGGACAATCGAAAGTTATCCACATTTTTAAAGAAAATGTTCATAATGTTAAAGTTTGCGTCTTGAATTATATATGTTTCTGACAAAAAGTGTGGACAATGTGTGTAAATATATAATTTAAAAAAGTTGTAAATTTATAAATTTTAGCGTTTGCATAGTATTGGAATTAATTCTAGAATAAGATAAGATTATTATTTATTTAAAAATATGTTTGCATAGTACTTTAAATAAAAATATGAGCAAAAAAGAAATTTCAAATAAATATTGATTTAAAGTTAATTTGCTGATATAATAAAATTATAAAGGTGAGGATATATTTATGAAATATGTTAGTGGTGGAGAATTGGCTTCTTATCTTATAGATGATCCAAAAAAATATTCGGAATATGTTAAAAAGAGAAATGAACTTAGAGAATATGTTGGTTCAATGATTGTTGGCAATACTAGGCCAACTATTAGTTCGCTTTGTTTTCAGGGTAATAGGCTTAGATACAATTTTAAGATTGTTGATGCTGGTTATAAAGACCCAAACATTGGTTTTTTAGCAAACTCGTTGCCTGTGGATAGAGTAAGAGCAATGTACTTCACAAATAGAGTTTATGAAACTTTTTTGGGAGACAAGTACTCTAATGCTGTAACAAGAAAGCAGTTTTTGAAAGAAGAAGGCATGAAAAATGTTACAATCCCAAGTCTGCTTTCTCTTGAAACAAGTTATCATCTATATAATTATTACAAGCAGATTCAAAAAACAATAAGTTCTAATCAAAATATTCACTTCCGTACTCCTGAAGAATTGGATAGTTTCTTAAAAATTGAAAAAGCGAAGTATGTTTTAAATAAAGATATAAACTTCTATTTCACTCCAAGCAAAGATATAATTTTGGAAAACAAACCAGTTTTGCCGGGTTCAAAAGTTAAAAAGATTTACGAAGAAAGGTTGTGTGCTAGAAATCCCCGTTGCAAAACTTTGTTTGAACCTTATGCAAGAAATGGCTTAGAGTTACAAGAGTACTTGGTTTCAAGAATAAGGACGGTTAATCCTAGTGTTTCGGAAGAAGATATTAAAAATATTGAAACGAATTTAGAGAACGAGCGTTTGTTTTTCTGTAGAAATGCAAACTCAAGCGATGTGTCATCATTTTTGAAAGGAACGGTTAGCGATGTTCTTCAAAGAATGGACGAGAAAGAAGCGAAGTTTGCTATGGCAAGTACGCTAGAGAGAAAAAGCAAAAATACTGTGTATAATGTGGATGGTGAAACTACGTTGTATGGTATATCAAACGATATGAAGACGTATTTATCAAGCAGATTTGAGGGTGTTATAAACTCTGCGATGGTTGAAGATTATATTAAGGGCTTGGAAGAAAGACAGGGAATTATTAAACAACCGCATGAGAATTTAGTTCCATATAGATTTGCAACCAACTCAAATGCCGGCATGAAATCATCGAAAGAATGCAAAGGTCAATTAGATATTTTTAGTACAAAAACAAAGATTGGCGATGGCTCAGATGGCGATAAGTTAGAATTGGTTCCTGATTTAAAAGAGGGTAGCACGGGCAGTTCAAAAGAAACGCTAAAAGATGAAAATGGAAATCCTATTATAATAGATAAAGATGGACAATGCAGATTGTTTTAGTGAAAAGCGGTTTTAGTTTTGAAGAAAGATTAGAAATGGCTCATTAAAAACCCAGTTAACTTGTAAAAATTTAAAATAAAAAGCGAAATTTCACAAACGTTTTTAAAAATTTTATAATTTTTGATTTTATTATTGACAACGAAGGTGTTTATAATATATAATAACTATTGCAGTAATTATTATCTTAAATTATGAAATGAAGAAATTTAAGATTACAGCGAATTTTGTTAAAAGGACAGAGTACGATTATGAAAAGAACATATCAACCTAAGAAGAAACAAAGAAGTAAGGTCCATGGTTTCCGTCAAAGAATGAAAACAACTGGTGGAAGAAATGTTATTAAAAGACGTAGAAACAGAGGCAGAAAGAAATTATCAGCATAAAAGGTGATAGAAAAATAAAATAGTGCTTTGCAATAAAAGCACTTATTTTTAATTTTTGGAGATTGAATTGTTAAAAACTGAGTACAGGCTAAAAAAGCGTAAGGAATTTAATTACATATATAGAAAAGGCGAAAGTTTTTCAAGCAAGTATCTAACTTTGTTTGTTAGCCACACTCCTAAAAGAGTGAAGAAAATTGGCTTTTCTGTTAGTAAGAAAATTGGCAAGGCTTATGTTAGAAATAAGTTGAAACGTCAAATGCGAGCAATTCTAAACCAGTTAATTGAAAATATTGATGATAATTATGCTTATGTGTTTATGGCAAAAATTGGATTGCAAGAACTAACCTTTGATAATATTAAAGAAAACATATTGTTTGTTTTGAAAAAGTCGGGAAAGATTAAAGAAAATTAAGATGAGAGCGGTTTGGAAAGTTATAACGTTTCCGATTAGAGCAATAGCAGATCTTCTAATTGGATTATATAAATTTTGTATTTCACCGTTTTTCCCAAAAACTTGTATTTATTATCCCACTTGTTCAAAATATATGTTTTTGGCGATTAAGGAATATGGAGTAATAAAAGGAATATCCTTGGGCGTTAAAAGATTATTAAGGTGCAATCCAAAGCATAAAGGTGGAGAAGACTATTTACCCTTGAATTTAAAAGGAGATAAAAAATGGATTTTCTAGCGGAGATCGTAAAGCCTACAGGGCTTTGGGCTAAGATAATTTTTGGCATGGAAAGTAGTGTTGGAAATTATATCTTAGCGATTATTATCGTAACCATTTTGGTTAAACTTGTGCTTGTGCCATTCGATTTTGTTAATAGGCTTATTACAAAAAAGAATACAAGAAAGCAAGCAGTGCTTCAACCAGCACTTGAAAAAATTAAAAAACAATATGCATCAAACCCTCAAATGCAAAACCAAAAAACCATGGAACTATATAAAAGAGAGAATTATAGCGTGGTGGGAACTTGCGTTGGAATGCTAGTTTATATGGTGCTAACAATTGTAATATTCATTACGCTATTGGGTGCAATGAACAATATTGCAGCATATAAAATGAGTCAAGAATATGATGCTATGAGAAATGTTTATGAGCAAACCTACACTTTAAATATGAGCAACGAAACAGCAGAAGGCAATCCTGAAGCGCATGAAAATGCCACGAAAGAAGCCGAAAAAGCAGTTGTGGAAACTTATGCAGATATAAAGAATGGTTTCTTATGGATTAAGAGTATTTGGCGTCCGGATTCATGGGCGAGCAGTGTGCTATCTTGGAAGGACTATTATTCTTCAACTAAAAGAGTATTGAGCGAACCTTTAACTGATGAGCAAATTGAAATTGAAAAAGCCGAATATGAAAAGGTTGTAACAAAATCTTTTGAGCATGATACTGATGGTCAGTATAGTAAATGGAACGGAATGCTTATTTTGCCAATTCTTTCAATTGTTTTAACTTATGGTTCAATGAAAGTTACATCTTTAATTACAAAACTTAAAGCCAAGAAAAGAGGTCAACAAATTGTTGCTGGTCCAGAGGCTGGAAAAGGAATGCAATTTATTATGCCTATCATGATGGGTGTGTTTACATTGCTTTATAACGCAGCGTTCGGCTTATATATCGTTGCAGGCGCAGTGGTTAGTTTTGTAACGAGTCCTATTATTAATACAATAGTTGATTCTATTGATTATAAACAACAATTAAAAGAAGAAGATAAAAAGACTGTTTCTTATAGCAGAAATAGACGTAGGGGTTAAATATGAGAACTATTGAAGTTAGTGCGAAAACTGTTGATTTAGCAATCGAGAAAGGTTTGCAGATGTTGGAAGCAACTAGGGAACAGGTGAAAATCAATGTTCTTGAAAAAGAAACAATGCTAAAGAAAGCAAAGATTGAGATTGTTTTATATGAAACAGAAGAAGAAAAGGCGGAAGCATTGAAAAATGCAAAGAGCGAAAAGAATGCAATCGAACAAATAAAGCATGCAAAAGCAGATATGAGCGATTGCGAAGAACGATTTGAACTTAACGAAACTGAAGAAAAGATTTATAATAGATTGAAAGAATTTTTTGAAGGTTTGATTAAGATCTTAAATGTTGAAGGCAAGATTAGTTATAAGATTCTGAATGACACAATGTATATTAAGGTTGATGGCGAGCAGTTGGGCGTTTTGATTGGTCATCATGGCGACACTTTGGAAGCCACTCAAACATTAGTTAATTCAATTGTAAAAAATGAGTTCGAGCATTATAAGAAAAAGGTTTTCGTTGATATTGAAAACTATAGAGAAAAAAGAATTTCGGCATTGGAAAACTTGGCAAAGAGAATGGCAACTAAAGTCGTGCAAGTTAAAAAGAGCCTAAAGTTTGAACCAATGAGTAGTTTTGAAAGAAGAATCATTCATACAAGCCTTGCCGGAATTGAAAATATTTCCACTCATAGTGAAGGTGAAGAACCAAATAGATATTTAGTTATTGATTACATTAAATAAAGAAAGGGATTAGCCCTTTCTTTTTTGTTTTTTTAGTTAAGCCTAAAAGGTTGGGTTGTTTTGATTTGCTTAACATGAATTCATAAAAAGACACAAGTGAGAGCAAAGAATCTTTAGTAAAAGATGACGGTGGAATGGATATGCTGTTTAAAATAAATGGAAAAATCCTTTGTTTAAAACTAAAAATAAAGATAACAAAACCAAATAAAAAGCAAACCACGTAAGTTTTTGTTTTTTAACAAGTTTTAGCATTAACTTTATAGATAATATTCCAACCACAAATGCGGTTATAAATCCAATGCTAAGTTCTAACCAATTAAAGTACATTGGGCTAGGCTCTTTAATAAATTTATATAATTCATAAACAAGCGATGCAAATACGATTGGAAGGCTCATTAAAAATGAGTAGTTTGCAACGCTTGTTTTTTCTCCACCTAGAAATAAACCTGTGGCCATTGTGCTTCCGCTTCGGCTGATTCCGGGAAAACATGCAAGACCTTGCATAATACCCATGCCGATCGCTTGCTTATATCCTAAATTGACAGCGGTCAAAGAGTTTTTGTAATCATAAGTGGCGTTTTTTGACAATAACTTTAAGTTCTCGCCGATTACTAGCAATATGGCAGTTATTAAAAAGCATGTGATTAAACTATTTCCTGCAAACGATTTTTCCACCACGGGAAGCAAAAATATTACAATAACTAAAGAGCAAAGAGTGGAAACTATTAGCATATATGTCGTTTTGCAAAAAGGGTGTTTTAGTAAGGCAAGAAGTTCTTTTCTATAATAAACCACAATAGATAGAAGCGTTGCCAAGTGAAGAATAACGCTTAAAAAAATTGTGTTTTCTTGAATATTAAATATTTGATAGAATAGCACTAAGTGTCCGCTTGAACTTATAGGCAAAAATTCAGTTGCTCCTTGGACGATGCTTAAAATAATCATTATTAAAGTTTTCATACTATTATTTTATTTAATTGTTTTAGTATTAATTCAAAAGAATTGAAAAAACTTTATCTATGTGTTATACTTAATGCATAAAAAATATACAATCGAGGGAATAGCAAATGAAAGTTGGAATAGTAGGACTTCCTAATGTTGGGAAAAGTACTTTATTTAATGCAATTACAAAAAAGAAAATACCAAGCGAGAATTATCCATTTTGTACAATCGAGCCCAATGTGGCAATAGTGAATGTGCCAGATGAAAGATTAAATGTTTTGGGTGAAATGTATAAAACTAATAAGATAACTCCAGCAATTTTAGAAGTGGTGGATATTGCGGGTTTGGTTAAAGGAGCAAGCAAAGGCGAAGGTCTTGGCAATAAATTCTTAAGCCATATTAGAGAAGTGGACGCAATCATTCACGTGGTTCGTTGTTTTGAAAATGGAAACATTATTCACGTTGGTGGTGCTGTAAATCCCATTCAAGATATTGAAGATATTAATTTAGAGTTAATTTTGGCGGACTTGGAAACTGTAACTAAACGTTTAGAAAAAAGCGAAAAGGCTTATAGGAATGGCGATAAAAAACTAATTGAAGAAGTGGATTTGTTGAGAAAACTTAAAGAAGTTTTGGAAAACGAAAAGCCTGCAAGAAGTTATCCTGCAAACGCCGAAGAAAAAGAACTTATTAAATCTTTCTTCTTAATTACAAGTAAGCCAGTTATTTATTGTGCAAATATTTCTGAAGATAATTTCACAAATCATCAAGGCTTGGCTGAAAATGTGGATGCTGTGAAAAACTTGGCAAAGAAAGAAGGCGCTGAAGTGGTGGTTCTTTGTGCCAAAATGGAAGAAGAGTTGGCAACTCTAGAACCTGACGAACTTGAAATGTTTAAAGAAGAATTGGGGATTGAAAGTTTTGGGCTAGACAAACTTATCGTGGCTGGTTACAAACTTTTGGGGCTTATTAGTTATCTAACTGCAGGTGTTCAGGAAGTTAGGGCTTGGACTATTACTAATGGAACAAAAGCACCTCAAGCCGCAGGTAAGATTCACACAGATTTTGAACGTGGGTTTATTAAAGCAGAAGTTGTTTCTTATGAAGACCTTGTGGAGTGTGGTTCTATGACTGTGGCGAAAGAACGTGGGCTTGTTCGAATGGAAGGTAAGGACTACGTGATGAAAGATGGTGACGTTGTGCTATTTAGATTTAATGTTTAATCTAAAATTGCATTAAAACATTTTTCAAAAACTTTATTTGTATGTTATACTAAATCTATAGAAGGAGATATTATGGAGAATATTAAATTTGAAGTTCCAAACGATATAAATGTTGTTATCTCAACAAAAGAAAAAGGTGTGCTACTAGATGAAAATTGTTGCACAGTTATAAATATCATGCTTACAAACGATGGCAAAATCGCCACAAGTTTCTTGGGTACACATAATCCTTTTATTGTAACCCAACTAGAAAAAGCACAAAAAGAATACTTTAAAGTTTTGAAGAAAACTTTGAAAAAGGATTATAAAGAGTACGCTCAAGATCCTAATTTCAATGCTGAAGAAAATGAGTTTGAAGATGTGGAGTATCATGACCACGAATGTTCTTGCGGTTGCCATGACCATCATGAGCATGACCACGAAACTTGCGGTTGTGACGAGCATAAGAAAGAAAAGGCAGAAAAGAAAAAGAAATAATTACTTTATTACCTTGCAAAAATTAATTGTTTAAGGAGAACGTGATTGGAAAAAGAAAGTAAAGTGGCTGTTGCGGAAGTGGAAGTTGAAAAAGCACAAACTGAAGTAAAAACAGAGAAAAAGGTTGAGGCAAAAAGCAAAAAACAAAAAGAAAGTTCTAGTTTGAATTTGGATAAGCCAATAGAAGTGGACACAGCCGAAGTTAATAAAACGGAAGAAAATGCTGACCCAAGAGGAAAAGTGGCGCAGTTCTTAAATTTGAAAAAGCCTGAAAAAAAGGAATTAACTGAAGATATTAAGAAGAATAGGAAGTGGGCTTGGACTGCATATATTTTGTTCTTCATTCCTTTGCTTATTAATAAGAAAAGCAATTATCTAAGGTTGCACTCGAATGAAGGCTTGGATTGTAATATTATTGATTTGGCTGGTATTATTTTAATGCTTATTGGCAAACTTGCAAAAGGTGCTAGTATCGTAGCAAAATCTTTGCTTATGGCAAGTTTTTTCCTTGGACTTGGAATGATTGCTCTAACCACAATCACTAAAATTGTTATGATTATCTGTTCTGCAAAAGGTCATACTCATCAAACTCCTTGGCTTTGGACTTGGAGAATGATTAAGGATTATGATCCAAATAAAGATAAAAAGTTGCTAAAAGAGAAAGCGAAAGCAGAAGAAAAACCTGAAGAAGTTAAATAAAAAGAAAAGAATACATTTAATATAACCTTATTTTGCACCATCAAAATGAGAAGTTATATTGTTTTGTATTCTTTTTTTAGTTTTTTAATAATTATGTTAAAATATTGGTAGAAAATGGAAATAAAAAAGCGAACAATTTCTTGCTCGCTTCCCGTGTTTAAGATAAACACGAACAAATTTAGAATACATTTATTTGAACTCGTTATGTTATTCTATATTTGGAGTATATCACAAAAGCAAAAGGAGTGTCAACAAAATTATGGAGTATTATTTAGGATTAGATATTGGAACAAACAGTGTTGGTTGGGCTGTCACCGATCAAAAGTTTAATATTATGCGATTGAAGAAAAGACATCTGTGGGGTGTTAGACTGTTTGAGAGTGCTGAAACTGCAGTTGAAAGGCGTGCCAAACGAAGTGCTAGAAGGGGGAGGGCAAGAAAAAAATTAATGCAGGCATGGTTGCAAGAAGTTTTTGCTAGAGAAGTGGAAAAAGTAGATAAAGATTTCTTTATTCGCTTAAAATATAGCATGTATTATTCTGATGATAAAGATGCTAGGCTTGAAGGGAAAAAAGATAGCGTTTTTAGATTTGATGCAGAAGGAAATAAATATACAGATGCAAATTATTTTAAAGAGTATCCAACGATTTATAAACTTAGAAACGAGTTGCTCACCACTCCCGCCAAAGATGTTAGATTTTTATATTTAGCAGTATATAACCTTATCAAGAACCGTGGACATTTTTATGAGAGTGGTGGTGAAGGCGAAAATACAACTTTTGAAAATCTTTTGAAAGCGATTAAAAAAATAACTGAGCAAATGGAAAATTTGGAGGTTACATTTAAAACAGACGTTTCAGATGGGAATGTTTTAAAAGTATTGAAAGAAAATAGATATAAAAAAGACCAAAAACTTGCATTGGTCAATTTGCTAGAATGTAAGCCTGCTCAAAAAGATAGCGATAATAAAGATAAAATTATTGTTGAGTCTTTTATAAGCGGAAAGATAGACGTAAATAAATTATTTGGGCTTGAGGAAGAGAAAAGTAATGCAAGTGTGGACCTTAGTGATATTGAAAAATTTGAAGCATGTTTAACAAAATTAACCAGTCTTTCAGATGACCAAATATTGATGCTTGAAAAAATAAAAAATGTTTATGATTTAGTGGTTCTAAAGAATTTGCTTGGAGATAACAATTATGTTTGTGAGGCAAAGTTAAAACAATATGAAAAGTATAAGGAAGAATTGGCAGAATTAAAATCTTTTATTAGGAAGTATCACCAAAGCAGATTTAATGAAGTTTTTAGAATGTCTTATACTCCTATAAATGATGGAACAAATTATTCGTTATATACGGATAGGCTTGTGATTGGCGGAAAAAATCTGCAATTAGGGTTAGAGATAAAGAACGAAAAAGGCAAAACCGAGATGGTTTATCATGAATATAAAAAGGATTTAGAATCTTTACATAAATATTTAAAAAGCATAATAGAAAGTGAGCCCGAGATAACTGATGAAGATTTTGAAAATGCTAAGAAATCATTATTAGATAAGATTGCTGATGGAACTTTTTTATTAAAGTTAAGAAATAAAACAAACTCTAGCATTCCAAATAGTTTACTTAAAAAAGAATTGAAAAAGATTTTGGAAACGAATGCAGGTAAATTCCCTTTCTTAGATGAAAAAGATGAAACAGGCCTTACAAATAGGGAAAAGATTATTCGCATTATGGAATTTAGAGTTCCTTATTATATTGGACCAGTTACAAATAAAAATAATAGTCAAAACGCATGGGCAAAAGTTAAAAATGGCTCATTACAGTATGCGCCATGGAATTTAGAAAAAATAATAGATTATGATCAGGCGGAAAGTGATTTCATCTTACGAATGACTAATAAATGTACTTATTTAAAATCTGAAGATGTGTTGCCTAAAAATTCCATTATATTTAGTAAATTTAAAGTTTTAAATGAATTAAATAGAATTTCAATAAACGGTGTTAGTTTTACAGATAGCGAAAAAGATGTTGAGTTAAAGCAAAAGATATATAATGAATTGTTTTTAAATAAATCTAAAGTTACTGTAAATGATATAAAAAACTTGTTGGCTAAAATTGATGGCTTTGATGCTGATCCAAAACTAATTGAAATAGGAGGGATTGATAAAGATTTCAAATCTAATATGTCGCCATATATAACATTAAAGAATATATTGGGAGATAAAGTAAAGGATTTAAATCTTTGCGAAGAGATAATCAAACTCCATTCAGTTTTGCAAGATAAAGAACGAGTTGTAAAACGATTAGAGGCAAAGTTTCCAAGTTTGACAGGCGAAGAATTAAAAAAAATAAAAGCATTAAACTTTGCAGGCTTTGGCAGTTTGTCCAAGAAATTCTTAAACGATATTTGCTTCATAGATAAAACAACGGGAGAAGTTTTTAAGGGTTTAAATGATGCACTATGGAATACGAATCAAAATATGCAACAAGTTTTGCATAGTGATAGGTTTTCTATTAAAGAAGTGGTTTTAGAAGAAGAAAAGAAACTTGGCGAAGAGATTGGTTATGAAGCAGTGGGAAATTGTTATTGTTCGCCTAGTGTAAAACGTGGAATTTGGCAAAGTATTTTGATTATCAACGAACTAAAAAAACATTTGGGTGAGTATCCTGCAAAAATTTTTGTTGAAACCACCAGAAGTGATGAAGTAAAGGGGGAACAGGGAAGAAAACTTAGTAGGCTTAAAAAACTTCAAGACATATATAAAGATAAAAAGTCGGAAATCCAAAAGTTGGTTAAAGATTACAATGACTTGGTTAACGGATTAAATTCTAAATCTGAAAGCGACCTAAGAGAAGAAAAACTATATTTATATTACTTGCAAAATGGGAAATGTGCCTATTCGGGAGACCCTTTAACAATTGAAGATTTAAAAAGTTGCGATATCGATCATATAATTCCAAGATGCTTTATAAAAGATGATTCGATCAATAATAAAGTACTTGTTAAACAAGAATATAATAAGGCGAAAAGTGATACATATCCAATTCCATATGAATGGGTGAATCGTTGTGCATCACTATGGAAATCTTGGCTTACCCAAGGCATGATTTCGCTAGTAAAATACGATAAACTTATGCGAAGAAATGAGTTAACTCCTGAAGATAGGGCAGGGTTTATCAATAGACAATTGGTGGAAACTAGTCAGATGGTTAAGGGACTTATAGATGTCTTGCGTGGATTTGTACAAAATGAAAGAGACATTGTATTCTCTAAAGCCGAAGTGGTTAGTGAGTTTAGGCATTGGCATGGCATTCCTAAATGTAGAGATGTAAACGATTTCCATCATGCAATTGATGCTTATTTGAATGTTGTGGTTGGAAATGTAACACGTGCAAAGTTTACGGATAATCCAGTAAATTACTTTAAAAAGAAGGCCGAAGAAGGCGCAAATATTCAGCCGATAAGAGAAAGCGTTGATGAAAAGAACGAGAAAAAAGAGACTGAGAATCCATTAAAAATATTTAATAAATTTGTTTATGATTACAACACAAAGGAATGCATTTGGCATGGATATAAAGATATTTGTAGAATTGCAAATGTTTGCGAACAAAACGATATTTTGGTCAGCAAAAAAACAGAAATGAGTGAAAATGGTGCGTTCTATAAGGAAACTATTTACAAAAGCAAAAATAACAATCCAAAAACTGAAGCAAAGGTTAATTTGAAAGGCAAGGGACTACTTACAAATACCGAACGTTATGGTGGTTATGGTGACCAAACTACTGCATACTTTATGATCATTAAATCAGGCAAAGTGGGTAAAGAAACTGTGTCTATTGAAAGAATGACCACTTATGCGTATGCTAGAATCAAGTCAAAACTTCTAACTTTAGAAGATTATTTAAAAGATGAATTGGGTTTGAAAAATGCAGTTGTTTTAAAAGATAAATTGCCATTGTATTCAGAAATTAAGATGGGAAAAGGAAGATTCTTAATTTCGGGAGTTAGTGGTTCAAGCCTAACGTTATGCAATATGAACGAATGGCATGTGGATTTCCAAACTCAAAATTATGTTAAGATTTTAACTAAATTTACTGCATTGAATAAAGCGAAAGCAGAACTTAAAACAGAAGAAGATAAGATAGTTGTTAGTCCGGCAAAGGATGAGAATTGCAAAGAATTGGCTCTAACACGAGAAGAAAATGTTAAGTTGTATGATAATATAACGAATTATCTTGGCGGAAAAATATTTGAGTTATCCACATTGAAAAATGTTGCTGTTTTCTTGGCTAATGAAAGGGAAAAATTTATAAGTTTAGATATAGTGGAACAGAGTTTGTTTTTATCTGGTTTAATTTCCGAATTTGCTAGATGTGCGAAAGTGGTTTGCGATTTAACAACTCTTGGCGGAAAGAAAAATGCGGGCGTTACTACTACAAATAAAAATATAACAGGTAAAGGATATAAACTAGTAAAACGCAATGCGCTAGGATATATAATTTATGAAGAAGATTTGGAGAATGTTAGGTGAGTTTCAGAACTGTTGTAATAAAAAATAGGTGCAAACTTGATCTTTCGGGGAATTATTTAGTAAGAAGAGCCGAAGACGAAAAGAAAATATTCATAAAAGAAATATCTTGTTTAATAGTAGAATCAACGGCGGTCTCTTTGACCGCCTGTCTATTAAGCGAACTTGTTAAAAACAACGTAAAAGTAATTTTTTGTGATGAAAAACATAATCCTGAAAGTGAATTGATTCCTTATAGAAATAATTATATTTCATCTAAAAGAATTTCTTTGCAGATTAATTGGGATAAGAGGTTTTTATCAAAAATCTGGCGAGAAATTGTAAAAGAAAAAATATTAAATCAAGCAAGGGTTTTGGAAGAGTTGCATAAAATTGAGCAGGCGAACATGCTAAAAGAGTATGCAAAAAATGTGGAAGATGGTGATTCAACAAATAGAGAAGGACATTCTGCAAAAGTTTACTTTAATGCGGTGTTTGGAAAAGATTTTGAAAGACGTGAAGAGCATGAAATCAATTCCGCATTGAATTATGGTTATAGTATTTTGCTGTCATGTTTTAATCGAGAAATTACATCTAGAGGTTATTTAACTCAACTGGGAATTTGGCATAAAAATGATTTTAATGCATTTAATTTGTCTTGTGATTTAATGGAACCTTTTCGAACGTTAATTGATAAAATGGTCATTGATTTTACTAGCGATCAGTTTAAAAATTATAAGATGTCAATCTTAGAAATTTTTAATAAAAACTTACAAATCAAAGGTAAAAAATATGCGTTTGAAGATGCCATTTCAATTTACTGCACTTGTGTTCTTGATGCTATTGAAAGTAAAAATTTAAATAAAGTGTGTTTTTATGAAGGTTAGATTTATGCGTTTGATGGTGTTTTTTGATTTGCCAACAATTACAGGCAAAGATATGAAAGAGTATAGAGTTTTTAGAAAGTATCTAATAAAAAATGGCTTTATTATGATGCAAGAAAGTGTTTATAGTAAGTTGGTTTTAAATAATAATTCAACTAAGGTTCTACGTGCTCAATTAAAAAAACATATTCCACCAAAGGGATTAGTGCAAGTACTGGAAATAACAGAAAAACAGTTTGCATCTATTGAGTATTTGGTGGGAAATTCACAGGGAAAAGTTATAGATAATATGGATAGGTTGGTGTTTTTATGAAATTGAAGTTTCAAAATATAGAGCAGGAGTTCAATTACGCCGAAAATAATGTTTGTGAATTGATCTTAGAAAATCCTGAGATGTTTTTCACCATTACAAATGGCTTAATTAAGCAAGTAAATGGAGAAGAGCAAATATGTTTTTTATATGAAAAAGATAAGGATTTCGATTTAAATAAATATGCCGAAATCGTTTCAGATTTTTATTCGTTTTCTTGTAACAGTAAAAAAATTAATTTGCTTGTGCAGAAAAAAATCTTGCAACTTTGTGAAAATGTGGATTTTGCTATGGAGTTGGATAATTTAAATAAAACATTGCAAAAAGTTATGAACAAAATTGGCGACAATGTGGATATCCCAATCGATATGAATAAAGAAATCCAATTCCCAGAAGTTGTCAAATTCATGGATATAGAAGTTCGTGAAAGTGCATCGCTTTTTGAAAGGTTAATTGATTACGTTAATCTTTTAGGAAAGTTGAAGGGCATAAAATTATTAGTTTTGCTTAATCTCTCGGCGTATTTGTCTGCAGAAAAAATTAAGTTGCTTTTAAAACAATGTGTGTATAACGAAATAAAAGTTCTGTTAATTTGTAACGCAGATAAAGGGTTGCCGGTGGATAAAAAAGTGATTATAGATAAAGAATTGTGTGAAATATAATTTAAGTGTTTAATGGCACATTTGAATTTGGTTTCATAAGTTGATAGATGGTTCGTTAAGAATTGTAAAAACGTAAATTTGTAAAATTATAAGACTAATTTTATTGCCAAAAAAGAAAAAATGTTTTAAAATAAAATTGTATATAGAATAAATTGGTTCAGGTTAATACTCTAACATTTGAGGTTTGAGTGTTATGTTATTCTATATATAACTAAAACTAAATGAGAGTTGAATGTTGTCATAATTATGTTTGAGTGTTATGTTATTCTATATATAACTAAAACTGGAAACACTTGTGGCTCTGTGGTATAATGGTTTGAGTGTTATGTTATTCTATATATAACTAAAACTTTTTCTCGTAAATTCCAATAGCAGATAGTGTTTGAGTGTTATGTTATTCTATATATAACTAAAACTAAGAAATGGTACAGACATAACATTACAAGGTTTGAGTGTTATGTTATTCTATATATAACTAAAACCCATCAATTTTACAACTGTTTCTGTTGGGTGTTTGAGTGTTATGTTATTCTATATATAACTAAAACAATATTTATAATATCTTCATAGTCTAGTTGGTTTGAGTGTTATGTTATTCTATATATAACTAAAACTAAGAAATGGTACAGACATAACACCACAAGGTTTGAGTGTTATGTTATTCTATATATAACTAAAACTATTAATATAGAGGGATTAGCGTAATATATGTTTGAGTGTTATGTTATTCTATATATAACTAAAACCAATTGCTCCGGTGTTGTCTGCAGGTAAAAGTTTGAGTGTTATGTTATTCTATATATAACTAAAACCTTTATCATGACTCATGTTATAAAGAAGTTGTTTGAGTGTTATGTTATTCTATATATAACTAAAACAACGCTATAATTTTATAAACGCCCGTTTTTGTTTGAGTGTTATGTTATTCTATATATAACTAAAACCAATAGAAGATTTGAATATTATGGGTTTGCGTTTGAGTGTTATGTTATTCTATATATAACTAAAACAAGATGGGTCTGGATATGGAATTACGATACGTTTGAGTGTTATGTTATTCTATATATAACTAAAACTTGTATTTCAATTTTTGCTCTCCTTCGATTGTTTGAGTGTTATGTTATTCTATATATAACTAAAACTTATTTTAAAGAAATCGCTATCATTCATCAGTTTGAGTGTTATGTTATTCTATATATAACTAAAACAAATATTCATCAATTTCACTTCCTTTTTTAGTTTGAGTGTTGTGTTATTCTATATATAACTAAAACGACAAAACTTATCGTTATAAGGATTGCTATGTTTGAGCGTTATGTTATTCTATATATAACTAAAACCAACAAATAAGAAAAATGTTAGAAGAAAATGTTTGAGTGTTATGTTATTCTATACATAACTAAAACTTGAGAAAATAAATGAAGCCGACTACATTTGTTTGAGTGTTATGTTATTCTATATATAACTAAAACTATAGCCCATTGTTGAGCCACCACCGCAAGGTTTGAGTGTTATGTTATTCTATAAATTTACCAAACTCCAATTTTCTCATCTCATTTAGCAAAGTTCTTGCAAAGGGTTGCACTGAGTTTTCAAACCTTTGCTTATAAATTTCAATCATAATTAAAATAAAATTCTTTGTTGTCAGCCTTTTGGGTTTAAAACCTATAAAAGTCTTTAACAAATTGCACAAATTCTCTTGGTTTACCACAGTGAATAAAACTCTTATATTTCTTTCAATATTTACAGGTGTAACATTATAGGTTTTTACCATTCTTTCATAAATTTCTTTTCTTAGATTTGTTATTTGATGGGTAACACCAATCCTAATAGCCGTTACCATATATTTAAAACCTTTGTATCTAGGCGACAAGCCAAACTCCTGAAGAAATGATTTTATATTATCTTCCGGCATGACACAATTATTAGACATATTTTCTTGTCTTTTTTTATTAGAATATTCAAGCAAAAGTTTCTTCGTTAGTTTAACAATCTCATTCTTACGACAACTAAAAATATTTATTTTATTTTCTAACGATTCTCTGCAATTGTCATTATCTCCCAAGAATATGATTGTGTATTTCTTAAAAGCATCTACTTTTTCCACAGCATCTTTTAAAAGCAATGCAAAACGATAGTATTGGGCATCCACAAAGACAAAGCCCTCTTTAACCTTAGTGAAAATATTTATAAATTGACCGATACTTTCCGTATAGTATACTGTAAAATTATAATCATACAACAACTGTCTAAGCGGAGTTTTCTTATCAAATTCTTGTTGTGTCAATATTATTGCCATATGCTTATTCATGTTTCTTATCTTAGATTTACCCCTAAAGGGTTTAAATATATCTCCCCTTTCTTAAAATCGTATTACGTATTTAAAGCGATGACGCAGGAAAACAGGTGTTAAAAAAATCTTAGTATATCTTATAATACCATAAGATTATACAAAATCAAAACTTTTAGAATAATTTTGTACAAAATTATTTCAAATTATCCATTACATAAATATGCTGATATAAGGCTGTAAATAATATATTAATCGGGCTTTTTGTACGAAACTATTAATGTTTTATACAAAATTATTTTTCAATCTTTTGTTTGTGTTAATAAAAAAAATGGTAATAGGAAAAGGTTAATAATATTATTAAAATTTACAATGGGAATTGAAATATGTCTCTGATTTCTTACATATATGCACACTTTTAATAATTGTAAAAAACAACTCGCACAAGATAATCCTTGGCATCAAAATCCTGATTATTAATTTCGTCTGTAAGATTGCTTTGTGATTCTTAAAAAGTTGATAGTTCCTTATCTGATGAAGAAATAGAACGCCAAATTCGTGAACTTGAAAAATTGCAAGGACGTCCACGCAGAAGGAAAAAAGAGGTTGAGATGTGATTTTTATTTATGCAAAATCATTAATAATATGCTATACTCTCATTAGAGGGAATATATTATGAAAGTAGTAACTATTTGTGGAAGTATGAGATTCGCAAAAGAAATGCAAAGTATTGCTGGGATTTTGGCGATAGATAAAGGCTGGTGTGTTTTACAATGTGTTTATGATTTGGATTTTGCAAATTTAACAAGTGAAGATTTGAATTTGCTAAAAAAGGAGCATTTAAAAAGAATAGAACTTTCAGATGCAGTTTATGTTGTAAACATCAATGGATATATTGGGAATTCTACCAGACTTGAAATTGAGTATGCAAAAAAACTAAACAAAGAAGTTGTTTATCATGACTTAACCTTATTGTGTGAGAAAAAAGTCGAATTACATAAGCCAACAGTTGATGAATTGTGGTTTAGAAGTGATTGTATGGCAGATGCAAAAACGATGTCGTATAATGCTGGTTACAATGTTGAGTATAAAGGATATCATAAAGATACTGGATGCATAGATTTTCCTAAAAGCGAGTGGAATAATTGGGCGGAGGAAAAATTAAATAACCCTAATTTCTTTTATGCTTATATTTTAGACGTCGAAACTGGAAAGTTTGTTGGTTATGTAAATTTCAACAAAAACTCGGAAACTAAAAAAGCAACAATGGGAATCGTAATAAGAGACGAATATCGAGGGAAGGGCTATATGCGTCAGTCAATGGAAAAGTTAATTGAAAAAGCAAAAGAATTGGGTGTAAAAAGCCTTACAGATACTGTTCCTGAAAATCGCCAAAATGCGGTAAGGGTTTTTTATGATTTAGGGTTTGAAAAAGTCGGTGAATTCGTAACTAAAAAATTTGATAAAGATGAAGTGGTTTATAATATTGAACTAAAACTTTAATTATACCAATTTGTTAAGAAACTAGATAATAAACTCTTTTAATTATAAAAAGGAAATTATATGAAAGTGAAAAATATCGCAATAAATAACGATAAGATAAATTCAAATATTACAAAGAATGTTGAAATAAAATATTCTTTTCCTAAAATTAATGAATTCATAAAACTTTTTAATAGCGTTGGCTGGGAAAGAACTGTTAAACGAGTTAAAGAAAATAAAAATAGCACTGTTTTTGTAGTCGGTTTATATATTGATAAGTGCATAGTTGGCATGGGGCGAGTCGTTGGAGATGGTTCATACTTCACAATTTATGACATTGTTGTCCATAAAGATTATCAAGGTTTTGGGCTAGGTGGCATTATTATGAAAGAAATTGTAGAATGGTATAAAACGATTGAAGATGATGATACTTTTCTTTATGTTAATGCCAGCAAAAACAAAGAAAATTTTTATGAAAAATTTGGGTTTGTTGCTAGACCAAATGATGACGTTGGTGCAGGAATGAAATGGTATGGAGAGAAAAATGACATTAAGTGATGAAGTATATAAACTTATAACAACTAGGCACAGTTGCCGAAAATTTCAAGATAAAGAAGTTTTACATGATGACATTATAAAAATAATAAATTGTGGATTATCCGCACCAAGCGCAATGAATAGGCAACCTTGGTTTTTTGTGGTAGTTAAAGATAGAAAAATAATAAGTAAATTAAATAGTTTAGCAAAAAAGTCTTTTAAATGTTCAGGCGAACAGTGGCGTATAAAATGGGCAAAACAACCAGATTTTTCACCATTTTATAATCCCAATGCTCTTATTTTGGTTTGCAATAAAAAAGATATTCAATATTCAAAAAATGATTGTTGTTTCGCTGTACAGAATATGTCAATAATGGCAGAAAGTTTGGGTTTGGGTACATGTATAATTCAAGATATATGCTGGGCGATTGATGAAAATAATAAAAGTGGGTTTCAAATTCCAAATGATTATGAAATTTACCTTGCATTATCTATTGGTTATCCATATATAATTAATAACAACAAAAAAATTATTGATGCTACAAAATACACAATTATTGGAGAATAATATGCAAATTTTAGAATTAGAACAAAAACATTTTGAACAAGTTAAAGATTTACTTGTTGACTTGCAAAAATACGTTATTTCAATTGATAAGTATAATCTCAACATCATTTCAAAAGATTATAGAGAAAAATATTTTGAGTTTATGCTTAATGACTGCAAGTTCAATCAAGGGAAGACATTTGTTGCAATAGATAGAAATAAAGTTGTAGGTTTTGTTTCAGGCTTTGTTCAAGAATATGACGAAAGAGACAAATTAGATTATTCTTGTCCTAAAAAAGGAATAGTTGCAGAATTGATTGTTGATAAAAACTGTCGAGCAAATGGTGTTGGGACAAAATTATTAAAGTATATTGAAAACTATTTTAAATCTATTGATTGCGAATTCGTTCAAATTGATGTGTTTGCCTATAATGAACATGCAAAAAAGTTTTATTATAAAAATGGTTACGAAGATAGAATGGTAACAGTATTTAAGAAAATGTAATTCGGCTGTTTATTATGCTATTTTAAATAATCTCGAGATAAAAAACAAAAGTTGATGCCTCAACTTTCAGTTTTTTTTTTTCGAGAACCCAATGCACACTAAACAGGTACATTTTATGTCTTTTTCCTGATTAATCAAAATAATTAATCCTCTTTTATTCATGCATAACAGCGCCGATTTTACCAACTTAAAACTAAAATAGCATAAACTTGTGCCCTATGACAAGAAAACCTTATATTTACTAGCAAACTCGCTAGTATTTTTTAATTAGGTACACAAAAATTTTGAAACTTGACACCTATTGACACCTATATAGGTGTTTTTTGCTATTTTTAGTGTTCTAAAACTGCCTAAAACTTTATAAAACGGTTCACTTCTATTTAAGAATTTAATACCAAAAGTCTCTCAAATAACTTGTTAAACCAAGTTTTTTGAGACCTTAATGGTAATAGGGTTTTATTATAAAACCAATGTGTGCAAATAAATGTAATGTTATTTAACCCTTATTTTATAAAATATTGCATATATTATTGACTTTTAGGGAATAAATGACTACAATATAAATATAATTATTCCCTAAAATATAAAGGAGCTACAAAATGAGCAATTTTAATAATATTCAAGAATTATTAAGAAAGAAAGCCGATTTACAAACAAGACTAAATTTAATTCCTTATACAGGCACTCCCGAAATCAAAGAAAATAAGAGTGGCAAGTATTTGTATATTCGAAAAAGAGAATTTGGAAAACTAACATCTCAATATGTAGATAAGTTTTCACATGAGTTATATCAAACTCTTTTAAGATATTCAAAAGAAGCAAGAGAATTACAAAAAGCAATAAGACAAATTGAAAAAGAACTTGCATTGCTAGGATTTGTTTCAGATGAGTTATCACCAGATGTTCTTTTAAATTTGGATTTTGCAAGAGTAAATATGAAAGCCAACATTTATGACCAAGCCATTTTGGAAGGTGTTGCAACAACATATCCACAAACAGAAACGATTATAGAAAATGGCAAAGTTAGTGGCATGAGAGCAACTGATGTTCAGAAAATTCTTAATCTTAAACACGCTTGGGAATTCATTATGGATAAGGACGTTATCGGGTCTAAAACAGATTTTTATATCCTTTCTTATATTGCAGGACTTGTAAATGAAGGCTTTTATGAGGAAGGTGGTAGGATTAGAGGTGTTCCTGTTTCAATCGGTGGTTCGACCTATGTCCCACCTATTCCAAATGAAATTGATGTTAAGGTAACAATAAACAACATAATTGCTAGTGATGTTTCGAATATTGATAAAGCAATAGAATTGTGTTTATATTGTATGAAAACTCAAATTTTCAACGATGGCAATAAACGAGCTTCTGTTATATTCGCAAATCACTTTTTAATTTCGCAAGGCGAAGGACTAATAGTTATCCCAGAAAAAGAAGTGCCAGAATTCAAAAAACTTTTAGTAAATTATTACGAAAACAAAGACACCAACACAATTAAAACTTTTATGAAAAACAAGTGTTGGAGAAAATTTAGATAGAAATAATAGGGAAACACATATGAGATTTGAATTTTTTATAAAAGTTTTTGACAATATAACCTATGCACAAAATTTTCTATATAAGGGAGAAATGCTTTTTCGCCCTGCTACATATTTTAAGGAATGTGATGATATTCGCCAAGACAAAGATGAAGGCGTTTTAGATGAAAGCATACATAAGCAGTTGCCCAAAGATTGCAAAAGATTAATTTTACGAGGGGCTAGTGGTGGAAAAACATTTATTGTTGATTTAGAAAGTTTTAAACGTGAAAAACCCGACTTTATCGATGCAAATGATTTAACATTTAATATTAAATATATATCCGATTTTAAAATTTATTGTTTGGCATACATAAATGACTCCATGCCAAATTTATCAAAAATTTTTAATCGTTTAAAAAAATACGGTCATTATGCTGTTTTAATAGGTTATTGTAAAGGCTTCATTGAACAAGTTAAAAAAGCTCTTAACAACTCTGAAAGCGGACTTGTTAAATATAATGATATAATAACCGAAAAATCTCCCTTTGATAAGGCTAAAAAATTCAGTAATGAAAGCGAATTTAGATTTGTTACTACAGACAATTTAAAAGACAATTTTTTATATGTGGGACCTGTTAATGGAATAATTTCAAGTATTGAAGAAATTGAAAAAACATTATTAAAAAGGGTTAAATAAAACTTTTATTAAGGAGAATTCTGTTATGAAAACTAACTCTGAAAACATTTGTAATGAATTGGGTGCTAAATTTTTTTGTAAAGATTATGTATATGAGAATCTATACTATTATGACATAGATAAAAATAAAAAAGAGTTATGTGATGGGCTTTTTGATTATGCAGGAACATATATCGTATTACAAATTAAAGAAAGGTCGAAAACGCAAAAAGGTACAAAAACGAACGAACAATGGTTGCAGGATATCGTTTATGGTGATAAGGATAGTGCTAAAACACAAATTATAAAAACGATTGAAACATTAAAAAACAATGATTTGATTGTTAATGATTTATATCATCAAAAAGTTCAATTGCATAAAGATTATCTTGTGTATCCTGTTATAGTTTTTGATAATGATGATATAAACACTTACAATAAGACGATTGATGTCGGAGATTATATTATAAATGTTTTTAATTTAAAAGATTTTAAAATCATGATGGAAGTTTTAGGACATCCCTATGATATATTCTATTATTTAAAAACTAGATGTGAATATCTAAATGAAACTAGTCATTTCCCTATGTTGTTCATTGGTGATGGAGAAACAACAACCACTATGTCTCATATTGACACAGAACAAGATTTTGCATATGCTATATTCAATACGATATATGATGGAAAAGCAGAGAACCAAAATTATGCATTAACCATGATGAAAATAATTAAGGATTTTAGAGAAAAGGAAATCAAACATAATATCAATTACAAAAAGATATTAGAAATACTGCAGTTAATAGAGCCCAGATATGCTAAGAAGTTTGTGGAAGATATTTTATATGGCCTAAATCAGGCAACCTCAGATAAATTTGATGCGACGAAAGGTATTAAGCTGATTCCTAAAAATTATATCAACAATACTATATGCAAGCCTATAAATATTATTTTTGTTTCAACTGGTTTAAATATTCCTAAAGAAATTAATAAATACTGCCATATACTTTCTGATGCAAAACAATTAAAATACAATGAAGATTGCGTTATTTTATTAATTTTAATTTCTGGAAATCAAAAAGAGTTTTATATCAATTGGGCTTATTATGAAAATACCAAATTTGTGTATGACGAAAAATTATATGAATTTTGGAACTATGCAGGCATGTATAATGGCTCTATTACAAAAAATGAATTTGAAAAATATTGTGATAAGTTCCCTTATCAGAACATTTAATAGTATTTTTAAATTATATATTATGAAATAATGTGACATATTTTATTGATTTCCATTTAATCTTTAGATTATGTTAAAATAATAATTTATCTCTAACAAAGAGATAAAATCTCTAAAACATAGATACAAAAACAATCCAAATATTTAAGTTTTGTGTTATAATGTAACAAAAAGGAGATATCTATGGGACTTGGTAGAAAAATCGCCGAATTGAGAAAACAGAATAATTTATCTCAATAAGACTTTGGTAAACAGCATTGCTTGCTAGTTGGAAACCAATATTTGCTTGGATACCTATCGAAAGCATTATTAAAGATAACCAAGAAGATTATTACAATGCAATCACTTTATCTACTAGTCAGGGCAAATCTAATATCTTCATTGAGTTTATGCTAGATGTAATTAACAAAGCAATTAAAGATATAATAACCGACACTAGAAATCACTATAACCATATCAACAATCAAATTACAGAACTTATGAAAGTGATTGAAAGTTATCCACAATCAGCAACAGAACTCATGGAAAAATTAAACCTAAAAATCTCGTTTAGGATTTAGAAAAAACTATTTGCAACCCGCCTTAGACGCTGGACTAATTGGAATGACCGAACCTGACAAACCAACCAGCAAAAATCAAAAGTATTTTAAAATTTAACTATTAGAGGAAAAAACATTGAAGAGAATTAGTGCTGAAAAAGAAATACAATATATATCTAGGGTAATTGAGAAGAATATAACATATTATAATAATTTACAGGATAAGGGTTTTTTATCTGAAAATATTCTTTCACAATTAAGGAATTTAGTTGAAGATGTAGTTATTCTAATTAACAATAAAGAGAATAATCTATCATTGGATACTCACTATAATAATATTGCTCCATCTATAGAATTTATTGAAAAAGAATCAAAATATAAATTTATTATAGAGTTTTATGAATACTTAAAAGGAACAGCTTCACATTATACTCCAAGTGAAGATGGTGCTGAAAAGCTTGTAAGTTTTTATTACAGATATATTTGTCTAGTTAAAATTTTTTTGAAGGATAACTATAATATTGACATTATTCAAAACATTGAAGATTTTCCAATTTATGATGACAAATCCATGAAGGAAAATTATGATATTATAGGTAATGCTGTGCAAGAGATTGGTAATAAACCACATTTTATCAAAGGAAAATTCTATGTTCAAAAGGAAAATACGATTTACTCAAAAGGAAAAGTTTTTTATGAAATTACACTAACAAAGGCAACAGATTATGTTAATAAATTTGAAAGAATTACAATGTATTCTTCTGTTTATATTCCAGATAATTATGCCGTAAATATATCGTGTGTGGATAAAGAAGTCAAAATAAATGTTGGTAAAATAAAAGTTAAGATAATAAATGACTATAAAGTTGCGATTAGAGTTTGCGAATTAAAAAATTTGTTTAAAGCACTTGGTGTTCAGAAGAATTTTGATGAAGAATATAGAGAATATAGAAATTTGATGGATTATTTAAAAACCAACAACTGTACTATTACTGATATTTTAGTTTCTTCTCCAGAGGAATACGAAAAAACTAAAGATTTATTGTCTTTAAAAGCTGAAAATCATATTATTACAGAATCATTTGACAAAATTAGGTATAACATTATAAACGAATTGCCTGGTCATAACATTTTAAGATACATTACTACGAAAATGGAAAATCTAGTTATTAGGGATCAATTAGATGCTGACACAAATTATGTATTTAAAAGGTTATACTTTAAACCTGGATGTGGGTTGTTTGATACTCTTCCATATGCCATGTCATTACTAAAACACAACATGTCATGGTTTCATTTAATGAAATCAATTGATATGTCAAATAAAGAATATCAGTTTTTATATCGTAAGATACAATACAATATAGAAAATGAAAAGATATTATACACTCCTATTAAGGAACTTGAAGAATTTGATAACATACCTGAATTAGTTGAAAAATTTAATCAAGAGTATTTATCTATTAAAAGAAATGGTGAAAATACTTTAGCAATTGAAAACAACTTTATTTATATACAATCTTATGAAAGTAAATCAATAGATATAATTCGTCAACTAGAACAATATTCAAACGATCTAGATAAAGATTTAAGAAATGTTGTAGATTGTTATACTGACTTTTATTTAGATAAATCATCTATATCTTCAGATAAAATAGATGTTTTAAATACAATATTCAAAAAAGGTAATATTGCTTTAATATATGGTTCTGCAGGTACTGGTAAAACTAAAATGATTGAACTATTATCGGAAGCGTTTGAAAACTATAATAAATATTTTATATCCGTGACTAATGCTGCAGTAAGTAATTTATCAACTAGAATACATGGAAAAAATTGCAGATTTAGTACAGTAAGCGAATTTAAAAGTTATGATACAAGTGAATGTGAAATCTTGTTTATCGATGAATGTAGTATGATTAGCAATGAAGACATTATATCAGTTTTATCTAAACAACGATATAAGGCAATCGTTATGGTTGGAGATATTTGTCAAATAGAATCAATTAAATATAGTAATTGGTTTCAATTGTGTAATAGATATTTTGAAGCTGGTATTAAATATGAGTTATCATACATACACAGAACTACAGATGAAGACTTATTAGATTTATGGGATTGTGTGCGAAAGAATAAAGAACGAGCAATAGCTATTATGAATAATCAAGAGTATACTCAACCATTATCGGACCAAATATTTGAAAAAGGAATTGATGATGAGATTGTTTTATGTTTGAATTATGATGGCATGTATGGCATTAATAATATAAATAAGATAAGACAAGGAGCAAATCCAAATCCCGAGTTTACATTTGGTGTTGATACTTACAAAATTGGAGATAGAATTTTATTTAATGATTGTCCAAGATTTAAAGATTTTTTATACAACAATTTGAAAGGCATAGTACAGGATATTGATATAGATGAAGAAAATCGTTGTTGGTGGTTTACAATAGAAATTGATGAAGCGGATGTTGATATGGACTATTGTCCTTTAGATGTTAAAGTTTATGAAAGTGAAAAAGATGATAAAATTAATGTATGTTTCAAAGTAAATGAGTATGTTGACAAAGATGATGATGAAAATGAATATGGACATATTATACCATTTAATTTAGCGTATGCTATTTCAATTCACAAAGCTCAAGGCTTAGAGTATGAATCTGTTAAAATAGTAATAACTTCAAATATTGAGGACAGAATTACTAAAAATATTTTTTACACAGCTATAACACGTTCTAAAAAATTTTTAAAAATCTATTGGAATTCTGATAGTCAAACTAAAATCTTCGATAGTTTTAGTAAAAATAATAGTAATAGAGATATAGCTATAATAAGGCAAAAAATGAAGACTGATTAAAGTCTTCTTTTTTGTTAGATGTAAATTATTGGTTTGTTTTGTTTTTGAGCGTATTTTAATGTGCGATAGGCTCCGCTTTTGTAGGATTCTTCTATGTGACAAACGAGAATGTCGCTGTGGTCTATTATCCATTCATTTCTTTTTGTAATTTTTTGTTTGTAATGCAATTCTTCTATCTCAGGAAGTATTGAACCATCATAGCACGATGGCAAATCATATTTTTCTTTGTCGTGATGATAATATGTTAAAATACGAAT
>CAKVHY010000002.1 GCA_934754335.1 uncultured Clostridia bacterium
ACTTTATCTGATGATGGCAATTCATATCTAGTGGCGGGAGAAAGTAGTATGTCTCCAAGCGGAGCAGTTGTAATTCCATATAAATATAATGGAAAGCCTGTAAGTGGGTTTGCTGGAGGTTATAGTTCACCAGCGTTCAAAAAGAATACAAATATAACAAGTGTAGTATTATCTAGTAATATATCTAATATTAACGAGGGCACTTTTAATGAATCTTCAAAAATAATTAGTGTAACAATTCCCAATAGTGTAACAAGTATAGGGGAGTTTGCATTTGATTCTTGTTGCGGATTAACCAGTATCACAATACCAAATAGCGTAACAAGTATAGAGAATGGTGCATTTTATAATTGTAGCGGATTAACAAGTATAAAAGTTTCAAGTGGTAATACAAAATACGATAGCAGAGATAATTGTAATGCAATTATAGAAACTGCTAGCAATACATTAATTCAAGGTTGTAAAACAACAATTATACCAAATAGTGTGACAAGTATAGGGAATTCTGTTTTTTATGGTTGTGGTTTAACAAGTATAGCAATCCCAAATAGTGTAACAAGCATAGGAAGTAGAGCATTTTATTATTGTAGCGGTTTAACCAGTATAACACTTGGAGATGGCGTAACAAGTATAGGAAATTATGCATTTTCTTATTGTAGCGGTTTAACGAGTGTAGCAATACCAAATAGTGTAACAAGTATAGGGAAGAATGCATTTCAGTTATGTAGCGGATTAACAAAAATATATATTCCTTCATCGGTTAC
Organism: uncultured Clostridia bacterium; assembly: GCA_934754335.1. Classification (GTDB taxonomy): domain Bacteria; phylum Bacillota; class Clostridia; order Christensenellales; family UBA1242; genus UBA11490. The sequence goes on from CAKVHY010000002.1 coordinate 765, forward strand.
AACAATATCTGCATCTAGTTGGTCTGATTCTCCATTTTTCTGCTGTTCATCTACTTTAAAAATCTACTGCGAAGCAAGCAGTAAGCCAAGCGGTTGGGGAACATATTGGAACTACTATGACTACAGGAAAACTTTAACCGCCTACTGGGGAAAAACCTTGGCAGATTTTAATGCGGCTTAAAGATATATTAAGGAATGTTTAAATTTTAAGCATTCTTTTTTATTTACAAATCGAGATAATGGTTTTTATCTATAAATGCGAAGAAAAATATAGACATTTTCATATCTTTTTGATATTCTATTACAAAGGAATTTACTTATGGAAAGAAAAGTTGTTTTAATAACTGGTGCTGGCAGGGGAATTGGCAGGGCAATTGCTAGGAAATTTGCTAGCAATGGTTACAATATTATTTTAAATTACAATTCAAGCAAAGATTTAGCAATGGCTTTGGCAAACGAACTGGAAACTATGGTTGAGGTTTTACCTATTCAGGCAGATATTTCAGACGAGCAACAAGTTAAGAATATGGTTGATAAATCTATTGAAAGATTTGGAAAGATTGATGTTTTAGTAAATAATTCTGCAGTTTGTTTTGACAAACTCTTCTATGACAAGACCAAAGAAGATTTTGATAGAACTTTTGCAGTAAACGTTACAGGTACTTTTTTAGTAAGCAAGTATGTTGGTGAGAAGATGCTTGAAAAGAAGAATGGAAACATTATTAATCTAACTTCCACTAACGCTATAAATACCTATTTCCCAATGTGTATTGATTACGATGCATCTAAATCTGCAATCATTTCTCTAACTCATAATTTGGCGGTTCAGTTTGCTCCTTTTATAAACGTGAATGCTGTTGCTCCGGGATTTATTGGAACAGACTCAGAACTATATGGCATGGATGAGGAATTTATATCGTTTGAGACTGAAAAGGTGATGGTTAAGAGAATGGGAACTGAGCAGGACGTGGCAAATCTAGTTTTCTTTCTTGCTTCAAGCGATGCCTCTTTTATAAACAACCAAGTGATAAAAATAGATGGTGGAATATATGGCGACTAATATCTAGGTTAAAACCTAGGTATTTTTTACTTGTACTTACAAAACATATTGAAATTCATTTTGAATATATCTTGAATTATTATACAATAATATTAATAATTAAACTTTAACTATACGAGGATATTATATGAAGATCACTTTGGTGGCAGATGTTTTTGGACAAACAAATAATGGCACTAGTGCAACTGCATCTAGACTTGTGGAAAATATGAAGAAGCGTGGACATGATGTTTATGTTGTTTCAACATACAAAAGCGATGATAAACATTATTACACAGTTTCTCCACGTAACTTTTTTATTTTTGATAACTATATAAAGAAAGTGAATGGAGTGGCTTTAGGCAAACCTCAAAAACAATCTATCTACGACGCAATTAAGGGAGCGGACGTTGTTCATTTCTTGTTGCCTTTCAAGATGAGCAAGTGTGGAATGAAAATTTGCAAAGAACTTGGCATTCCTTTCACCACTGCCTTTCATTGCCAACCTGAGAACATTACTAGCCATGTAAACCTTCAAAAGGTGAAAGTGGTTAATAAGTTAATCTACAAATTATTTAATGTTGACTTTTACAAGAAATGTAAGTATGTTCATTGTCCTAGCCAGTTTGTTGCTGATAAACTAGTTGAAAATGGATTTAAAACTAAAAACTTTGTTATTTCTAATGGCGTTAGAGATGAGTTCAGACCAATTCCTTCTGAAAAGCCTGAGAACCTAAAAGATAAATTTTGTATAATGCTTTCAGGCAGATATTCAAACGAGAAAAGGCAAGACGTTTTGATTAAGGCTGTGGAATATAGCAAATATAAAGATAAAATTCAATTGATTTTGGCTGGCAATGGACCAAAGCGTAAGGCATTGGAAAAGTTGGGAAGAAAATTGCCAAATCCGCCAATCTTTACTTTCTTAAGCAAAGAAGATTTGATCAAAACTATAAACTATTGTGATTTATATGTTCACGCTTCAGATATTGAAATTGAAGGCATTGGTTGCATGGAAGCCCTTAGTTGTGGAATAGTGCCTGTGCTTTCCGATAGTGATAACGCCGCCTTAAAACAATTTGCTTTATCTGATAAAAATCTATTTAAGCATGGTGACCCTGAAGACCTTGCTAAGAAGATTGATTATTGGCTAGACCATCCAAAAGAGAAGGCTGAGATGAGCAAAAAATATGTTGAATTTATGGAGCAATTTAGAATAGAAAAGTGCATGGATAAGATGGAAGAAATGTTTGAATATGCAATTGCTCATAAAGATGATAAAGAAGAAAATTTGTAAAAAAAATATATAAAAATAAAACCCCATTTTGATTTGAATGGGGGTTTTATTTTTTTATTTATTGTAATGACGAAAATTATCTTTTAGTTTTCATCTAGATAAGATGTTTCTAAGTCGGCAGTATGAAATAATAGGGCAGTTGGATAACTATGGAAAACATCGCTAAGGGCATAAGAGCCACCCATAACTCTTGTATCGAAAGCACCCATATGCCAATTAATTGTCATTGCTTCTTCTCTTGATAATTTTATAAAACTACTGATTATATAAACGCTCTTTTCCCCATGACCATAAGGCAAAGAATCTTCCACTGTATAGAAAGGTTTTTGAACCCAATTGCCATCTTCTTTAACATTTCTATAATCCAATTTATAATAATCTACCTTGCAAATATCATGCAATAATCCGCAGATTGCAATGCTCTCTTCACTAAATATTTGAGTATATTTATCTCCATATTCATTCTTTAGTTTTTCTAAAAATCTTTCATAAACAAGCACTGAGTGTTTAACCAATCCGCCTTCAAAATTTGAATGAAATTTAGTGCTTGCAGGGGCTTGAAAAAAGTCTGATTTTTCTAAATAACTAAGCAAGTTTTTTGCTCCATCTCTTTTAATAAACTTATTATAATACTCTAAAAATTTTTCTTTAAAATCCATATATTTTTCCTTTGTATTTTATATTAATTAGGATTTTATCAAAAATTTTATTTTATGTCAAGAATTAATTCACAGGGCGTTTTGTTAATGGGATTTCAATATTATAATATTCGTTATCTCTCAATATTTCCAACTTTGCAATATCATTAGAAGAAAGACTATAAAGTACGTTTCTTAAGTCTAAAATGTTATTAATTTCCTCATTATTTATCTTAGTTATTATATCTCCTTTTTTGACATTAGCCATATATAATGGGCTAGTTTTATCTATGCTTATGACATAAACACCCTTGTTTTTGTCAGTAAATTGATAATAGTTTGCGATTTCGGTATCGTATCCATAAACACCCAAATATGGAGTTTCGTAAGAAATATCTTTAATATAACTCTTTAAAACCGAATAAAAATTCTTAATTGGAATGGCAAATCCTATGCCTTCTCCAGACGTTATTTTAAGGGTGTTTATTCCCACAACTTCGCCTTTAGAATTGATAAGTGGGCCACCACTATTTCCCGGATTTAAACTTGCGTCATGCTGAATTAAATCGTGCATATAACTCTCTCCAGATAGAGTTGAAACGCTTAGGGTTCTATTCAATGCACTAACAATTCCTTTGGTGAAAGTGTGCTTTAAAATAAGGGAGAGTGGAGTTCCCACAGCCATAACATCTTCTCCAACATTTAGGTTTTCAGTTGATAAATTTAAGTATGGCAAAGTTCTATTAGATTTGATGATTGCAATATCTGAAGTGGAGTCATTGAATATTAAACTTGCATTTGCAGTTGACCCATCAAACATATATAATTTTATATTTGAAGGATTGATTAACACATGCGAGTTTGTGATAATATATCCATCTTTTGCAACACAAACTCCCGACCCAACGCTCTCGCTCTCAATATCTGAACTCACCACTCCCACTATTGCTGGCGACACTATGGAAGCAATATCTGAAAAGGATTCTGAATTTGAGATGGTGATTAATCGTTCTTGCATATTGATGCTTGGTTCTTCTCCACAAGAAACTATGCCAAGGGCGATGATAATTATAAATAATAATGCTATAAATTTTTTCATGTTTTTTATCTCCAATTTGTTTTAGTATGCGTAAAATTTTCAATTTTATTTCATAAAGAATTTGTTTAAAAATTAAAATAAATTTGGAATTGAAAGCCAACTATGTTATCATAAAATAACGGAGCGAAAAGATATGCAAAATAATCAAAATTCATCAAATTTAAAAAGAGAATATTATATGCCATTAGATGCATATAAGGTTTTCTTCTGGAGTACTCTTGGAACAATTATTGCATCGTTTTTGATGGTGTTTATTTTAACAGGCGTTGCTATGGCTAATAACATTTCTTATGCGGAACTTGTTAGCAAACGCGGAATATTAATTCTACTTTCTCTAGTTTCGCCAATCGTGTTTTCAAGTTTGTACTTTTTATATAACAAGAAAAATAACATTAAGCAATTTTCAAGTCTTGGACTTAAAAATAAATTTAAACCAATCAATATTCTTTATTGCTTGCTAGTTTCATTAGTTTGTTTATTTTTCTTAGAACCATTTATAAATATTTTAAATTTTGGTTTTGGAAAACTGGGTTATAATCCATCATTTTTGGTTTATGAAACAGATACTATTGGCAGACTTTTTGTTAGCATTCTTATATCTGCAGTGTTGCCAGCCATTTTTGAAGAACTATTATTTAGGGGAATTATCTTAAATGGATTAACAAAAAAGTTTGACCCTAAAACTTCAATAATTTTATCAGCCTTACTATTCATGCTTATGCATGGTTCTTTGGAACAAACATTTTATCAGTTTGCGTTAGGCTTGGTGTTTGGTTGCATAGCCTATTATTCAGGCTCTGTTATCTATTCAATAATTACACATTTCTTCAACAATGCAATTGTTTTAACTCTTAATTATTTTGTTTCGGCATTATTGGAAGGTAGATCACAATATAATATTGTTGATTTATCTATTGCAATCTTATATTTGTCGTTGGCAGTTTTGATAATCTATTTGCTTATAAAATGCATAAGTTTCGAAAATGATAAAAAGGAAGATAATTTCAAAAACGAGAATTATACATATAATCCAAGCAGTGAAGTTAGGGCAAAGGAAAAAGTTGTTTTCTATGTTGGTCTTGGGCTATCTATAATTCTTTGGTTACTAAATACATTGGCAGGTTAAAAAATGGAAGTTGTTGAACATAAAAATAAGTCAATATTTAAAACCTACATGATATATTTTATCGTGATACTTTTATTCGTGGTTTTGAGAATATTGGTGGCAGAAAATATTTTAGTCTTATCTCAAGATGATTTTTTAAATAATATTTTAATGAATGTTATCTTGCAGGGGGGAATAATATTTTTGCTTCCTTTCGTTTTATATACAACATTGAATAAAGTTACGCCAAAACAGGTTTTTAAAACTTGTAATTTTAGAGCGGTGAACTATAAAGTTGTGTTAATGGCAATTCTTTTTGGATTGCTTGCGTTTGTTATGAATGTAATAATCTCATTCATTTCTGGCGGACTACTTTCTATTATTGGTTATCATAATAATAGCGTGTCGGTGCCAGTGGCTTATGAGATGAAAGATTTTATTGCCGACATATTCCTAACTGCAGTGTTGCCGGGATTTTGCGAGGAGTTTTTGCATAGGGGATTGTTATTACAAGGCACGAAACACGCTGGCTTTAGGCAAGCAATCTTTATAAGTGCTGTTTGCTTTGGACTAGCACACTTAAATATTGATCAGGTTTTCTATGCTATTCCTATGGGCATTTTCTTAGGTGTTATGGCTGTGGCAACAAAGAGTATTTGGCCATCTATTATTGTGCATTTCATAAACAACTTGGTGGTTGTTTATCTAAATGGTGCAAAGGCTTTTGGCTGGTTTGGCGGGAACTATGCAGAAGTGTTAACAGACTTATTTAATAAGGTTGGAATTGTGTGGACAATGGTTATAATTGGCGTGGTGTTCTTTGCAACACTAGTCTTGTTGGCTATGATAATCTACTTTATGTATAACGAATGTATTGTTAAGAAAATGGAGAAAGTTTTAAGCAAAGAATATAACACAAAAGTAAAACTAATTAGTGATGATAACGATAAAAAAGTTTTGGAAGCAAAGAAAGTGGCAAAAGATTCAACAAATGTTAATTTGGAATTTGAAGAAATGAAAGACCTTTTAGATATTGTTTTGCCAAAACAAAAGTATGTTTATAAGAAAACATTTAAAGATAACGTATTTATAATAGCGTCAATTGTACTTGCTGGGCTTGTAACTATTTTCACATTTGTTTGGGGTTTGTTATGATGAAGATTAATGTGGTTTGCATCGGCTCAATAAAGGAGAAATATTATAGCGATGCAATAAGTGAATATTTGAAAAGACTTTCTAAATTTTATGATATTGAAATTATAGAATTAAAGGAAGAAAAAATGCCTAAAAATTATTCCAATGCGGACATTGAAAATGTAAAAACTAAAGAAAGTTTGGCGATGGAAAAGGTTATGAAGGGCTATGTAATAGCATTAGACGAAAGGGGCGAGCAGTTTTCTTCGGTGAAAATGGCGGAAAAACTTTCTAAAACAATGCTATCAAACTCCACAATTTCATTCGTGATTGGCGGAAGTTGGGGGCTTAGTGAAGATATAAAGAAAAAGGCAAATATGCTATTATCTTTCTCAAAGTTTACTTTTCCACATCAACTTATGCGTGTGGTGTTGCTTGAGCAATTGTATAGGCAAACAACTATATTAAATAATATTCCTTACGCAAAGTAGGAGAGAGATGAATAAAGAAGAGTATATGAAATTGGCATTAGATGAAGCCAAAAAATGCGGAATAGATGTTCCTTGCGGGGCTGTGATTGTAAAAGACGGAAAAGTTATAGCCAAGGCAAGAAATAAGAAAGAAAAGGGAAAATGCGCTCTATATCACGCAGAAATTTTAGCAATTTTAAAAGCAAGCAGAAAAATAAAAAATTTTAGGTTAGATGATTGCGATATTTATGTTACAAAAGAACCTTGCATTATGTGCTTGGGAGCGATAATGTCGGCAAGAATAAAAAATTTATACTTTGGTGCGTTTGATAAAAAATATGGCGTGGTTGATAAAATCAACGAGTTGAATTTTAACCATAAATGCAATATTGAAGGTGGCATTTTAGAGCGGGAGTCAAGCGAAGTTTTAACAAAATTTTTTAAGAATCTAAGAGATAAAAAGGGAAGAGATGGAAACAAAAACTAGAATTTGTACGATAAAAGATTTAAACGATAAAAGCATTTTTTTTATCGTTCTAAAAGATAAGAATGTAGCCAATTTTAAGATTTTGAATAGTAGTTTGGAAAACTACATTTTAAGTTCAATTGATTATGATTATGAAATTTTGGAAACAGGAAAAGATATTGCAATTAAAGATTTAAAACCATATTTAGATCGTGCGGATATTCTATTTGTTGTAAATGTTTCAACGCCTTTGATTTCTGAAACTACAATTGATTCTATAATAGAATATTTTTTGGCTAAAGAATGTAAAGCAGTTAAGTTGCCAATAGGTTTTGTTTTTGATACAAACTATTTAAAGAACAATAAAAACATCTCTTTTGATGCCACGTATATGCAGAATGAAGCCGACTTTTTGGAAGTTTCAGACGAGATTTCTAGGCAAAAAGCGGAAAGAATTTTAGAACAACGAATAATTGATTATCATAAATCGTGTGGCGTGACGTTTGAAAGTGATAATGTTTATATTGAGCCAACTGTGGATATTGCAAAAGGCGTTGTTATTTCCAGCAATGTTAAACTTATGGGTGAAACAAGTTTGGGTTATAATTGTATGATAAAGGAAAATTCAATCATTTCAAATTCTGTTTTAAGTGATAAATGCTCTATTTCTAATAGCGTTATTGATAATTCGAAAATCGGATCAAATACAGTTGTTATGCCTTATTGTTTCATTCAAAATACCATGGTTGGAGATAATGTTTTAGTGAAATCTAATAAAAGAATTGAAAATATTATTATTGCAAATAATAAAACTATTGAATAATTGTTAAATTTAAGTTAAAATACATAAGAGGAGAGATTATGTTTGTAATTGTTGGGCTAGGTAATCCAGATAAAGAATATGATAACACATATCACAATATGGGGTTTATGGCGATAGATAAGTTCGCTCAAGATAATGGCTTTATTTTCACCAAATCTAAGTACAATGCAAAGGTGGCAGAAGGGCTTTGTGAAGGCGAAAAAGTGATACTTATAAAACCCCAAACTTATATGAATTTAAGCGGAAAAAGTGTGGGTGAAGTGGTTAAAACTTTGAAACTACCGCTATCAAATTTATTGGTGGTTTATGACGATATAGATATGCCTGTGGGGGCAGTACGATTTAGATTAAATGGCAGTGCGGGAACTCATAATGGAATGAGAAATATTGTTTCAATTCTAAACTCCACCGAATTTCCAAGAATAAGAATTGGAATTGGAAGAGATGAAAGAATGGATTTGGCTAGTTACGTTTTAAGTAAGGTAAACAAAGAAAACATGAGTGTTTTGCAAGATAGTTTTGAAATTGTGAGCAAAACAATCACAAAGTTTATAAAAAACAAAGGAAAGTTGGAATCTCAAACGATAAAAGGCTAATGTTTAGTAAGTTATTTAATTCAAATGGAAATTATAATATCTTAATAAAATCCTTAAATTCTGAAGAAAAAGTTAGTGTTTTTGGAGTTCAGAATGGTGAAAAATTTGCCATTTTAAATTCCGTTAATAAATTTATCTTATTCGTTGTATCAAGCGAGAAAGAAGGCGAAGAGTTTTTAAGGAAATTTGAACAATTAGGGCTTAAAACTAAGTTTTTGAAGTCCGATTTTTCTTTTGACTTAGGCTTTAAAGATGAAACTTTCGCAGAAAGTTATAACTCACTTGAATTATTTAAAGATGGTGAAATTGATGTATTAATCATAACACCTAATTTATTAACTTTTAAATTGCCTAAACCCGCAGAAAATTTAAAGTCACTTAAATTCGAAGTGGACGAAAGTTGTGATTTGTCCGAAACTATATCTCAGTTATCTTTGCTTGGTTATGAACGAACTTTATCGGTTGAAAATAAAGGACAGTTTTCAGTGAAGGGTGAGATAATGGATATCTATCCGTTCTCAGAAAACACTGCATATAGAATAACCTTTGCGTTTGATTCTGTTGAAAGTATTCGGAAAATTGATATGGTTTCTATGCTTGGCGTGGAAAGTGTGGATAATTTAACTATAAAAACAGTTAAACCAATTGAGTTTGATGAAGAAAAACTTGTAAGTCACTTAAATTCATATAAAAATAAAAGTGTGGATATTAAAGAAACAATCAATAGGGCGATGAGCCTAATTGATTTGAAAAACTACGAAAATAATTATTGGTATGCAACATTTAAAGAATTGGCTTTAATATGGGATTTTTTGCCAGATAATGCAATAGTATGTTTTAGCGATGCAAAGTTGGTTTATGATGAAATTCTTGAGCAAATAAATAATAGAAATAACACGATTACAGGGCTTATAAAAGATGGCCAATTATTAAAAGTTCATGAAAATCTAAAGGTTAAGATTGATGAGATTTTAAATATAAAAAATGGCATAAGTCTTTGCGCATTTCAGCATATTTCTAATGCAAATAGATTATTTTCGCCAACTAGAGTTTTTAATTTTAAAACATTGCCATACGTGGATTATTCAAAAAATTCATCGGTTTTAAGTTTTGATTTGAATAGTTTTTTGAAGCAGGGATTTACTACTATCTTATATTGCAAATCTGCAGAAGGTGTTAATAGGATTATAGATAAAATCAATAAGAATATTCCAGTTAATATCGCTCAAACTTTATCTCAGGTTCAATCAAAGTCTGTAAATCTAATTCCAAGATTTTTTCCTGCAAGTTTTTCGTTTGTAGATGAAAAAGTGGTGGTTATTGGAAGTGAAGAACTTTTTGGAGTTGTAAAACCAAAACAGAATGTGGATTTCGCATTTAAAGATGCGTTTTTGCCGGAGGCGGGAGATATTGTTGTCCATCAAATTCATGGTATCGGAAAGTGTTTAGGTGTTAAGTCTTTTAACTTTTCAAATGCCACCAGAGATTATGTGGTGGTGGAATATAAAAATTCAGATAAATTATATTTGCCGGTTGAAAACATAGATTCTTTATCTAAATATGTGGGCTCAGATAAAGTTCCTGCATTAAGCAAACTTGGAAGCAACGAGTTTACAAATGTTAAGAATAAGGTTAAATCAGGGCTAAAAGCCATGGCTTTTGATTTAATAAAACTTTATGCTGAAAGGGAAAAGTTGAAAGGATATAAGTATCCAGCCGATGATGAGATGCAAAAAGAGTTTGAAGATAGTTTTGGTTTTGAGGCAACGCCCGACCAAATTAGAGCGGTTGATGAGATAAAAGCCGATATGGAAAGCGGAAAACTTATGGATAGGTTGGTTTGCGGAGATGTTGGTTTTGGGAAAACTGAAGTGGCTCTTAGATGTGCTTTCAAAACTATCTGTGCTGGGAAAAAAGTTGCATTCTTGTGCCCAACAACTATTCTTAGTGAACAGCATTACAACACTGCAATGATGCGAATGAAAAACTTTGGTGTGAGAATTGAAGTTTTAAATAGATTTAGGTCTAAAAAAGACGAGAATGCAATCTTAAAAGATTTGGAAGAAGGCAAAATTGATTTACTAGTTGGAACACACAAACTTTTAAGCAAAAAAGTAAACATTAAAAATCTCGGACTATTGATTTTAGATGAAGAGCAGAAGTTTGGCGTGGAAGATAAAGAAAAGATTAAACATTTAAAAAAGAATATAAATGTTTTAACATTGAGTGCCACTCCAATCCCTAGAACTCTGCATATATCTATGGTCGGAATTAGAGATATGAGTGTTATAGAAACTCCGCCAATTTCAAGAATTCCAACATATGTTCAAGTAACGGAATATAGCGATTTTTTGGTTCAAAATGCTATTGAAAGAGAACTGGATAGAGATGGACAAGTGTTGGTTGTTTATAACCGCGTGGAGAGTATATATAATTTTACTGCCAAGTTGAAAACCTTGGTGGGAGATAAGGCTAAGATTGGTGTTGCACATGGGCAAATGGAAGAAAAGGAATTGGAAGACGCTATCTTTAGGCTTTATAATAAAGATATTAATGTTTTAGTGGCAACATCGCTTATTGAAAATGGTGTGGATTTGCCAGATGCAAACACTTTGATTGTTATAAACGCAGATATGTTGGGACTTTCGCAGTTGTATCAATTAAAGGGAAGAATTGGAAGAAGTAATAGGCAGGCTTATGCGTACTTTACTTATGATGGAAGAAAAACTCTTGCAGATAACGCATATAAGCGTTTGCAGGCAATCAGTGAATTCACCACAATGGGAAGTGGATTTAAAATAGCGCTTAGAGATTTGGAAATTCGCGGTGCTGGAAATGTACTTGGAAAAGAACAACATGGGCATATGGCAAAAGTTGGATATGCAATGTATGTAAGTCTTTTAAATCAGGCAGTTGCTGAAGTGAAAGGTGAAAAAGTTGAAAGAAAAGGCGAAGTTCGAGTTGAAACAAATATAAGTGCATATATCCCACAAATGTATATTGCAAATGAGCAAAATAGGGTGGCGGAGTACATTGAAATTGCAAAGATTGATAGTATGGAGAAAATGCAAATTGAATTAAAACGTTTGGAAAATATCTATGGCGAAGTTCCAAGCGAGATAACATCACTTTGCAAAATTGCCTTTATTAAGAATATTGCCAGCCGAATTGGTGCTGAAATGGTTTGCATAAAATCTGGTGAAGTTTGCATTCAGTTTGAAAAAACTGAAGATGTTTTGAATAAAGAAGTGAGTGAAGTTGTGTCAAACTTTTCTAAGTTTGCTGTTTTAAAACTTGAAAATAAGCCAACAATTGAAATAAATATTCAAGCAGGTTTGAAAGATAAATTAGACTTTTTGCTTAACTTTATGGGAAATTTTGCTAACTAACTTAGCAAGTTTCATAAAAATTACATTAAAAAACTTGATTAAATCTAATCTTTTAGGTATAATCACTTATGACTTGGAATATTAAAAGGAAGATAAGACATTGAAAAAATTTATGCGATTTGTTTGTGCAGTTTTACTTTGCATTGTGGCAGGTTTTGGATTTATTGCCTGTAACTTAGTTGAGTTAGATACTGCTTATGCGTTAAATCAAGAAATTATAGAAGTTAAAGCGCTTGGCAAAACTAAGGTTTTCACAAGGGGTGATTTAATTACTGCTTATGAAAGATATGGATATAAAAATTATCAAAGTTCAGGTGATTTAGAGAGTGCATTAAAGAAAACTAAGGAAGATATGATTCAAAGATACCTCCTTATTGAATATATCGCAACAAATGAAATCACTCTAACTAATTATAATGGCGTGGATTACATTAGCGAAATTAGATATAGAGCATTAAATAATATGCAAGAAAGATTAAACTCTATTGAAGAAGAAGTTAGAAAAGATTTTGATAAGGTTATTGAAATCACCACTCCTGAAGAAGTTAAATCATTAAGAACTGAGAAAACTGTTTATGAGCCAACTGTTAAATATGAGCCATCATTGATTGGTGGGGAAAGCGGAAAACTTGTAAGAGTTGAAGGTGAAAAAGAAGAAGTTCACACAAATGTCCCTGATACATTTGAAGAATATAATAAAGAATTTCAATCTGTTGATAAGCAGATTAATGGTGAAGTTTGGAGTAGATATATCAAAGAACTTCAAGCCGAAGCAGAAAGTGAGGGCAGAAGCACAGATAGAAAAGATGTTTTGGAATATAAACAAAAAGAACTTGAAGAATTCTTTAGAGAAAATGTTTTGTTAGAACTTTATCAAGAAAAAGTTGTAAACGAAGCCCCAATTGACACAGAAAGAGTTGTAAAATATTTTAAAGATAACTTTGTTGCTAATTATACTTTATATAATCAAAATGTTTCAGAATATCATAAAGGCATTAAGTCCAGCACAAAAGATATGATTTATTATCATCCAACTGATAATAACGATGGCTATATGCTTGTTCAACATATCTTAATTAACTTTGGTTCTGATAACACAAAATTAATTGACGATTTAAAGGCTAAAGTTAAGGCTGATTCTCAATATGATGAAAATGGTGATGGTGATCCATTTAATGATGATTATTATATAAGCGAATATAATAAAATTATTAATAATGTTGAAGTGACTTATGAAAAAGATGGCGTAAAAGAAACTAAAAAATTACCTGAAGTTTTAGCATATATCAAATCATATGTTGCAGGTGGTTCCACTCCATTAGAAAAACTACAAAGATTTGATGAACTTATGTATGTTTATAACGATGATGGTGGAAATATGAATAACGATTTCTATTATTATGTTTATAAAACAGATAATGACGAAGAAGGTTATGATCCCGAAAATGGAACTAACGAGCCTAACGATTTCAATGAATATTTTGCCGATGCTTCAAGAGAATTTTTAGTTCCTGAAAATGGTTATTCAATTGGCGATATCTATGAAGGCGGAAATAATGGCGGACTAGTTGTGGCAAGTTATCAAAATAGCGGTTCAAAAGAATATTCTGCTCATATCATTATCTATGGTGGAGAAGTTGAAAATATTGCAACATATGCAAATTTGGATAACTTAACATGGCAAGATTTGTGTGTTAGATACACAAGTCCATTACAAGAAAAAACTGTTTTCCAATATATCTATGATAAGATTAATGACGATGCTAATATTTATTCAAATAAAGCAGAAAGCATTATAAATACAATTCAAGATAAAAGCAATAAAGATTATCAAGTAATTGATAACGAATATAAATATAAAGATATGTGGAAATAATAAAAAACTGCAAAGCGGAAATGTTTTGCAGTTTTTTAATTCCTATTGAATATTGATTTGTTCTTTATTTTATTATCAACTCATATTTTATAATATGAAAAAAGAAAAATTTCATGGGTTGATGTGGATTATTGTTGGCACGTTCATCGGTGCTGGATTTGTTAGCGGAAAAGAAATATATAATTATTTTTCTCGCTTTGGTTTTTTATTAATAGTTATGGTATTTTTGAGTATAATGCTTTTTTATTTTTTTGTCCAAATTTGTTTAAATATTGGCAAACGTATCAAAGATAGAAATAATTATTTTTATGAGTGTTTTGGAAGGGCCGGTGGCGTTTTTAAATTTGCATTGTTGTTAGCAAATTTCATTTTGGTGGGAAGTATGCTCTCAGGTTCGTTGGAAATTTTTGACGTGTGGTTTTCAAAAGAGATTTCGTATGTTTTAGTAGTGGTTTTGATGCTCATAACTTTATATCTTATTCAAAAAGATTTTAGCGTGTTTTCTAAGATTAATACATTGCTAATTCCGTTTTTATTAAGCCTTATTTTTGTAGTTTGCATAATATATTTGCTTAAATGTGAATATGTGATTTTGAATATTAATACAAACACATTCAAGGCACTATTCTCATTAGTTGATTATGTGTGTTTTAATTTGCTAACGCTTGGTGTATTCTTAATTGAAATTGGCGGAAATTATTCTGAATATCAGATTAAAAAAGCATCGTTATGGTCGAGTGTAATTATTGGATTTCTGCTTTTAATTGTTGCTCTAACTTTGTTTATTGGCAATTCACTAGTTGCATGCGTGGCAATGCCATTGGTAACGATTAGTTTTAGTATAAGCAAGATAATGGGAATATTGATGCAAGTGGCTGTGTTTATTGGCTTATTTACGTCATTAATTTCCACATCTTATGTGTCATTTAACTATGTAAATGATAAGATAAAAAATAAATGGATTTCAAGTGGGATTGTGTTTGTGATTGGACTACTTATAAGTTTACTTGGATTTTCATTTATAGTTGTAAATCTATACGCGGTGATGGGGGGATTAGGACTTATCTTTTTGATTTCAATTTTTTGTTATTATATTAAAATTTCAAATCAAAAATATTGCAAAAAAACCTTATAAATATTGTGTTTTTTATAACTCTATGATATAATTAACTTGGTAGTTAATTTAATAATGGAGTATTATTATGAGTTTTTTATTAGAAGAAGCAACTAAATCATCATTTTGGAGCGACTTTATTGGCAAGTTTTCCTATGCTTGGATGTGGTTTGCAGTAATTTTCGCTATAATTGGTGTAACGCTATTAATCCTTGCAAAAAGAATTGCAAGAATAGTTAAACAACGAAACAATATTGAAGATAATGATGGGGCATATATTACATTCTTAGTCGTGGCTTGTATGTTTATTGTGGCATCAGTAATTATATTTATTGTGATGGCTTAAGGTAAATAAAACAGGAGTACTACGATGGAAAAGACTTATGAACCAATAAAATTTGAACAGAGCATTTATCAAAACTGGTTAGATAAAGGCTATTTTAAGGCGTGCATTGATAAAAGTAAAAAACCTTTTACAATTATTATGCCACCACCAAATATCACTAGCAAACTTCATATGGGTCATGCATTTCAACAAACAATTCAAGATATAATCATTAGAAGAAAAAGAATGCAGGGCTATGAGGCTTTATGGCTTCCAGGCACAGATCATGCTGCTATTGCCACTGAGGCGAAAGTCGTTGAAAAGTTGGCAAAAGAAGGCATCACAAAAGAGATGCTTGGCAGAGAAAAATTTGATGAAGAAATCGCTAAATGGTATAAAGAATATAAAGGCAAAATCATAGACCAATTTAAAAGAATGGGTTATTCTTGTGATTGGGATAGATTGCGTTTTACAATGGACGAAAATAACTGCAGAGCAGTTAGAGATGTTTTTGTTAAACTTTATAAAAAAGGATATATTTATAGGGGTGATAGAATTGTAAACTGGTGCCCGCATTGCAAAACTTCTATTTCAGATGCGGAAGTTGATTTTCAAGAAAATCATTCATTCCTTTGGCATATGAGATATAAAATAGAAAATTCAGATGAATATATTTCTTTTGCAACAACTAGGCCAGAAACATTGCTTGGCGATACTGCTATTGCTGTAAATCCAAAAGATGAAAGATACAAGCATTTGGTTGGTAAAAAAGCAATAGTTCCATTTGTAAATAGGGCAATCCCTATTATTGCAGATCATTATGTTGAGATGGATTTTGGAACAGGTGTTGTTAAAATAACTCCAGCGCATGATCCTAACGATTTCGAAGTTGGATTAAGGCATAATTTGGAAAGAATTTGCGTTTTAAATGATGATGCAACAATGAATGAAAATGCAGGCAAGTTTGCTGGGCTCGATAGATATGAAGCAAGAAAACAAATTGTTGAAGAATTAAAAGAAATGGGGCTTTTGATTAAGATTGAACCTTATGATAATAATGTCGGTCATTGTGATAGATGTCATACAGTTATCGAGCCAATGATTTCAAAACAATGGTTTGTTAAAATGGAAGAACTTGCAAAACCTGCAATCAAAGTTGTGGAAGATGGCGAGATTGAGTTTTTAGAAGAAAGATATAAAAAGATATATTTGCATTGGATGAAGAATATCAGAGATTGGTGCATATCAAGGCAACTTTGGTCTGGTCATAAAATTCCGATTTTTACTTGTGAAGATTGTGGCGAAGTTATTGTTGAGAATGAAGATCCAGTGGTTTGTCCTAAATGTGGTGGCAAGAATTTAAAGCAGGAAACAGATACATTAGATACATGGTTTAGTTCTGCTTTATGGCCAATTTCAACATTGGGTTATCCTGAAAAAACTCCAGAACTAGATTATTTTTATCCAACAGATGTTTTGGTTACTGCTCAAGAAATTATACAACTTTGGGTTGCAAGAATGATATTTAGTGGCCTTGAATATGTTGGCAAAATTCCATTTAGAAAAGTTTTAATAAATGGAACCGTTAAAGATGCTCATGGTAAAAAGATGAGTAAATCATTAGGAAATGGTGTTGACCCAGTTGAGATTATAGATAAATATGGTGTTGATACTCTAAGATTTTCATTATTTAATGGTGTTGCAATTGATATGGATTGCAAATTCTCTGAAAAGAAAGTTGAGTTAAATAGAAACTTTATAAATAAAATTTGGAACGCAAGTAATTTCGTTTTAAGCAAGTTAGAAAATGAAAACGTTAAAGAAATTAAAGATGTAAACTTAGGCGTTTGTGATAAATGGATTTTAAATGAACTTAACGAGTTGGTTAAATCCGTAAACGAAAAGTTTGAAAATTACGATATCGGTATGGCTGCCAGTGCATTGTATGATTTCTTCTGGACAAAGTTCTGCGATTGGTACATTGAAATTTGTAAGGTTACAATCAATAAGAATAAAGAAGCAACTTTATCTACACTTAATTATGTTCTAACAACATTGTTGAAGATGTTGCATCCGTTCATTCCATTTGTAACTGAAAGAATATATCAAGAATTGCCTATGCATGAAGAAACTATTATGCTTTCTAAGTTTCCAGAATTTGAAGAGAGTTTAAATTTTGAAGCAGATGCTAAGTTGTTTGAAAGAATTCAAGATGTTATAAAACAAGTTAGAAATGTTAGAGCAGAAGCCAATGTTCCGGATAATAAACGTTGCAAACTTTATGTTTTAACTTCTAATAAAGTTGCGCTTGAATATATCAACGTGATAGAAAAACTTGCAATGGGCAATAATACTGAAGTAATAGAAAGTGAAAATTCAGTGGATAATGCAAAACTTTGCATGAATGAAGTTCTTAAAGTTTTTGTTGTTACAATGGATGAAAGCGATAAAGAAAAAGAAATTGAAAGATTAAATGCTGAATTAAAGAGGGTTGAGGGTGAAATTAAAAGAGCAAATGGCATGTTAAATAATGCGGGGTTTGTTGCAAAAGCACCTAAAAATCTTATTGATGCAGAAAAAGAAAAGTTAGAAAAATATATTGCTCTTAAGGCTGAAATAGAAAAGTCTATAAGGGAAATGAATTAATAAATATTTCCGCTTAAAAAGTTGCAAGATTTTAAGCGGATTTGTTTTTTAATAAAGGAGAAAAACATGAATGATTATGAAAAAATAGCGGAGTTGTTGTATCCAAATATAAAAAACACTCCTGAGTACTATTTTAAAAAATATCCAAAAAGAAATTTAAAGCCAGAGCAGGTTGTTTCAAGATATGCACCAAGTCCAACTGGATTTATGCATATTGGCAATTTCTTCCAAATGTTTATTGCATACAATTTAACTAGAGTTACTGATGGCGTTATGATTTTGCGTGTTGAAGATACAGATTCGAAACGTGAAAAAGAAGGTGCTTTAGATGTAATTTATGAAATTCTAAATAGGTTTGGAATTAAGTTTAATGAATATCAAACTTTAGAAGGTGAAGACATTGGCGAATATGGACCTTATGTTCAAAGTCAAAGAACTGAAATTTATCAAACTTTTGCTAAGTACCTGGTTTCTATCGGAAGAGCATTCCCTTGTTTTTGTAAAAAAACCGAAGGCAAAGAAGATGTTTTGAAATTGAGAGAAACAAAATGGATGGAAGTTGATGATAAGGAATATGATCCATGCAGAGATTTAAGTTATGATGAAGTTAAAAAACATATCGATAATGGTGATGAATTTGCTATAAGATTTAAAACTTCAAATACAGGAACGGAACGACTAACATTCAATGACCTTATAAAAGGAGATATTGAAGCAAAAGCCAACGCTAAAGATTTTGTAATCTTGAAAACTGATGGCATTCCGCCTTATGCATTCGCTCATGCAGTTGATGATACATTGATGGGAACAACAATCGCAGTTAGAGGCGAAGAATATATAAGTAGTACGCCTGCACATATAGAACTTTTTGATGCACTAGGATTTAAACGTATTCAATATTGCCATAATCCATTAATTTGTAAACTAGATGAAAAAACTGGAAATAGGAGAAAGATAAGTAAGCGTTCTGACCCTGAAGCAGATATGCGTTATTACTTTAGAGAAGGATACCCAATAGATTCAGTTTTGGAGTATTTGTTGAATATTATCAACTCTGATTTTGAAGATTGGAGAAAAAATAATTTAACAGCACCTTGGCAAGATTTTAAATTTGGTGTAAATGATATAAGCGCTAAAAGTCCACTATTTGACTTAGTAAAATTAAATGACGTAAGTAAAAATTTAATTTCAAGAATGACTGCTGAAGAAGTTTACGATAATGTTTTGGCGTGGGCAAAGGAATACGATTTAGGATTTTATGACATATTAAGTGCAAATAAGAATTATGCAATTAAAGTTTTTGATATCGATAGGGGTGGCGATAAACCTAGAAAAGATATTGCTAAATGGAGCGATGTCAAAAAGTATTTTGATTATATGTTCCTTGATTATGAAAATTTAAATATGAATTTAGAAAAATATGACAAAATTGACAATGAAAAAATATGCACAACAATAAATAAATATGCAAAAGATTTTGATGCAAATCTTGACAAAAACGAGTGGTTTATGTCGGTTAAAGGATTAGCAGATGCAAGCGGATTTTGTACTGATAATAAATTATACAAACAAAATCCTGAAATGTATTTAGGAAATACTGCCGATTTCTGCGGACTTATTAGAGTTTGCATAACAGGTAAGGAAAATACTCCAGATCTATATTCTATCTGCAAAGTTTTAGGTCAAGAAGAATTGTTAAGAAGGGCAAAGATTCTATCAGAGAGATTAAAATAGTGCATAATTATTCATTTAGGAGTAAAAATGAGTATTATAGAGATAAGTGACTTTTCTCAGAGTTTTGGAGATAAAATTATTTATGATCATGCCAATTTCGTTTTAAATAATAATGAAAAAATTGGTATTGTTGGCTTGAATGGCGCCGGAAAAAGTACATTGTTAAAAATTTTGGAAGGCGATGTTTTGGTTGATAATGGTAAAATTTATAAAAATCCAAGATATAGAATAAAATATTTAGACCAACATGCCGAAATTGAAGATGATCTAACAATCAAAGAATATTTGGCAGGTGCGTTTGCCGAGTTGTTTAAAACTGAAGAAAAATTGAATGAAATAAACGAAAAATTGGCGAGTGAAACAAATGATGCAAAAATTCAAAAACTTTTAGAGAAAAGCGGAGAATTGTATGAAAAATTGCTTGAGAATGATTTCTATACAATCGATAGCAATATAAATAAAGTCGCAAATGGTTTAGGGGTTACAGCGTTTGGGCTAGATACTAAAATAAGTACACTTTCTGGCGGGCAACGTGCAAAGGTTATATTATCCAAGTTGCTTTTGGAAGATCCGGAAGTTATGGTTTTAGATGAGCCAACAAACTTTCTAGATGTCAATCATATTGACTGGTTGGCAAAATATATAAAAGCAAGTGAAAAATGTTTTATAATCGTAAGCCATGACGAAAACTTTTTGAATAGTGTTGTAACACATATATGTGATGTTGAAAATGGCAAAATAAATAAATATTTGGGAAACCTTGTAAAAGTAAAAGAGTTGAAAGCGGAACAAAGGCTTCATTTGGAAAAGGCATATGAGAATCAGCAGAAAGAAATAAAGAAATTACAAGATTATATTGATAGAAATAAGGCAAGGGCTTCTACTGCAAATATGGCAAAAAGTCGTGAGAAAAAACTAGAGAAGATGGATAAAATTACGCCACCAAGTGATAGAATAAAGCCAACATTTAGTTTTGCAGTAAAGGAATTTGCGGGTAACTTGATGCTTAAGGTTGAAAATCTGGTGGTTGGATACACTAAGCCTTTGTTGAAAAAGCCTGTAAGTTTTGAACTAGTTAATGGAGATAGACTTGCAATTACCGGTTTTAATGGAATTGGTAAAAGTACATTATTAAAAACTATTATGGGAATTATACCAGCGTTAGATGGAGAGTTTGAAGTGAGTAGAAATGTAATACTGGGTTATTACGAACAAGAAAATAATTTTAATCATTTTGAAGGAACTCCGCTTACTTTCATTTTAAATAAATTTCCCAATTTAACGGAGAAAAATATAAGAGCAAGTTTATTTAAAAGTGGATTATCTTCAGAACATTGCAGAAAGCAGATTAAAACTCTTAGCGGTGGTGAGCAGAGTAAAATTAAGATTTGCGAACTTACATTAAAACCATCAAATTTGTTAATTCTAGATGAGCCAACAAATCATCTTGATGTGTTGGCGATTGAGAGATTGGAAGAAGCAATGAAAGAATATAAAGGTGCAATTATATTTGTTAGCCATGATAAAGAGTTTGTTAGAAATAATGCAACTAAGATTTATGATTTGGAGAAAAATGTTTAAAGAGTGTTTTAAATAACACTCTTTTTTAACTTTATAAAACAATCATACATAAATAAATACTATGGAAAATAGTATTTTAATTAGTTTATGTATGATTGTAAAAAATGAAGCACCACGAATAGAGCGAGTACTTAATAGCGTAAAAGATTTCGCAGATGAAATCATTATTGTTGATACTGGATCTAACGATAATACGAAAGAATTGGCGAGTAAATTTACAGATAAAATTTACGATTTTGAGTGGGTTGAGGATTTTTCAAGAGCACGTAACTTTTCCTTTTCGAAAGCGAGTGGTGAATATATAATGTGGCTAGATGCAGACGATTTTATTCCGAAAGCGGAGTTGGAAAAGTTGCAACAATTAAAAAGTCAATTAGATAAAAATATAGATATTTATATGTTAAAGTATATTCATTATGATGGAATAAATCCTAAGCCCAATTTTGAATTCTATAGAGAACGAATAGTTAGGAATGATAGAAAATTCAAATGGATTGGTGCTGTGCATGAATATATAAATCTTACAGGAAATATTGAATATAAAGATATATCAATAGTTCATGAAAGAGGTGAGAAAACCGATTTAAAACGCAACCTAAAAATATTTCAAAAAAAGATAAAAAGTGGCGAAGATTTAACGCCAAGAGATTTGTATTATTATGCCAGAGAATTATGTGATAATGGCTATTATAAAAAGGCTATAATTTATTTAAATAAATTTCTAAAAACGGATTCTTGGATTGAGGATTTAATAGGTGCGATTGAATTAAAAGCAACATGTTTAATGATGTTAAAAAGATATGATGATTCTATAGATTGTTTATTAAAATCCTTAAAAATATGTGATTTAAGAGCGAATATTTGTTGCTTACTTGCTGACAATTTCCTACTACTTTCTAGACATAAACTTGCTATTTATTGGTATAATATGGCATTATTGTGCCAAAAAGATGAAAAAAACGGGTTTGTAAATAATGAT
Source organism: uncultured Clostridia bacterium (assembly GCA_934754335.1). Taxonomy (GTDB): domain Bacteria; phylum Bacillota; class Clostridia; order Christensenellales; family UBA1242; genus UBA11490. Next base: position 23,076 of record CAKVHY010000002.1, read on the forward strand.
TATTTTTCTTATTATCCTAACATAAAACTTGCAATTTGTTATTATGATTTGGGGAATATTGATATGGCTAAAGAATGTAATGAGAAGGCTTTGAAAGAAAAGCCGAATGATTATTATGCGTTAAAAAATAAAGAGTTTTTTGATGGAATTTAAATTTGAAAAAACGATTTGATGTTAAGTGATTTAGTGGTAAAATACTTTTAGTTTTGATTAAAAAAAACTATGAGATAATTTGCATGAATAAACGATATATGCTTTTAGGAAAATCTTAATATTTTGGACATTGTTAATTGTAAATGGGATTTCAAATATGATTGCATTTGCGCTGTTGATGGCTAATAGAAAAAGTGGAGTTTTGTTAGGGATTATTTTCGGAGTGAAATCAATGCTTTGGATTATAATTCAATTTGTAGTTTTCTCACCAAATTTTATGTTTACCATATTTTTAATCTTTGGATTTTTGCAGTTTGTTGCTGGTGTGTTTTGCTATGTTGGATTTGAGCAGAGTAAGTTTGCTTTTAATGAAGGGGATTATGGCAATATAGGTGGTGAGTTCGCTTTGTTTTTTTACAATTAGTGGCATAATTAAATATAATTTTGTAAAAAATAAAAAAATTTTCAAAGTGGACGAAAAATGTGCAAAAAATTATTGACAACTAAGTTTTATTATGATATCATACTCTTGCGTTTTTAAATATTAGCGATTTGGGGGTATAGCTCAGCTGGCTAGAGCACCTGCCCTGCAAGCAGGGGGTCATCGGTTCGAATCCGATTATCTCCACCAAATGTTCTATCTTAGTTTGCACCTTTTTATAAGATTAGAACGACCGAAGGCTTTTATTTAGGACTATTTATAAAAATGTTGTTTAAGCAAAGTAAATTTCTTACTTTTGCTTAACAAAAACAACATGATATTGGGATATAGCTCAGTTGGTTAGAGCACCGCTCTGATAAGGCGGGGGTCGGTGGTTCAAGTCCACTTATCCCAACCAAATTACTATATATAGCGGTTTATTGTACTTTTTTTCACTATATATAGTAGGTTAAGTCACTCTTTGAGTGACTTTTTTATTTTTTGAGTTGAATGTGAGTAGAATTATACTCTGGTTTTGACGTGGATTTAGGATTATAAGTTTTAGGTGAGCGGTTTTTAAAATAATGTCTAAATATTGTTTAACTAAAAAATTTAAAATAGCATTAAAATATATAATGCTATTTTTTTAATTTTAATCACTAAGAATATGTTTTTAGCATAAAACAAAAACATTATAAATTTTCTAAGATAGTTAAATTTGGGAGTGTGTTTTTTTCGTGTGAAAAAGTTTACCATAAAGCAAAAAAGTTAAAGAAAAAAGTTTCTTATTTAGATTAGTATATGATATAATTACTTAGATACTATATATAACTATATATGTCTCATCTCAAGACCAAGGAGTTTTAAAATGAAAGGAAAGAATTTTTTAAGAATATTACTTGCTTTGTGTTTGACTGGCATGCCCGGAATAGCCTTAACAGGTTGCGGTGAAACGCCTGCTAATCCTAATGGCGGTGGGAGTGGTGGCTCTCAGGAACAACAGCATAATGTGGACTTTAAAGTAAAAAATGGAACAGTTTTTAGCGTTAAGAATGACGCTTTTGGTAATGTTGAATTTGATGACATAACTTTGCCTAAAACTGCAACTTCTATTTTTTATAGAATGGATTCATCTAGTGAAGTTAGAAAGTTGACAATTCCAAAGAACATTCAAAAAATTGTTGATAGCAATGGCGTTCCATGTACAAATGAATATTTGATGAGAGAATTTTCTTTATTTGATAGTGGTTGCATTAATGAAATTGTTGTTGAAGAAGGCAACATTGCTTTTTCCATGAAAAATGGTTGTTTGATGTACAATGGCGTTTTGATTTATGCAACTCCAAAGATTGCTGAAAGTGAGAGTTTGGAAATTAACACTGATAAGGTGGCTGACCGTGCCTTCTATGCCTTAAGGGACACGAGTGAACATGGAGAACTTGGCGGAAAGTTTAAATTAAAGAACTTGGTTGTTGATTTTAACAACAATAACGACTCAAATGTTATAAGAGATGTTTTAGATATTTTGAATAGTTATAATGAAAATAGGATTGAATTTGACTCATTAGAATTGAAAAACATTCCATCTTCGGGCGTGGATTTAAGAGATGTAAATGCCGGGAAGGTGATTATAAGCGGAAATAATAATGCTAATGTTCAACTTGGCGGTGCTTCTAGCATTGAAATTAAGGAAGGTTTGCTTGGATTTCAAATATATTTGCAAAACAGCAACCATATCACGGTTAGCGTTCCTGCTTCACTAAAGTATCAATCAAGTATTGATGGTTGCGAATCAATCGAATATAACATTCCTTTAACTCATCTTGAGTTTGAAGATAAAAGATATTATGAACTAATCAATGTTTATGATTATGATGATACATATAGTTATAAAGTGATTGGAATAAAAGATAACCTTTCTCTAAATTCTTCTATTACTTTAAAATTTAAAGCACACACTGCTTCAGATGAGAGCAAGGTGGAATTCTATAAACACTTCAAATATGAAGTTTCAAGTTCTTTAGGTGGAGTGGTTGTAACAGGTGTTTATGGAAGTGAACCAAATGATGGATTTGTTATCCCAGATAAGATTGGTGATGAAAAGGTTGTAAAAGTTGTATTTAACGATTCGGAAGAATATATATCCGGCGGTTATTTGTATCCAACTTATGGCATAAGTAAAATAACTTTGCCAAGCACTCTAAAACAAATTGAATGCAATTCTTCAAATTACTATTTTGAAAAGATTGTGTTTGGTGGGACAAAGGAAGAATGTAAAAATATAAGAGCAGAACTTATGAAACTTTCTGATTATATCTCAGGTTCTACAATTTCATGTAGTGATGGAACTTATACATTAGGAGTTAAAGTTTTTGAAAATTCTTCATATTCATTTACGATTGATGGCGATAATTATATCTTTAATGCCGATTTTGCAAACAATAGTTATGAGTTGATATTAAATTCTACATATAAAACTCACCAAATTTCCCAAGATTTTAGCGAAAATAGGTTGTATTTATATATAAATGATCAAGATTATCACAAGCAAATAGTTTTAAAGCGTCAAGAAAAGTTTGATAGCGAAACAGATTCTTACTACTATGATGTAGCGATTTCAGAAGATGAAATGTCATTCGTTTCTGCTAAGAGTAGGCAAGCATTCTTGGGGACAATTGAGCATGAATATCATGAAGTGGTGATAAATAGTGCAACTTGTAATTCAGAAGGTTGGGTTGAAGATAAGTGTACAATCTGTGGTGAAGTGAGAGATAGTCACTCTCTTCCAATGCTTGATCATTCCATAATAACTGATATTAATGATGAACATTTTGGCTATTGTCAAAGCGGATGTGGTTCATTTAAACTTGGCACAATTAGAAGTGGTTTTAGGAACAATGTTGAATACAAAGAGTTAACTATAAGTGCAAATGATGGAAATCAAAAATACAGAAATCAAATTACAGAATTGGCTTTCCCAAGCGGTTTGACTGCAGTTCAATTTGATGGAAATCTAAAGACTTTATTTCCAAATTTAACGAGCGTTTGCGTTTCAAGCGTGAAAGACTATTTGATGTGCTCGTTTAATACTGGAGATAAGCCTTTATCAAATGGCGTTGCCTTGAAAGTTAAAAATGTTGCCACAAGCCAATTTGAATTGCTAGAGAATTTGGTTATAAATGATGCCTTGTTTGAAGGCGTTGACCAATCTAATGGCTATAAAATTAATGATTATACATTCTATGGCTATTCTAGTTTGAAATCTTTAACTATTCAAACATCAGATTCTATCACTTTAAATGTTGGTGCTTACGCCTTTGCTGATACTGGGCTAGAAAGAATTAACATTCATTCTAAATATGCAAGTATTAATTCAAAGGCATTTACTGGCTCTAATAGAATTAGTACGATTGAAAGAATTACAACTGCGGAATCTTCAATTGGTTCAATGATTGCATTGATTAATGAGAATCCTAATGCATTGAAAAAGGATTTGATTGTTTACACAGGAAATAGTGATTTCTCTAGCCTTGGAAAGTTCGAAAATGCTTATATTGAACTTAGAAGAGGTAGATATAGTTCTAGCGATGCTCGAAATATTGAAAGTAAAATAAACGCAGATAATGTTTATATTGAAAACTTGGAAACATGGCTTGGCTTGGTTATAAATGGAACTTACGATAGTCCAATAAATTTAAAGTTTAAAAATAGCGATAGTTATGTGGGAATCACTGAGATAAACTTTAATAACGGGTCATTATCTGACTTGGAAAATAGTGTGTATAATGATAACGCATTCAATATTAATGGTTTAATTAAAGTTACTTTCAGTTCGGCACTAGGAAATACTTTATCTCAAAACATGTTTGGAAAAGGTATTCAAGAAATTACTGCACCGGCTAGCGTGGTGAGATATATTAGTGGTGGTGCTAAAAATTTAAATGTTGTTGGAGATTCAACAACGATATTGGCAGGAGAGAATAATAAGCCTTTGCCGGGCTTGTTTGAAGAAATTAACCTTTCTAAAGAAATCACAACAATTGGTGGCGGAACATTCTGGAATAACACAACTCTAAAAAGAATCAATCTTGAGAATGTTCAAGTGGTGGGTGCAAGTGCGTTTTGTGGCTGTACTTCATTGGAAAGTGTGGGGGATTCTCATCAACTAACTGAAATTGCCAATTATTCATTCCAAAATTGTTCAAATTTAGAGAACTTTAATTTATGTAATATAACTAAAGTTGGCACGCAAGCATTTAAGGGTTGTTCAAACCTAACTATTAGTTCATCATTTAAAAACATTACTGAGATTGCTTCTGAAGCATTTGCAGGATTGAAGGTTATTAATGAATTGGATTTATCTGGCTTAACAGGTTCTTTCGAAAGTGATGCATTTGACGGAACTGGTGTTAATGACTTTATCGTTAATACTTATGATGGTTTTTACAGAATAACACCATTAAGAAAATTGGTTGTTAAATCTTGTAATGGTTCAATTAGTTTGCCAAAAGATGATGCTTGCTTAAATCTTGAAATCCATTTGCCTAGTGGAGTTTCGAAAATCTCTGGATATTCAAAAGCAAATTGGAATGTTTATTTTGATGGAAATGTGGAAGATTGGGCAAAGATTAATATAACAAATGGCGGAATTGCTAATCTATATATTGATAATAGTCAACTTGAAGATGTGGTGCTTGAAAATGTAGAAACTATTGGAAACGCATTTGAAGGGCTAAAATCTTTAAGAACATTGTTAATTAGAAATGCAAAGTCAATTGGTTCGTTTGCTAACTGCTCAAATCTAACAAGCGTTATTATTGAAAATAGTACAAACACAAGCGAAATGAATTTAAATGCAACGTTTGAAAATTGTACGAAATTAAATAGTTTTAGTTGCAGTGACAAAATCTCTTTGCTTAATACTTTTGCAGGTTGCTCAAATCTAAAAACTCTTATAATTCCAAATGCAACAAGAAATACGAACACAAGCAATAGGGTTTTGAATGGGATTAAAGAATTAGATAGAATTGAAGCAAGTTCGGATTTCTTATATTATTTAAACTCAAATGAACTTAATAGTGGTTCAAAGATAAGCGTTCAAAATCTTGTTATTGGCAATACAAAAGCAAATTACGTGGGTTATAGTCTTGCAAATATTACAGTTGGAAATTCACTTGTATTTGCAGAAGGCTCTGAAAGTGTTTATGGCGTGTCTGGCTCTGTTAAAGAAATAACAATTCCTAGTTCGGTTACAGTTTATAACGAATCATTATTTAATTCGTTAGCAGATACTTCAACTATTAAATTTGGATTTGATATAAACACTTATGCAAGCAAGGATTATTATAGAAGTTTCTTTGCATTAACTAATAATATTAAATTTAAAAATGGTGAAGATTTTGAAAATGTCCCATCAAGTTTAACATTTAATGGTATCACGAAAATAGGTAAGAATGCATTCAATGGTGCAACTGGAATAAGTTCGATTACGATCCCAAGTGGCACACAAATTAATAACACCGCTTTTAAAAATATGAGCGGATTAACTTCGTTAACAATTTTAGATAATTGTAGTTATAACGAAAAACTTCTTGAAGGGTGCACTAACTTACAAACTTTAACTATATCTGAATGTTTTGAATCTTTGAGTTCAATGTTTGGCGGATCTATTCCATCAACTCTTAATAAAGTGGACGTTCAATCTTGGCGAGAAGTTAATGGAAAGAAAGTAATTCCGGAAAATATGTTTAATGGTTTTGCAAAAGAAATTGTATTGGGCAATAACTACAACAAGATTAGTGCAAATGCATTTAATGGAACAAACATTGCAAGTTTGATAATTTCAAATAGTTGTACTGAAATTAGTGAAGGTGCATTTAATGGAATGGAAAATCTAACTGAGTTATCTCTTCCAAATAATTGTACATATTCAAGTTCGATTATTAGCAACTGCACAAAGTTGGAAAAATTAACATTGCCTAATGCTCTATATTCAGTAAGGGAGATATTTGGTGGTGTAATTCCTTCAACATTAAGAGAATTAACTATAAGTTCTTGGGAGAATAATGGTAAAAAGGTTATTCCAAATGGTATGTTTGAAAACTTAACTGGAATTACATTAAATTATTCTTCTGATTACACAGCCATTGGAAATAATGCATTCAAAGGTACTGAAATCACATCAATCAATATTTCAGAAACTTGTGAGAGTATTGGTGATAATGCCTTTGTGGGCACAAACTTAATTTCCATAACTATTCCTGAATCTGTTAAAACAATTGGTGCAAGTGCATTTGAAGGAATATCAACGCTAAAAACATTATCTATTTCAGATGCATGTAAAACTATTGGAAATAGGGCATTTAAGGGAATAGGTATTTCATCGCTTGTGTTAAAATCTGGCGTTGAAATTGGAGATGAAGCCTTTGCTTATATCTCATCTTTGGAAACTTTAACAATTGAAAGTGGTTGCACCAAGATTAGCAATAGAGCATTCAAAGAAACAGGTGTTAAATCGCTAACTATTCCAAATTCAGTTGTTGAAATAGGTGAGAGTGCATTTGAAAATTGCTTAGCATTAACTGAAGTAACATTTGATGGCTTCTCTCAAGCAAAAACATTTAATGCACATGCATTTAAAGGCTCAGTTAATATTGGAAGAACTTATATTAATGATAGTAATATTAACGCAACTTTAAGTAGTACAAAATGGTTAGATAGTACATTTAAAGCGTTAGATGAAGAAAATCTAAGTGTAAGCGATGGTGATTGTAACCCAACATATTATAGTAAGAATTTGCTTGTAAATAATAAAGACGTTGAAAGCGTGGCAGATGATCAAGATGCAGTTGATCCGCAAGTGGTTTCAAACTTTGCGTTAATTAATGTGGCTTCAATTAAAGGTGTTAGTTTATATAAAACAAGTTTGGTTGGATCATATGCATTCTATGGTTGTGCAAATATATCTAATGTAAAGATAACTAATGGTGTTGGTGAGATAAGTTCTTATGCATTTGCAAATTGCGAGAAGTTAAAAACTCTTGAATTGAAAGCAACTGGAAGCATTGGTGCTTATGCATTCTATGGCAATAAGTTGATAGAAAATCTAGATATTAATGTGGGTGGAAATATTGGCGAATATGCTTTGGCTGGTGCTTCAGATGGTTCATCAATAACAAACAAATTAAATTTTGTTTGTAAGGGTGACGTTGCAAGTACAGCGTTAAAATATCACAATAATATTAAAGAGGCAGTTGTTGATATCGAAGGTTCATTTGATGGCCTACTTGATGAGGCAACAAAGTTATATAAAATAGAATTAACTTCTTCAAATGGTTATAAATTTGGTCAAACATTTACAGATTTACAATATCTAACATATAGATTAAGTGGAAACTTATCTTTAAGTAATTTAAAGAAAGTTGATGCACCAAATATTAAAACTATTGCGTTCGTTGGAAACGGAAACTTGAGTATAACAGGCGGTGCGTTTAGTGTACACAAATTATATATGTTGCAATTTGGTAACTTAGATGGCGGTTCATCAAATGTTGGCATCACTTCAATAACCGATACAGCGTTTGCAACTGGTAATTTAAAACCAAAATTGTATGAAATTTTAAATACTACAACTAAAGATTTATCTAATCCAACATTCTGCACAAAATTAAATTATGCAACAAGTTTAGATAATAGCAAAATGGTGTTCGCTCAAAACTATGATGGTGTTTATTTCAAAACAACTTATCAAAAGACTAACGGTGGAACAGCAGAAAACGTTTATCAGTTAGTGGACTTTAGAGAAGATAATAGAACTTCTTATGAGTTCTACGATACAATTGCTAGTGTTACAGATATATATGGAAAGACTGTTGAATTGGGAACAATTAAAGTTCTTGGTGGATTATTTGGATTTAACCAAGATGTGTTCAGGGGAACAGAGAGAAAGTTTATTCAAAATGGCTCAAATTCAACTATTAAATCTATAAAAGTTTCTCCAGGCGTTGCAGAATTAAATGGCTTGAATTTCTTCACAGCGCTTGAATCTGTTGAATATAAAGAAGACACAACTTCAATTGCAGGATTTGTTAGAAATGGCTTAACAAGTTATGGCCAAGGTTCTTCAAATGGTTTAACAACTTTAAAAAGCGTTAAACTTCCAAGCACGGTTACAAATTTAAAAGCAAGTGCATTTGAAGGATGCGGAAATTTGGAAACATTTGAGACAACAAACAACACTGCATTGCAGATTGTAAATATTCCGGAAAAAGCATTTATGAATTGCACTAAGTTAAAAGATTTAAGCATGATTATTAGTGATTCAACTGAAAAAATTGGTCTTGATGCTTTCATGAATACAGGTGTTGTATCAGTTGTATTAGGTAGTAGTCTTAGCAAACTTGGCGGAAGTGCATTTGAAAATTGTCATAGTTTGAAAACATTAACATTTAAATCTAACTTTAATATTGGTGAGATTCGAACCACAAAAAATAGCGGATATTTCGTAGGTTGTGAGAACCTTGAAACGATAAGCAGTTTTGATATGGGCAGTGAATCAGGAATTTTCTCTAAGGGAAATTGCTTATATAGATATAATTCTGCAGATAACACAATCACACTTATGTATGTTGCGAAAAATGGCTCACTTATGGATACTTCAAATTCTCCATATGTGAACGTAACGGATATTGGAAATTTTGCATTTGAAAATTATTATGGAAATAAAATCGAATGGACGTTGCCAAGCAGTGTTAAAATTATTAGGGAAGGAGCATTCTATGGCTCAAATATAACTAAATTAATATTTGATAACGTTCAAAAAATTGAGAATCAAGCATTCGCAAATTCTCAAATAACTACTATCACAACCAGCAATGATTTAACATTTGCGGGAATCAAATTTAGTGAAACCTTAACAAGTATTGGTGCTAGTGCATTTGCTAATTGTACTGCAATTACAAGCGTTGTTCTTCCAAGTTCAATCACTGAAATTAGTTCGTCATTGTTCTTAAATTCATCAATTAATTCTATTGAAATGCCAAGTGTTCAAACAATTAATACTTCTGCATTTAAAAATACAACTAATTTAACATCAATTAATTTCAAGAAAGCATTGAAATCAATTAATGCTGAAGCATTTAAAGATTCATCTGTTTCAACAATTAATTTTGAAAAGGGAATTCAATTAACAAGCATTGGAATAAGTGCGTTTGAAAATACAAATGTAAACAATGTTGTACTTCCTGAGAGTATTGAAACAATTGCTAATTCAATGTTTAAGGGCTGTGAGCAGTTAACAACTATTGTTTTAAATAATGTTAAAAAGATTGAAGCATATGCGTTTGCAAATTCAAAAGTAACAGGCTTAAATTTGGCTAAATTAACTAATATTGGTGCATATGCATTTGAAGGCACAAATTTAAAGGATATTAGTTCACTTTCAGAAGAACTTAACATTATTGGCGAATATGCATTTAGCAATACAAACCTAACAAAAGTTGTTCTTCCATCTGCTATTCAATCTATTGGAAAAGGTGCATTTGGTGGATTAACTGCAGTTAAAGAAATTACAACTCCATTCTTAGGTTCAACTAGATTATCTGCAAATAGTGATTATGAAACTGAGAAACAAAATGGATATGAGAGTGGATTAAGTTATTTGTTTGGAACTAACTATTGTAAGAATATTGATAAACTTGAAATTGTTAGTACTAAAAATAATGCAAATGTTCAATTTAATTTATCTGATTTAGAAGATGCAAAAGTTAATTCTTTGATTTTAACAAAATATGTAACAAAAATAATTGATTCTAATTCTAACAAATATGTAGATAAAAACAAGAGATTTGATGAGTTGAAATATGGTGGCTCATTCATGGATTGGTGCTCGCTAACACATTCTGTTGATTCAGCACCTGCCCAAATAACAGATAACCTTTATTATTCAAATAATGGGGAATATGTTTTAATTAAAGGCGTTGTTTCAATTGGAACTAAAGGTTCTGCAAATACATTTATTATGGGCGATGGCAAATTTAAAGGTTACAATAAAATTACTGGCGTTAAATTTGTACAAAGCGGAACTGTTGGTGTTAGTGCATTTGAAGATACTGAAATCAATTCAATTACGCTTGATGAGAATGTTAGCGACGCAGTGATTAGATTATCTTCTCGTGCGTTTAAAAACACTAAAATTGTAAGTATAGATTTATCGTTTATGAACTTTGTTAAAGACGATGAAGGAGTGTCTAAGGGCGAACAATTCGCTAATAATACATTGCTTGAAAGTATTTCAAACATTAATTTGTGGAATATATCTAAAGAAAACTCAACCTATGTATTTAGCGGTTGTTCAAAACTTGGAAGTGCTCAAATTATTGATGAAATTCCAAATGCGCCAATAGGCTTTACTAACTGGTTTAGTTATTTCTATTTGGACGCTTCAACAAGTTATCAAATTCCAGAAGGAACATTTAAAGATTGCGGAATGTTAACGCAAGTTGAGTTGCCTACAAACATTGAAAAAGTTGGAAAATCTGCATTTGAAAATTGTAGTAGTTTAACATCTGTTTCATTTAAATTTAATAAATCAAATGCTTATATGGAAGTTGCAAGAAACTCTACTTATGGTAAATATTTATTGATTGGTGAGAATGCTTTTGCAAATTGTTCTAATCTTCAAACTCTTACATTCAATGGCGTTTGGGGTTATGCAAATGCAAGTAATAGTTCAAAACATAGTTACTTTGGCAATTATTATATTGAAGGAAAGGGCGCAACAGGTGCGCAAAACTCGGCTAGTGCTTCTTATGGTTTAATTGGATTTAAGAGTAAGGCATTCTTGAATTGTGGTAAACTTAAAAGAGTAAATTATATTGGTTCTCTAACTGATGATATCCTAACATCAGAAACAAATCAATATAATAGCAATTTGGCAAATCTATGGATTGAAAATATGTTTGAAGTTAATGGAACTTTTGCTTCGAATATGAACGATATTTTAAGTGCAAATCCATTGTATTATGGCGCTAAATTATATGTGGGTGAAAGTTTAGATAACGCAACTGCAATAACTGAAATTAGCGGAAGACAGGTTAAAGCAACTGCTTGGGCTGGTTCGGGAATTGAAAAGGCTGTTATAAATGACGCTTCAGAATTGACTTCAAAATTACTATTTGTTAATTGCAAGAACTTGAATATAGTTGAGTTCTCAACATGGAAGTCAATTGGAGTTGTTTATGATAATAATGTTGCATTTAGGGGTTGCTCTAACTTAACAACAATCACTCTTTGCGATGAATTAAAGAACGGAATATATGATAATAATAATATTCATTGGACAGCAGATAATGGTTTGTTAACTAGAGTTTCAAGTGATGGAAAAACAAAAGAATTATATCTTGCATTTGGAAACTCTTTTGATGATTCATTAATTACAGGAATTCATAAATATGCGTTTGTGGCAAGTGGATTAAAAGAAATAACTCTTTCCACATTGAAATCGTTGCCAATTAATGCAATCACATATTCTGAAATTGAAAATATTAAGTTATCTTCAAGCGAAGGCGGAGTTTGGAGATTGAAAGGTACAGGTTATGAACTTAATTATGCAATAACCAACCTAGATAACTTAAAATACGAAATGGTTGTTGCTATTGGCGGAAATAACTTAAGTGTTATTGATTGGTTAAAAATGGGTGCTTATTTGGAGTATTCTGCTAATTAATAATCAAATGAAAATAGGGAGATTAATTTCTTCCTATTTTTTAAACATTGTAATATTAAAAAATAAAAATAGCGTCAAAATTTATTGATGCTATTTTTTACCTGCTTAAAAATATTTAGGTTACTATGCGTTTTTGTTTGGCTATTTTTAAAATAATTGGTACAATTACTATGAGATTGTGTAATTGAAGAATGGGAATGAGAATTATATCGTTGTTTAAAACAATCTGCTATTAAATCTTATGAAAAAGTTGATGGAAAAGTATCATATTAATATAAAGAAGTTAATCACTATGATGGTTGAATTAGTGGTTGTTCCTTTTATATATATATTGTTATTTGAAAAGACCACAGCACCGCTTTTAAAAGATTATTTAAGCAATTTCACGTTTGAAAATTGTGATGGTTCAATTTTAAGATTTTTTGTTTTTAAAAATCCAGCAGTTGTTGATGTGCATTTTGTAATGAGCCTTGTGGTTATAATGTTTAATTTGGTTTGGACATGCGGGCTTATTCTTACATATATTTTTATTGTGTTTGTTACGGCAACTTTCTTAAAAGATGAGAATGTTGCATCTAAAAAGATTAGATATGAAAATAAAAACATCACGAAGGTTGATGGTATATATTTATTAAATCAAAGGCTTCTTTGTTAAAATGATAAGTCTTGCATTTTTTGCGAGTTTTTACTTATAAAATTTGGAATTTTATAAACACTAATATATAAGTTATATATTTATAAATATAACATATTTTTAGACTTACATTTGAATATCAAAGAGGGTATTATGATTATACTGCAGTATGTTTTAGTATGCATTGTTACGATGTTAATTGTTTTTATGTACTTTCATTTGAAAAAGAAAGGTAACGATGATGCTATTGATAGTTCGTTTAAAGTAATCGCACTAACGCTTGCATTAGTATTTTTTGTGCGATATATGAGTGGCGAAGATTTAATTAGAGATGTCGTTTCTCTAAACACCAAAGTTATAGACGGAAAGTTTTTAACTTTTGTTTCGCTTATTTTCAACTGGTTTTTCTATGCAAATATTTTCCTTGTTTGCCTAGGTGCATTTAATAGATTTAAAACTGTTACAAATATATTAAAGTTTTTTACACTCCCAATAACTTTAATATCTTTGTTTGCACTTATTCCTATGTGTTATGGAATAGTTGGAAAGCAAGCATATTTAGATTTTAATTTTAGAGCAATTTTGATGGCTTTGGAAATGAGTATGGTTTTAGGTTATGCTCTTATAACATGGTTTGAAAACCCATCATTTAAATTAACCAAGAAGGAAGCCTTGGGTTTTCTTTATATAATTCCAATGCTTCTATCAGTTATGCCATCATATATGGTTATAGGTTTATTTGGAAAATCTAATTCAATATTAGAAGTTAAATCTTTTAGTGCAACTCATAGGTACATACTATATCTATCTTTGATAATTCCAATCACTATTTATTTGATTTTAAATAAAAAATCCTATGAAGAAAAACGTTTTTGCTTATTGTTTATCTCGCTTGGAACTTTGATGAGTTTCTCGTTAGGTCATAAATTTGCATCGTTTTTGAATATTACTCAGTGGCCATTCCACTTGTGTAACACCGCTATGTATATCGTTCCACTATGTTTGTTGTTTAAATGGGATAAGTTATTCTATTTCACATATTTTATAAACGTTCTCGGGGCATTCTTGGCGATGGCTATGCCAAACTACTCAGCCGAACTAAACTTATACGCTGCAAGTTTGGTGAACTTCTATATCAACCACTATATTGCATTCTTTATGCCAATACTTATAATCGCTCTTAGATTATATGATAGGCCAAGAATGAAAACATTTATGTATTCAATGATTGGATTTGCTGTTTATTTCTTGCTTGTGTTGATTTTGAATGCTTGGTTTAGTAATTATGGTGATGTGGATTACTTCTTTATAAATAGTGATTTCATTGCAGACAAACTTGGAAACTGGGCGCTAGATTTAAGAAATACAACGCTTGAGTTTGATATTAATGGCTTGCATTTCGTGTTCTATCCAATTTATCAAGTTCTGTTCTTCTTAACATATGTGGCTTTGGGATTTGGAATGTGGTTCATTTACGAACAGGGATATGCTTTTGCAGATATGTTAAGAGATATAAATGCAAGGAATAAAAAAATAAAAGCAGATTGGCTGGCTTTGGAAGTGGCTAAGGCTGAAAGGATTGAAAAAATGAGTAAAGAAGAATTAAAAGAAATTGAAAATTCAATAGTGTTATATGATTTCTCAAAAAGATATGGAACAAGTAAAAACTTCGCAGTTAAAGATGCAAACTTAAAAATTTCAGGCGGAGAAGTCTTTGGTTTCCTTGGTCATAATGGTGCGGGTAAGAGTACGATTATTAAATCAATTGTTGGTATCCAGCCAATCACTGAGGGAAGAATAGAGGTTTGTGGTTTTGATGTTGAAAAAGAAAGCGTTATGGCAAAAAGAATGATTGGTTTCGTGCCTGATCATTATGCGCTTTATGAAAAACTTACTGGCAGAGAATATCTAAATTATATTGCAGATTTATGGAATGTTAGCCAAGAAGATAGAGATAAATCTATTGAAAAATATTCAAAACTATTTGAAATGGAAGTGGCGCTAGAAAATCAAATCAAAACCTATTCTCATGGTATGAAACAAAAAATTACAATTATGTCTGCGCTTGTTCATAATCCTAAAGTTTGGATTTTGGACGAACCTTTAACTGGTTTGGACCCAACAAGTATCTTCCAGGTTAAGGAATGTATGAAACAACACGCAAAAGAAGGCAATATCGTATTCTTTAGTTCGCACTTAATCGACGTTGTTGAAAGCGTATGTGATAAAATTGCAATTATTAAGAAAGGTAAGATTTTAATCACAAAATCTGTTAAAGAAATTGAAAAAGAATGTTCTTTGGAAGAATTCTATTTAAAAACAACAGGTCAGGATCTTCCTGAAGAAGAAATTGAGAGGCAAGAGAAAAATAGGCTAATTTCAGATAAGGTTGAAAAAGAATATAGCGAGAAAAAGAAAAACAAAAAGAAAAATTTAGAGGTGACTAATTAAAATGAATTCATTAAAAACATTAGTTGCCATGCAACTAAAAGATAAAATAGATTTTAGTGCTTTTAGGAATTGGAAAACCGCTTTATTTAAATCTATTTGGACAGTTGTGAAGTTTTTGGTTATAACTGCAGGGCTTTATATAGCATTATCAGTTTTATCAATGCTAAGACTTATTGATGTAAGTGCTGGTATTCCAGATAAATTTTTATTGGTAATTTTCACTCTTATGATGTTCCTTTCAATCTTAGGGGCAACAATAGGGCTCGTTAAATCTCTATACTATGCAAAAGATAACCAATTGCTCCTAACAATGCCAACGAGCAGGGTAAATATATTCTTTTCAAAATTGATTGTTTACTTTTTATATGAATGTATTAGAAATATAACATTTATTCTTCCGTTATTTATTGCATATGGCATTGTTAATGGTTATGGATTTCTTTACTTTTTATGGTTGTTTCCAAGCATCTTAGTGGTAACGGGCGTAACAATTTCAGTTAGTGCTTTGCTGTCTATTCCAGCAATGTTTATTAGTAATTTCTTTAAAAACTTTAAAGTTTTACAATACATTGTAATTGTGTTACTAGTTGGTGCAGGGATTTACGCTTTGGTTACAATTATAAATTTAATTCCTGAAAACTTAAATATTGTTGAATCATGGAACACGATATATTGGGAAATTCAAACGTTTTTAGATGATTTTGGAAGAATATTTATAGTTTTTGCTTATCTTATGGAAATGATAGTTGGTGTAGGATATGGAGTTTCGGGGCATTACATGTTTTATACTAAACAATGGCTATGTCTCTTGGGGGCACTTGGATCAATAGTGGTATTGCTTGGGATTTGCTATTTAATTGTAAGACCGTTATTCTATAAAATAGCAAGTTCGCCATTTGAATATAAGAAAAATAATAATGTAAAACCAAAGAAAAACCATAAGAGAAATAGTTTCATTTCGGCAGTTTTAAAAGAAACAAAGATTATATTTAGAACTCCTGAAAAATTCTATACATTGATAGGTTTGGCAATTGGTATGCCGATTGCAATATTGCTTTTAAATAGAATTTATAATGCAATGGACACAAGGCTTATTGGTACATATATGACGGTTATATTTAACCTTCTAATGATAATGCTTTTGGCGTTGTCTTCCAACACGCTTATGGCAAAAACATATAGCGAAGAAGGGGCTTCAGCGTATTTAATTAAAACCAACCCTGAAAATTACTTCACGTCGCTAGTGGCAAAACTTGTCCCTAATGCGATTATATCCACAATTTCAATTATTGTAACTTGTATAATTTATGGCAAGTTTGGCGGTGATTTTGTTAATATTCCTTTGCTTATAATTGCAGTGGAGAGCATATATTTAGCACATTTGCTTTGGAGTGCGGAACTAGATTTCATGAATCCGCAAAATGCTCAGTATGCTTCCACAGGAACGCACACAAATAATCCAAACGAGATTAAATCAACATTATATATGTTCTTAATTGCAATAGTTGTTGCAATTGCAACAAAACTTATATTGCCAGAAGGTGTTTTAACGTTCTATCTTAAATTTATGTTTATAGGGCTTGCAATTTTATCGCTTAGATTGTACCTTTACATTATGAAAGTAAAAGTTTATTATAGGGAGAAATAAGATGAAGAAATCAACACTTATAATTATTTTAGTTATCTATGTTGCATCTATTGCTGCCATAAACTTCTTTGGATTAAGCGTAAAGGTTTATGATAAGATTATAAATGTAACAAGCGTGGAATGTATAAACCGTGATGATGAAGAAAGAGGAATCATCGTTTCTGAAGAAGAATATGGTAAATATATTTCTGTTAAATTTACAGAACCTGGTATGTTGTTTGCTTTGGAATGGCGAACCTTCCCAGATAACGCAACAAATAAAGATGTTCAATTTGTTTATGATAAAACAAGTCAAAGATTTGAGTTTATGAAAGATGATTTTGGTAGAGAGACGGGAAGAATATTAATTTATAAACCTGTTCAATTTTCTGTTTCAATAATGTCTTGCGATGGTACATTAAAGAAGGCAGATGTAACAATTAGCGTTAAATAAAAACATTAGAAATTGATAAAAATAAATTAAATTGGTGTAACTTACTTGAAAGATAAGTAATTTATATAAAATTTTAAAAAGGAGAAAAAATGAAAAAGATTACAGCGTATTTAGCCACACTTATTGTAACACTTGCTTCAGCAGTTATTCTTGCTAGTTGCGGTGAAGTGGCAATTAAAAAAGCGTATGTTAAATCTGGATTGAAAGACACAATCGTTCAAGGAACAGAACTTGTTTTAGATAATATTAAAGTTAATGTTGAATTTGCTGATAGAACAAGTAAAGTTGTAAACTATGAAGATTTAACTTTCGACCTTAAAGGATTTGACAATACAAAATTAGGTGAACAAACAATTAAAATCACCTATAAAGACTATTCATTTGTACAAACTATCACAGTTGTTGCTCCAGAAGTTATTGGTGCACACTTAAAAGAAGGTACAATTCCTTCAACAGTTGTACAAGGAATGGATATTAATGTGGCTGGTGCAAAACTTGTTTTGGAATTTAATAACGGAACTGAAAGAGAAATTTCTTATGAAGATTTAGAGTTTGATTTCACTGGTTATGATAAAAATGGGGAAGTGGGTAGTACTCAAAGATTTAGCGTAAAATGTGATGATTATGCCACTCCAGTTCTAGTAAGCGTGAAAATCGTAGCGCCTAGAATTACAGGTGTTTCTATTGTTAATGGAACTGTTGCCGATGAAATCACAGTTGACGAAACTTTAGACACATCAAACTTAAAAGTTAGAGTAACTTATGAAAATGGTACTGATAAATTAGTTCTAGCGTCAGACCCTGATTTAACTATTGATGCTTCAGCAATTAATAATCAAGTTATTAATATCAATGGTTATGATTTGATTGTTACATATAAAGATCAAGCACCTTTAACTCATAAAGTTAAAGTTGTGGCAAAACAAAATGCAGTTATCAAAACTGGCACAATGAAAACTAAAGTTTATGTTGGTCAAGATTTGAATTTTGATAACTTAGTATTGGTTGTAACTCAAGATGATGGTTCAACTATTGAAGTTCAAAAATCCGAACTTGAAGCAGATGCTATTAACCTAAACGATTTTAATAAAGCAATTGCTGGTACATATACAATTAAAATTACTTATGATGGTACAGTTTATGATTTCGTTATCACAGTTGAAAAAAAGCCAACAGTAACAATTAAGGCTGGTACTTTAAGTACAATTTTATTCAAAGGTAAAAATTTAGATTTGTCTAAATTAGTATTGAATGTTGTTTATGCAGGCGGTTCAAGAAGTGAAGAAGTTAATGCAGATGATTCAAGAGTAAGTATTGATGCAAGCAACATTAATAAAAATGAAGTTGGAATATATCAATTAAAAGTTACATTTGATGGACTTCTTTATACATTCGATATTCAAGTTAAAGAACCTGAGATCGTATCTTCAAAACTAAAAGAAGGTATTTCATTTAATACAACTATTGAGCAAGGTAATGAAATTGATTTCACAAACTTTGCTGTAACTGTTACTTATGATGATGGTCACACAGAAGATGTATTCTATGGTGATTCAAGATTGGTAATTGATTTGAGTAACTTTGATAAAAATAAAGCGGAAACTCAAACAATTAAATATACTGTTGATGGTAAAGAAGGATCATTTAAAATCAAGGTAGAAGTTCCTACATATTTAAATAATGTTAGTTCGTTTGAAAGTTCATTTGTAAAAGGTTATTTGAAAAATTCAGTTGAAAATGCATCAGCTAAAGAGTCTGAATTTGTACAATTAAATAAAGATGCAGTTGTTGGTTCAGTTAATGCTGTGGATTTTGGTTTGATTGCAAAAGCAGATAAAGTTGCTTTAAATTATTCACAAATGAATATTGATTTTAAAATTGAAAGATTTGTTAATGACGCATATATTGAATTAACAGGTAATAATTTGCTTCCTTATGCAACTGTTGATCCAAGAAAGCATACAATACAATTCACAAGCCTTGCGAACGGTGAGAAATTTAGAATTAAGTGTTCAATTTTAAATTATGATAATTCAGATGATTCCCAAATTGGTACTGATAATAATTATTTTGAAATAGTAGTAAAGGTAATAGATGCTTATAACGTTTATAATGCTCATGATTTATCGGTTATAGATAATAAAAACGAAAATGGTTATTGGACATCATTAAAAGCAGAATGGGGATTATCAAATGTTAATGTTAATGCTGTTGTTTTAATGGGCGATATTAATATTACAAGAGCAGACCTTCCAGATGGACATTTTTATACAAGAGAAGAATTGTATGAGGGTAATAATTTAAGAGCACAATATAGACAACCCTATGGTTATAAAATAGACCAAGTAACTGGTGAAAAAACTAGAGAAGTTATTGCGTTAGATCCAGTTGGTTCAATTAAAGATAATCAAGAACATTTATATGTAAGAACTTTAAAAGACAACGAAGAATTTAATATTTATGGAAATTACTTTAGCATTAATGCTCAAGGAGTGCCTAAAGCAGTTTATGGTAGAGATACAAATGATAGTAACCAAAATTGGTATGTAAATGCTAAAGAGGGTGAAAAGAGTTATGTTTGTATGCATAAGGCATTAATGAGATTTGATGGTCTTAGAGAAGATGATAGTACTACAAGTATAAATGAAGGCTGGATTGAAAGATATGCATCTCAAGGTATCGCTAAGATTCAAGATGTTAATTTCCTAGGGAATGGTAAAAGAGATGATGATGCAGATGAATCAGGCGGAATTATTCTTTGCAAGATTAATTCTGTAAACGCAGAAGTTAATAACACAATCCACACAAATTTCCATATTGGTTGGTTTAGTGAATATGGTTACAATTTTGAAGGTTTTGATTTAGATACTGCAGAAGGCAGAAAGATAGCATTAGAAGGAAATCCTGATAAGAATGCTAGTATAATTATAAAAAATTCTAAAGGCTATGAATCATATAGTAGTTTGTTCTATGTTTGGGGAACTCCTAATTTTGTCATTGAAAATGGCGAATTTATTGGCGCTGGTGGTCCAGTTATGATTATGGATCATGTTGATGCGGCGGCTGCACCAATTAGACATCAAGCATCAGGAACTAACACAACATATTGGGTAGGCGGATTGGCTTCATATGTTGATGCAATTAATTGTAAATTAGAATCTATGGTTGTTGGTTTAGAACCTTGGTTTTTAACATTTGGCGGGTCTGATACATCATCAAATCCAATTACAACAGTTTTAAGTCAAATTTCTAGTACAGATGCAGGTTTTGGTGATAATGGAGCAACTAAGACTTTCTTAAAAGCAAATAGTGATAATGTTAAACAAATGAACATGATTTCAATTTTTAAGTTTGGTGCAAAAGAAATGCCTACAAGTGCTGGTTACTCTAGAAGCAGAATGAGATTATTCAATACAAGAGCAGATTATGAGGCATATCTAACAACAGGTAAACTTACTGATGGTTCATCATACTATGGTTATGATAGAAGCATTGATTGGACAAAGAAGGCTTCAGATTTCGGTGAAACAGAGCAAGAAAAACAAGTATTTGCAGGTTTCGGGGCAACATTGGGTAAATATAACGAAGGTTTCTATGCCGGACCGGGTGCTAGAGAAGTAATATATAATATGACTTATGGTACAATGTCTGGAAATGAAGATTTGGCCAAATCATTTACATTTGAAAGTTCTTCAACAGGTGCTGCTGATTATGTAAGTTCTTCTAATTTTAATAAAGATGTATTAACAGGCGAATATGTAAATCTATATCTTCCAAATGGATTTGGTACAATTTTCCAAACTTGGGATAGAGCATAGTTTATAAAAAAGAAACTTCTAAATGAAGTTTCTTTTTTGTGCCATAAATCTAAAGATGAAAATTCTATGTTAGGAAAGGTGTTAGATGAGAATCTTAGGAGATAATTTATTCTTAAATAAAACAAATGCAAATGCTTTAGCATTAAATTTTAAATAAAATTAATCATTTAATTATTAAATCTTTACATTTTAATATATATTTGCTAACATAATTATATAGGAGAAGATTATGCTAAAAGTTGGTGCTGATAACGAAAAAATTAAATATATCTTGAATGGAAAGTATGAAAAAGATGGTTATGTTTTAATAGACGATTTATCTATTTTGGAGTACGAGAATTGCAAAAAAAGTGATATACAATTTGTTGTGGTTTGCGAAGAACTTATTGAGAGTAATCAGGCAAAAGAACTGGTTAAGTTTTATTCAAGATTTAATACATTGTCTGTTTCTGAAAAAGTTTTTAACAGATTGGTTTCAAAAGAAAATTGTGCTGGAATTTTAATTGTTACTAAACTAAAGGAAGATAGGTCATTTTTAGATAAGAAAAATGCTTTCATATTAGTTTGTGACGGACTAGAAATCTCAGGCAATATGGGAACGATTATACGTACTTCTGAAGCAGTTTTGGTTGATGGCATAATATTTACTAACCTTAAAGCAAAGGTGGGAGATAAGGTTGTTAGAAGCAGTAGGGGAACAATATTCAATGTGCCATTTTGCATTATTGATGATTTAGAAGAACTTAAAAAAATTTTAAGAGATAAAAACTACAGAACGGTGGTTTGCGAACCTGAGCAGGGCGTAGATTTTAAAGACTTTAATTATAATGGGAACATTGCATTTATTGTGGGATCAGAACGATATGGCGTTAGTAAACTTTGGTTCGACGATAAAAGTGAGTATTTAAAAATAAAAATGTTTGGTAAAATGGATTCTTTAAATGTTGGAGTTGCCACTTCAATAATCTTGTATGAAGCAAAATATAAAAGGAACTAGTATTATCTAGTTCCTTTTTACTTTGAAATTATTGTAATTTGAAGCCAAATTAACAAATTTTGTTGTTAAATTTATATTAATTTAGTGACCAATCAATAGGTGTTTTGCCTAGGCTTTTTAGTATTTCATTTGTTTTGCTAAAGTGTTTGCAACCAAACCAACCGCCTTGATTTGCACTCATTGGGCTAGGGTGGACAGCAGTTAAAACATAATGTTTAGATCTATCTATATTTGCACCAATCTTCTTTGCACAGTTTCCCCATAAAAGGAAAATAACGGGATCTTCTCTTTTGTTTAAAAGGTCAATGATTTTAGATGTGATTTGCTCCCAGCCTTTTCCTTGATGGCTATTTGGCTGATTCTTTCTAACTGTTAAAACTGAGTTTAGAAGTAAAACACCTTGCTTTGCCCATTTAGTTAGATTTCCGCTTTTAGGGATATCGCAACCAATATCGTCGTGAAGTTCTTTAAAAATATTTTGCAAACTTGGTGGCAATGCCACGTCTTCTTCCACTGAAAAACTAAGACCATGTGCTTGCTTTTCGTTATGATATGGGTCTTGTCCGATTATAACCACTTTAACATCTTCAAACTTAACTAAATTTAAAGCATTGAAAACATTTTCGGGTTTAGGAAAAATAGTTTTAGTGTTATATTCATCGGCCAAAAACTGTTCTAGATTTTTATAACTATCTGTATTAAATTCGTCTTTTAATAAATCGTACCAACTTTGTCTGATTAAAAACATTTTTTCTTCCTTTGTTATTTTTAAAGTTTAGCATAAATTTCTAAAATAAACAAACAACTATTTGGTTGTTTTAATTATTTTGTGATAAAATAACAATAGAAGGTGAGATTTAAGATGGACTTAATTATTAAAACAAATAAAAAGAAAGTTAAGAAATTTGGATTAGCGCTTGGTGGGGGTGGAACTAAGGGCTTTGCTTTGATTGGTGCATTGAAGGCTTTTGAAGAAGAAGGTTTAAAATTTGATTACGTGGCAGGAACAAGCGTTGGCTCAATGGTTGGTGCTTTTTATTGTGCTGGTAAAACTGCAGATGAGATGCTTCAATATGCCTTAACCTTAAAAGAGAAAGATATAAAAACTTCTAAGATTCCATTCACTCCTTCTAAGACTGAAGGGCTAGAACGAGTGGTGATGAATGCTCTTGGAAATATAGATATTAAGGATTTGAAGATTCCTTTTTGTGCAGTGGCTGTGGATATAAAAACAGGTAAAGAAGTTCATATAGAAGAAGGGAGCGTTGTTAAAGCAGTGGCTGGAAGTTGTGCTGTCCCTGGTGTTTTCTATCCAGTTCAATTTGGAAACTACTTGCTATTTGATGGTGGTTTACAAAATACAATTCCAGCGAACGTACCCAAATTAAATAGTTGCGAAATCACAATTGGAATTGATATAAATAGTAGTAGGGGAAGCGGAACTGATAGCACAAGTTATATTCAATTATTATCTCAAAGTATATCTGTTATGATGAAGAGTAATACAATTAAAGGTTATCTAAATGCAGATATTATGATTCAGCCAGATTTGAAAAAATATAAGAGCAGTAAGTTGGCTGGTGCTATGGAAATGTATGAAGAAGGATATAGAGCCACCAAGGAAAGAATCCCTGAGATAAAAGAATTATTTTCTAGAAGAAAAGAGAAAAAGAGAAACTTCTTTAAGTTCTTAAAATTCTGGAAAAGAACTAAAAAACCAATTGATAATGTTAGTGTTGTTGAAGAAGAGAGAACGAATAAATAACTATGGAATTTACAACAAAAGAAGAGAAAGAATCAAGAAGAAAATTTAGGCGAGGTATTAAGATTAACCGAGCAATTATATGCTTGGCTATTAATTTTATCTTGCTTTTTTCTTTGATCTTTATGAATAGTATTGAAATTTTGTTGAAATTAAAACCTGATTTAAGTTATTTAGAAAATATCACATATGAAATACATTTTGTCAATGTTGGACATGGTGATGCCATATTATTAAGACTTCCTGACAATAAGTGTATGATGGTAGACTCTGGAAAATCTGATGCGTTTAACACATTAAATCGTTATATTGATAAGGTTTTCTTCAAGGATGATAAAGATAAAACGTTTGATTATTTCGTTTTATCTCATAGCGATAGTGATCATATAGGTGGTATGCGAAGTGTGATAAACTCTTATAATATTGGGAAAATTTATCACTCAAACGATTTGAAAAATGTTTATAATTATAACGATATTGAGCGTGTGATTAATGAACATAATATTGAAACATGCATTAATGAAAGTGGGCTTGAAATTGTGGGTGAAAACTATAAGATAACTTGGCTCACTCCAATGAATGATTACTATGAAGAGAAAAATGATTATAGCGCTATTCTTTATTTTGAGTTTCCAAATTATAAATTTATTTTAACTGGCGATGCCACTAGTGAGGTTGGAGAAATTGAGGCCTTAAATTATTTCGTTGATGATATAGATGTTGATATGATAAAGTTAGGGCATCATGGTTCGTCCACAAGCACTAGCCTAGAATTTTTGGAAGGAGTTAAACCAGAAGTTGTAATTATTTCTAATAGCGATGTTTATAATCATCCGGCAAGTTCCACGATTGAAACATTGGCAAAGTACGATTCTATGTATGGCACAAATCTAAGCAACTATTATGACACTTTGCATAAGGGAAATATAATTGTAACTAATGATGGGATAAACACAATTAAGAATATAAACGATTATATTTTTGTGGATTATTATCTGATAGTTATTGTTATCGTTGCCACCACAAGCGTTATATCTCTTATCCCTGTGCACCTTTCTAGAAAGGATTGGTATATTTATTTAAAATTCAAAAGAAAATTCTTTAGAGATTTAAAAACTAAAAAGAAATAAAAAAACATATTAAGCATTTGCCTAATATGTTTTCTTTTTATTCGTCTTTAGATAATTTTAGATAACCTTCATATCTTTCTTTTGCTAGAATTTTTGCTTCTTCAAATAATTTCTCTGCAAGTTCTGGATTCTTTGCTTTTAACGATTTATATCTGCTTTCATTTAATAAAAATTCTTCATAATCTAAAGTTGGTTCTTTGCTATCTAGAATAAATGGATTTTTGCCCATTTCTTTTAATGTTGGATTATATCTCCATAAATGCCAATAACCACTATCAACTGCTTTTTTCATTTCGCTTTGAGAGTTTGTCATATTAATGCCATGATTAATGCATGGGGCATAAGCAATAATTAATGAAACTCCGTTGTATGCTTCTGCTTCTGTGATTGCAGTTAGAAATTGGTTCATGTTTGCACCCATACTAACTTGTGCAACATAAACGTCTTTATATGTTGTTGCCATTAAGCCTAAATCTTTTTTATTAGTTCTTTTTCCATTTGATGCAAACTTTGCAACTGCTCCTAATGGAGTGGCTTTGCTTGCTTGTCCACCAGTGTTGGAATAAACTTCTGTATTTAAAACTAAGATATTCACATTTTCTCCACTTGCAAGCACATGGTCTAGTCCGCCATAGCCAATATCATAAGCCCAACCATCTCCGCCAACAATCCAAACAGAGTTTGAAGCAAAATGGTCTTTTAGAATTTCAATATTTTTTCGAACATTTTCATCAATTGAATTATCGTGTTCGATTTCGTCTAAGATTTCTTTTCCAAGAGTTCTTTGATTATCTACGTTGTTTGTATTCAAATATTCGTCAATTTTTGAATTAAGTTTTGAATTTTTAGAATTTGCTTTTAAAGTTTCTAATCTTTCAATCAATTGTTCGTGATTTATATTTAATCCAAGTTTGATTCCTAGTCCAAATTCTGCATTATCTTCAAATAACGAATTTGCCCAAGCAATTCCGTTTCCGTTTTCATCTTTTGAATAAGGGCAGGTTGGTGCACTTCCACCATAAATGCTTGAACATCCAGTTGCGTTTGCTATCACCATTCTGTTTCCAAACAATTGAGATAGAACTTTAATATATGGTGTTTCGCCACATCCGGCACATGCTCCGCTAAACTCAAAGTAAGGTGTGTTAAATTGGCTACCTTTAACTGAATTTGGTTTAAACACATTGCTCTTATATGATTTTAGGGAAGAAATGTAGTTGTATTTTTCTTCTTCAGTTTCCATCATATCACTTGCAGGTTTCATTTCTAATGCCTTATTTTTGCTAGGGCAAACGCTTGCACAAACTCCGCAACCAGTACAATCCTTAGGACTAACTTGCATTACGAATTTGTACATAGGTTCTGCAGTGGCGTCTAGAGTTTGCAATGAAGAAGGTGGATTATTTATATCTTCTTTTTTCACTAAGTGCGGTCTAATGCAAGCATGTGGGCAAACAAATGCACACATATTACATTGAATGCAATTTTTGCTTTCCCAGCAAGGTAGTTCTCCTGCCACGCCACGTTTTTCAAACTTAGTTGTGCCAGTTGGAACAATTCCTCTTGGATCAAATGCACTCACAGGCAATGTATCACCATCAAGGCTTTCAATTGGTTTTATGAATTCGTTATAATATTTATTTAACTCTTTTGAATCAGTTTTTATTGTATCTTCTTTTAAATCTTTCCAAGATTCAGGGATTTCAATTTGTTCTAAACCGCTTGAAGCACTATCAATTGCTTTATAGTTTTGCTCTAAAACTTTTTCTCCAAATTTTCCATAACTCTTCTTTGCAAACGCTTTCATTTCGCTTACAGCCAAATCGTAAGGAAGAATATTTATAAGTTTGAAGAATGCCGACTGCATAACTAGATTAATTTTGTTTCCAAGTCCTAGTTCTTTGGCAATCTTATATGCATCAATTGTGTATAACTTAATATTTTTCAAAGCCAATTCTCTTTTAAAATTGTTAGGGAAGATATTTTCCATTTCCTTTATTGTCCAGCCAGTGTTTAGAAGTAGGGTGGCATTATCTTTAACATTTTTTAGAATGTTATATTTTTTAACATAAGTTTGATTGTGAACAGAAACAAAGTCGATGTTATCAAGTAAATAACTTTCTTTTATTATGCTTTTTCCAAATCTTAAATGACAAATTGTGGCGTTTCCGCTCTTTTTGCTATCGTATTCAAAATATGCTTGTCCGTTTAAATCTGTGTTGTTGCCAATGATTTTAATACTGCTTTTATTTGCACTAACAGTTCCGTCTCCGCCATAGCCATAGAACTTACATTCATAAACATTTTCGCTAGGGTGAATTTGCCTTGAAACTTTTAAAGAAGTGTTTGTAACATCATCGTTAATGCCAATTGTGAAATGGTTCTTTGGCTCTTTCTCTAAAAGGTTTTCAAACACTGTATTGCAATATGAAGGTGTAAATTCTTTGCTTCCAAGTCCAAATCTTCCACCAACAACTGTAATATTTTTAAACTTGCTATCAAATAGGGAACATCTAACGTCTTTATATAAAGGTTCTCCGTCGCTTCCGCTTTCTTTAGTTCGGTCTAAAACTGCAATAGATTTGCAGGTGGAAGGGATTGCTTCAATAAATGCTTTTGTATCGAAAGGACGATAAAGTCTAACTTTTATCACGCCCAATTTTGCATTCTCTGTTTTATTTAAATGATTAACAGTTAGTTCTGCAATTTCTGCTCCGCTTCCCATCAAAACGATAACTCTTTCTGCGTTAGGGTCGCCAACATAATCAAATAAGTGATAATTTCTGCCAGTAATTTTTCCAACTTCGTTCATTGTTTCTTGAACTATTGTAGGCGTGGCTTCGTAGAACTTATTGCAAGCCTCTCTATTTTGGAAATAAATATCTGGGTTTTGAGCAGTGCCTTGTTGGTGTGGATTAGAAGAATTTAAGCATCTGTTTTTAAACTCTGCGATTTTATCATAAGGAACAATACTTTTAACCTGTTCCATATCTATATCTTCAATTGTGTTAATTTCATGGCTTGTTCTAAATCCATCAAAGAAATGCACAAAAGGAACGCTCGCTTTTAGTGTGGATAGGTGAGCAACAAGTGCCATATCCATTGCTTCTTGAACTGAGTTTGAGCAAAGCATTGCCCAGCCAGTTTGTCTAACACTCATCACATCGGAATGGTCGCCAAAAATTGATAGGGCATGATAAGCAAGGGCTCTTGCCGAAACGTGCATAACGCAAGGTGTTAGTTCGCCCGCTATTTTATACATATTAGGAATCATTAAAAGCAAACCTTGGCTTGCTGTGAACGTGGTGGTTAATGCTCCACCGCATAAAGAACCATGTAATGCTCCGCTTGCTCCTCCTTCGCTTTGCATTTCAACTATTTTCAAAGTGTTGCCAAAATTGTTTTTCTTTCCTTCTCCTGCCCATTGGTCGCAAACTTCAGCCATGGGGCTAGATGGAGTGATGGGATATATTGTGGCCGCATCGCTTAAAGCGTATGCGATTGTGGCGGTGGCAGTGTTGCCATCAACTGTTATCTTTTTCAATATTCTTCTCCTTAAATCAAATAGTTTAAACATGTTTTAAACAATTAAAAATGTCTATATTTAGTATATTTTCCCATTAAAAAAATGTCAAACAAAAAGAGAATTGTTTTTAAACTAAAAAGTGTAATTTTGAAAAATAAAATCAAAACGTTTTTATTATTTTAGAAAATGTTGTAAAATATACTTGGTGAAATTATGAATATTTTATTAACAATTAGTTATTTGGGAAAGAATTATAATGGTTATCAAATTCAAAAGAATGGCAGTTCAATCCAAGAAGAGTTGGAAAAAGCACTATGTTCCATTGTTGGCAAAAAGATAAAAACAAGTGCTTCTGGAAGAACTGATGCATTTGTTTCCGCCATCAGGCAAACTGTTTCGTTTGAATTAGACGAGTTGCCTAAAAACTTAGATAAACGTTTGAATTTGGTGTTGCCAAGTGATATTAGAGCGTTATCCATAAAAGTGGAAGATGAAAACTTTCATGCAAGGTTTAGTGCTAAACGAAAAACTTATCTTTATAATTTTTATGCTTCAAACGTAAATATTCCATATTTAGATCAAATTGCTTTAAGGGTTAATGAAAGTATAGATATCGAAAAAATGAAAAAGCAGGTGATGTTTTTAATAGGTACATTTGATTTTTCAAGTTTTTGTGCTAGCGGAAGCAGTGTGGAAGATAAGGTTCGAACGATATACAATGCTAAGATTTTAGATAATGGATTATTTTATTCGTTAGAAATAACAGGCAATGGATTTCTTTATAATATGGTTAGGATTATTATGGGAACGCTTATTGAAGTTGGCTATGGAAAGATTGATAGTTTAGAAAAAGTTATAAGTAGTAAATCTAGGGAGATGGCGGGAAAAACTGTTCCTCCAACTGGTTTAGTTTTAAAAGATGTTCAATATTAATTTGTTTTGTTTGCTTAAAGTTTGTTAATTTGTTATTATTTTATAGGAGATAAAATGACTAGGGAAAGTAAAATTATAACAAGCGTAATAATTCTTGCTTTAATAGCGTTTGCAATAATTGCTATTATCTTTATTCCGCTTCCTGCTATTAGCACTTATAATCAAGCACTAAGTGTGGCGGATTATAAAGAAAGAATGGGAATTACTTATGAAATTGAAGAGTTGGAAAAACTAGATAAATATGGTGAAGAATATTCAAAATCTTTTAATTCTGTGGACCATATGCAAATTATAAATTCAAGGAAGAAAATGTTTGGCAATGGTGCAAGAGCAATAACTGTTGATGGTCAAACTTTTTATACTTATTTAACTTTAGATAAGATGTTAGATACTTCTTTAAATTATTTTGTGGCATTATCTAAATCTATTGAAGGTGCGTCTAGAAGCGAGCAAAGGCAAGTGGAACGTTTAGCCAGTTCATTTAAACTAGGGGCTTCAAACCTTGTAAATGCTATTGCTGATTTAAAAACTAGCCAAAAAAGTAACCTTGAAAGTGAAGACGATATAAAAATGCTTTCAAATAAATATGGGAGCGTTCAGAATAACTATAGAGAACTAATTAAAACTCAAGCAAATTTGATTATAAAACTAAATGAATTAGTAAACAAACATTCGTTTAATGGAGAATATGTGGATACAACATATTCTGTTTTGCTAAGCAGTTTTGCTTATTCATTTAAAGAAAGTATGGAAATGGAATTTCAGGCTGAGAATGGCTACTTACTAGATTCAAGTTTAATCTATGATAACATTGAAAAATATGTTGGTGGAACTAATATCTTTACAGCGGTTAGCGAGAGAGAATTTATCTATTCATATAGAAATATTTATAAAAATTATATCTCAGGGCTGGAAAAGATGTTTAAACTAACGCATAACATCAAATCTAATGTTGTGAATAGAGATGATTTTGCTAATTCAGATATAAAAACTGAATTTCAAAAAGATGTTAGAATTGTGCTAACTCAAATAGGAATTAAATAAGGGGGAATTGTATGAAAAAAGTTGTTTCACTTATTTTAATAATTTGCTCTGCATTTTGCCTATTTGTTGCTTGTGGAAATCCTAATAAAACAATTGAGCAGGTTCAAAATCGCTATCAAGAAATGGTCAACACATATAAAAAAGAGAATGTTGAGTATTTTGGCGATACTTCAGCCAACTTAAGTAAAACCATAGTAATTAAGTTTAATGAAGCGGAAGTACGGGCAAAAATTTCGTCTGAAAATTCAGACGATGTTAGTTTAAGATTTAGAGCGTTAAATGATATTCAGGCAAACTTGCTAAAGTATATTTTCAGATATTATGAAAACTGGAATGAGTCGTTTTATAACAATCTAAAGAATTATGATTATGAGCAAAAAGAATTGAACACGTTGTTTGAAAAGATTGAAAATCTAGATAAAGCATTAGCAACTTTTAAAGAAATTAAAAATACATTTGAAGCAGACGTTGTTATGTTAAATGTTGAAGGCTCCGAAATTGCAATTGTAAATCAGTTTGTTTATCAATATAACAAGGTGATTGAGAAAAGCATAGATTTCGTGGATTATTTTAGAGCCTTTCATTTGAAAACCATATTCGATGGAGAAGCAAAAATAACTAATGTAAATTCTGCTCAAAGATTGCTTGATGAAGCGTATCTAAATTTGGCAAAATATATCTATTATTCAAATATTGATGTTTATAACTATTCAATCGGAAACAAGGGGATTTGCGACCAATTAGATTTAATGAAAAACAAGAGCAATAAGTTTGTGTTTATAAACTCATTAAGCCTAGGCTTATCTAATTTGGGTGCAAATATTACAAACGAACTTTGCCAAACTATCTTTGATGATGAACTAACAAATAAATTATCTAATATTGATTATAATAGTTCGCTATTCAAACAATCTTTAAATATATATCTTAGTTTGAAAGATGAATTGGATTATTACACACTTTTAAGGGTGGAACTAGGATTAATTGAAGGAATTTCAATTAACGACTATGTTGCAAATTTTGGAATTAGTGAAAGTGTGGCATATCAAAATAGAATGTATATGGTGGATTTCCTATATCCGGAATATTTGTCACTTATTAATGAATTATTAAATTAATTATAATATATATCAAATAATATTAAAGAAACTTATTGACAAGTTTCTTTTTTATGTTAAACTAATTAAAAAAAAAAGGGGAGATTAATATGTTTAACGAAAATGGTGCAAGTTTGGGCAGGATTCCAAACAAAGAGTTTATGGATTTAGTAATTGAGAAAAGAGTAGAGTGGCAAAACGATGTAAAAGCCAATCTTTTTGGTGAGTATTTTGATGCATTTTTAGCGGATAAGGAAACTGCAATTTCAAGCATTTATACATTGAAATATGTGGGTACATATGATATGGATTCATTAGATAGTGAAGAGAAAATATGTGTTATGCTAGATAGGATTAAGAGTTTTTTATCTAGAACAATTTTAGATGAAAGAGAATTTGAACATTCTCAAATGCCTGAAAGTATGGCGTTTGCATTGATGAGTCCAAGCGAGTTTGAACAAATGAGAGAGAAAAAGTCGGCAATCGAAACTTTATCTAAGGTGTATGCTGAAAATTCGGAAATTATTGAGAATGCTAGTAATCTTGGCAGATTTAAGTTTACAACCTTTATGATGAATGATAATAAAGTTCTAAATGGTGAAAAGTTATCTGAGAGTGAACAGATACTAAATGATTGGGTTTTGTGTAATTTGAATGAAATTCAAGGCGAAAAGGAAGCCAATTAATTAAAAAAAGAAGATGGCGGAAGGTTGAGATTAGTAAAATACAAAATTTAGTAAAATCTTGTAAAAAAGCCTTGACATCTTGCTATAATTATATTAAAATTAATTCGCGTGAAAAAATTATTGGTAAAAATATTGAATTAGCCCCTCAAGATTTGAAACAATAACAGATTTTCAATAACTGAAATTTAGGAGAAAATATAATGAAAACTTTAATGGCAAAGAAAGAAACTGTAACTAGAGAATGGTTATTAGTTGATGCTGCTGGACTACCTCTTGGTAGAGTTGCTAGTCAGGTTGCTTCAATCCTTAGAGGTAAACATAAACCTATCTATACTCCACATGTTGATACTGGAGATTATGTTATAGTTATTAATACAGATAAAATGATTTTAACTGGTAATAAAGGAGTGCAAAAGAAATTCTATCGTTACTCTGGCTTCCCAGGCGGATTAAAAGAATTTGATTACAAAACTTTAATGGCAACTAAGAGCGATTTCGTTCTAGAAAAAGCAGTTAAGGGTATGTTACCAAAGAACTCACTTGGAAAAGATATGGCAAGTAAGTTGAAAGTTTATAAGGGTTCTGAACATCCACATGAGGCTCAAAAACCTAGAAAAATATCTATTAAAGGAGATGTTAAATAATGGCAGAAGAGAAAGCAGTTAAGAAATCAACTAAAAAAGTTCCTGCAAATAAAGCAGTTGTTTATTCTGCAACTGGTAGAAGAAAACAATCTATTGCAAGAGTTAGAATTATGCCAAATGGAAAAGGCATATTCGAAATCAATGGCAAACATATTGATGAATATTTCCCACTTGGAACTTTAAAACTTGTTGCTAAACAATCTTTAGAGTTAGTACAAGCAAGTGATAAGTTTGATGTTTATGTAAATGTTCATGGTGGCGGTTTGTCAGGACAAGCAGGTGCAATTCGTCATGCAATTTCTAGAGCATTAGTTAAGGCTGATGAAACTACAAAACCAGAAATTAAATCTGCAGGCTTCTTAACAAGAGATGCAAGAGTTAAAGAAAGAAAGAAATATGGTTTGAAAAAAGCAAGAAAAGCACCACAATTCAGAAAGAGATAAAAAAAAATTTCCCGTTTGGGAAATTTTTTTTTGTTTTTCCTATTGCTATTTTCTAATAATTTTGATAGACTTACATAATTTAAAAAAGTAAGGGGGATAGAATGGAAAAAACAAAGACAAAATATTCTAAAAATCTTTATAAAGTTTTTCCGTATTATAAAAGATATAAAAAGTTATGGGCG
Organism: uncultured Clostridia bacterium; assembly: GCA_934754335.1. Classification (GTDB taxonomy): domain Bacteria; phylum Bacillota; class Clostridia; order Christensenellales; family UBA1242; genus UBA11490. The sequence goes on from CAKVHY010000002.1 coordinate 56,803, forward strand.
TTAGAAATCATAACATTGGTTTTGCTTTCAATCGTGGGAATTTTTACTCCTATAATTTCAGCAAATTTCTTAGCAAGTTTATCAACGCTTGATTTCCAAATGGCAATAACGCTTATAATCTATTCGGTTATTATCAATGTTATAAATCCGCTAATTAGTTATGTGAATGCTTATGTTTATGTTAAAGTTGCGTTTAAGGTGGAGCAAGATATAAGGTTTGATTTAATTAACGCTATAACCACAACTAAAATGAGCAAGTGTGACGAAACCAATAATGGAATTTTTATTGAAAGAATAAATAGCGACGTTGGAAGATGTTCTGATGCTTTACTAGATGTTTTTAACACAGTTTTGGAAATAATTTCAAACACAGCGTTCTTTATTTATGTTGCATTTCTAAATATTTGGTTCTTTTTAATATTGCTTGGCTATGTTATAGTTTGTTTTGTTTTTGATAACGAAAAAGAGAAAAAGTGGTGGAAAGATTGGAAAAAGATTAAAGATTTAAGAGAAATTTCCACTGGTGCATATGGTGAACAGGTTAGAGCATTAAGAGATATTAAAAGTTTGAATATTAGAGAAAATACAATTGCCGATAGCGATAGAAAGATTGAAAGCACATTAAATGAATCGTTAAAAGCAAGAAAAACAAGACGTAATTATATCTTAATTAGAGATTTCGTTTCAATGTTGTTTTTAACTGGGTTCTTAGTTTTAGGCATATTCTTTATAAAGGAAGGGGTTGTACCACTATCTGTGTTCTTAATTGTTTATTCATATTCTGGAAATGCTAAGAATTTAGCACGCCACTTGGCTGCAATTAAAGAATATATAACTCAAGGTGAGATTTGTGCTTATAGAGTATTTGAGGTTATTGAGAAATTCCCAAAAGAAGAATTTGGAGATAAAGATATAGAAGCAAAACATGGTGAACTAGAGTTTAAAGATGTAACGTTTGGATATAGCGAAGATAAGGAAGTTTTGCATAACGTTTCAATTAAGTTTGAAGCAAATAAAACAACTGCAATTGTTGGCCGAAGCGGTTGCGGAAAGAGTACTATTTTATCTTTGTCTAATAAATTGTACTCGTTGAAAGAAAACTCAGGCGTTATTACAATTGACGGCGAAAATATAAATGATTTAACAGAAAAATCCTTAAGAAATTCAATTTCAACAGTTACTCAAACGCCATATATTTTCAATGCCACAATCAGAGAAAATATGCAATATATAAAGCCTGATGTAACCGATGAAGAGATTGTAAAAACCCTTAAGAAAGCCCAAATTTATGATTTTGTTAAGGCTTTGCCTGAAGGACTAAATTCAAAGGTGGGCGAGAATGGCGTTATGCTTTCTGGCGGTCAAAAACAAAGATTTGCGATAGCGAGAATTTTGCTAAAAAATCCTAAAATAATTATTTTAGATGAAGCCACAAGTGCGCTTGATAATGAAAATCAGGAAAAAATCGTGGAAGTTGTTGATAATCTCAAAAATGACCATACAATAATCGTTGTGGCGCATAGATTATCTACAATTGTTGATGCAGACAAAATTGTGGTTATTGATAACGGAACAGTTGTGGGCGAAGGCACTCATAAGTATTTGATGAGAAATTGTCCGCTTTATAAGGCACTTTATAATAAGGAAGAGAAATCTCAACTTCTAGAAGATGCAATTATCGAAACTAGTGAAGAGGTTTCAAAATAGGGAAGAAAAATAAAAAAGAGCATATCGCTCTTTTTTATTTGTAATAATCTTCAAAAAGGTCGTTGGGTGTGCATTCAAGAATATCGCATATGGCTTTTAAGTTGTCAAATTTAATTGCTGATGTTTTATTATTAACAATGTTGTTAAAATTTTGATAACTTAGCCCTAATTGATTGTATAACCAATATTTTGTTTTACCTTTTTGCTTTAAAATATCTAGAATCCTTAATTTCATATATATCACCTACACATTATATTATTTGTACATAATATCTTAATAATTCTCTTGACATATAGACTTTTGCATGATATAATGTGTACATTAGATATAGGAGGAAACAAAAGTGTTTTGTAAAAATTGTGGAAAAGAAATAGATGATAACGCTTATGTGTGCTTGCATTGTGGTGCAAAAGTTGGTTCAGAATTATCAAATGGAATAGGTGTTAGCAAATCAGGTAAATCAAAAGTTGCAGCAGGATTATTTGGTATTTTTTTAGGTGGCATTGGTGTCAATAACTTCTATCTTGGTAATATTGGTTTGGGTGTGGCTGATGTTTTATTTTCATGGACATTCATTCCATCAGTTATTAATTTTATTAGAGGTATTATTTATTTATGTGAAAGTGATGATAATTTTGAAAAGAGAGTTATTAGATAATGGTGGATTTATATATCATTGCATTAGAAAAAGGTGTTTGCAAATTGCAAACACCTTTTTGCCATTTAATTTCTTTCGTCTGTGATAATAAATTTTGTGCCAGACGTGTTAGATAAAAGTAAATCTCTTAAGAAATAAGGTTCAATTTTAAATGCTCTTGCGTCATTCAATCCAAACCATTCAAAGTTTTGTTCTTTTATAACGCCTTTATCAACTTCAGTTATAGAAAACTTATCTTCTTTTGGTGCATTTTCAGCAGTTAGTAAGAAATAATAAGCGATTTCATGGCATAATCTTTTCTTTGAATCAATGAAAATACTTTCATTAACGCAAAGCAATTTTTCAATTTTAACGTCAACTTTAACTTCTTCTTTCATTTCTCTTAAAATTGCTTTATGTGATGGTTCGCCAATTTCAACATGTCCACCGGGAACATGATAAACATTGTTGCTAGAAGACTTATTAAAAAGGTACTTGCCATCTCTTTCAATTATTCCGCAAACTCTAAACTTAAACTTCTCTTTTGAATTAACAATTCCAATATCTGTTGCCATAATTCCTCCTAATATAGATTAGATTATATCAAAAGAATTTGTAAGATTAAAACAAAAAGTCGAAAAATGTTTAAATTTGTATAAATTTATGTTACAATACTAATTGTGATGAAAAAATATCTTACATTTTTTAGTTTAATAATCCTATTTTCAACTATTCTATGTGCTTGCAATAGCACAAATTCTATTTCTTTTAAAAACATTTATTTAGATGGTTATGGAATAGGGGAGAGTATTGAATTTACATATAATGATTTTCTTGGTAATAAAGAATTTAAAATGAATGAACTTTCTTTTAGTTCTTCAAACTCAAATATTGCGAAGGTGAAAAACAATATTGTTAGTTGCTTAAATGCAGGCGAGGTGGAGATATCTTTGTATTACAAAAATGCATATCAAGATAAACTAACTTTAAAAGTTCAAAATAGCCCGCAGAATTTGCAATATGTATCAGTTGTAAACTCTAATATTAAGTTGGAAAAGAATGAAGAAATTGATATAAGTAAGATTGTTAACATAACGCCAATAAATTTGAGAAGTGAAGTTATAGTAAATTCAACAAATGAAGATATTGTATATTTTCAGGATTATAAATTGATTGCAAATAATTTAGGCGAGGCATCAATTTCAATACTAATTCCAAAGGCAATAGGAAGTAATCAGTATGTTGAAAGAAAGATAAATATTGAAGTTAAAGACGGTTTATATATAAAAGATTTTGAATTTACAAATTTGGTTGACGAAAAATTATTGTTTTCTATAAATGAAAGCGGAAAGTTGGAATACAATGCTGTTGTTCCAAGCGGAACAAGAGTAATATTTTATGCAAGCAATGACTTAATTGATATAGATAAAGATGGCAACTTCTCTGTTCAAAATATGGCAGGGAAAGGGACTATCACAGCAAAATTTAAAAACGCTTTTGAAAGTTATTCTGAACAAAATATTGAATTTGAGATATTGGAAAATAAAGAATTAAATTCACAAATTTTATTAGATAATGTTACATTAAAAGACTATGAATATGAAGTGGTTGTTCAAACAGATGTAGACTTTGAAAATTTTGTTTTTGGCGATAATGTACAGGTTATAGGTTATAAAAAATTAGCAGATAAACTTTCAATAAATTTTAAGTTTTTAGAAGCGGGATTGCAAAATTTTAGTTTATCTTATAAGGTTAAATATTCTTTCCACACAGACACAATTTCTATATCTAATTTCCAAACTTTTGTTTATGATTTGAATAAATTCGAGTATAAATTTAAATGTAATGATTTTGAAGTTTCAAATCTTAAATGTTTATATTTAACAAGGAATAATTTCTCAGCAGAAGAATATTTTAACTTGGCAAATATTGTGGTTTATTACGATGGAAAATTATTTAATGATTTTAGTATTTCAAATTTAAATGAAGATATTTTAAAACTTGAAAATCATGAAGTAAGACCCATAAAAGAAGGACAGGGCAAGTTAAAATTGGTGCTTGGAAAATTTGAAGAAGAGATAGAACTTGTAGTTCAGAAATTGCAAGCAACTAAAATAATTTATGAATGTGAAAAAGAGTTGTATTTAAACACTAAAAACGATAGAACCATTTTAAGGCGCTCGTTAGATTTGCCAAATGCTATTGAAAATGAAATTCAAGTTTCAAATCTTACACCTAGTATAATATCAATTGAAAATGATAGCATAATTGCAAAAAGTAAGGGCATTGGCAAGATATTGTTAGAAAACAACTCAATCAAAGAAGAAATAGAAATTGTTGTGGATTATGGAATAACAGATTTTAAAATTCTATTAAATGGAAGTACTATTCATAGTGGTGAAATAAGGCTAAATAAAGGCGAGAATTATTATCTAACTTGCGAACTTAAAAGTGGAGATATCATTTTAAATAGCGAATTTGAAATTGCACCAAAAGAATTATCTGAAAGTTTTTATTTTGAAGGTTTTAATTTTACAACATATTTAGTGTTTATGCCTTTGAATAAAGGGAACTTTAACATAAAAATCATTGAAGCAAGCAAGAATTTTGAACATGAACTAAATGTTATTGTGGTTTAAAATTTTACTTGATTTTAACATAAATAAAAATATTAATAATAGATAAAATAATTATATAGTATTTATTTGACTTAATTTGTAAAAAAAATTATACTAATCTTGAATAAAATAAAACTTTGTAAGTTTAAAACTAAACAAGGTGGTTTAAAGAAAAATGGGAAAGAAAATAGCAAAATTTGTTGGAATTGGTATGCTGTGTGTATTTGGCGTACTAGGAATTGGAATTGGAATATTTGCAGCAACTGGCGGTTTTGATCAAACGGTGGTTAGTTTAACCACACTTTATTTTGATGATTCATCTCAAAAGTCTGAAGGCTATATCATGAATATTCAAGACGTTCGAACTTCCGATGAATCGGCATTGTCAACAAAGAAATACATAGTTATAAGCGACGATTATTCTATCGAACTTGGTTGCTTGCCGGCTGATGCCACGAATAAAAACTTGGAAGTAACAGTTTCTCAAGTAACTCCTGCAATTGAAGTTGAGAAAACAACAACTGTTGGTTCTGAATTTAAAATAAAAGTTAAGAAAGATGCAAAAGGCAATAACATTGGCGGTTCTGCAAAGATATCATTTAAATCTAATGGTGGTGTTAGTTGCGAACTTTATGTTATTGTTGATGTGGTTTTGAATGAGTCTGACATTAAATTGGATGTTGGCTCATTGCCACAAATTCACAACTCTGGTGGTGAAGTGGAGTCATCAAATAGTTATGTTTTGGCAAGAAAGAATGGTTCTCAAACTATCACTTTGAGCAGTGATTTAGTTAATGCCTTTAAGATCAATCAATCAAATATTACAAACAAAGATTTCACTAATAGTGGTGTTGTTAAATTTGAAGATAAAAAAGTTTATGTTTATGCAGATCAGCCTGAAGTGGCAACAATTACAAAAAATGCAACTGCTCCAGTTACATATACGATAGATTTGAATTTGGAAAATATTGATGGTTCATATCTAAACTTGTTTGTTAGAACTCATAGAACATATCAGATGCAACAAGAATTTGAGACTAATGGATTAAATGCTTTTTATGATTTCTATGTGAATAAGGATTATTTGCAAGATAGTGAAGGGCATAATAAATTAAACACAGATAAATCATTAAACTATTCTGAATTGATTACAAAATATAATAATTTCATCAACAAGTATAAAGATCAAATCATAACTGATAGAAAAACAAATGAGTTCTTTACAAAGATAAATATAAGCCAAGACCCAGATTTGATTGTTCTTTCAGAGAGTGGAGATTTATTCTTAACTCAAGTTTGGGAATCCTTAAAATATGTTTTCATTAATGCAGATATCTCATTCTTCGTTAGTGATATTGATATTTCATCTATGACAGTTTCTTCGGAAAGTTTAGATTTAAATATTTTTGATACTAAAGTGTATACTCTTCAAGAATTGGCAGATAAGTTTATTTCTATAGAAAACGAAGATAGTTCGGTTGTTATTTCTAAAGAAGAAAAATTGGCGTTGTTAAATAGCATGAAAATAGGCGTATATGTTATCGACACAACAGTTGAAAATAAAGAGTTCAAACAATCGGATTCCTTTGAATCTAAAATGAAAGAAGCATATAATGTTTCAAAACTTGAAAATGGAAACGGAATTTATAGCAATTTAACAGATACGTCGAATTTGTATGCAAACTCAAGTTTCTTAAAATTCTTTATGGCATCAAATAATTATTATCTAGATGCGTTAGTCCCTTCAAAGTTTGCTGATGGCGATAAAGTTTTCAAAATTTATCTTGCATTCTCTTTGGCGATTACAAAATCCACAGGTGAAAATGTTATTTTCTATGATTTTATGCCTGTAAACATCAACTATGAGAGTGAAGTTTCATTCGAACAAGGAACTCCTGCCAGCAACTTTGCATTTGATAATAAAATGTGTGTAAATTCATCAGAGAAAGTTTCAAATGTGTTCGATGGGGCAATTAAAACTCAAACTATTGAAATTGATATGAAACAAGTTTTGGGAAAAAATTCTGTGTATGGTGTTCCAAAACTATTTATTGAAAAAACTTCAAATCATTATTCATATATAAATGATTTGTCTGTGATGGTTGGTGACCAATCTAAAGTTATTGGTAAAAATGGTGATGATAGCATTGTTTATGACATAATTGATGTTAAAGATTGTAGCATAAGACACTTCGTTGATATGAGAGGTTATAACGATAGTTATTATACATACAAAGGCGATGGTGCTGAAGCGGGCTACTTAGAAGGCTATGAAATTCCAGTTTATAGCAAATATGAAACAACTGGGCTGAATGCAGAAAAAGATGTTTATTATGCAAACATTGTTGCTAAAAACTCACTAAGCGGGCATGATGTTAATTTCTTTTGGGTTTGTGTTTTAAGAGATGAGAATGGCAATCCTATTGATAGAGATGGAAATAGATTGTTCAACGATAAAGGTGAGGCGATTGAAGAAGGCGACCCTGGGAAAATCAAAGAAGACCATATTGCTGATTATGTAGTGGTTTATTCATCTCTAGATGCGAGCGGAACTGATTTGGGTTTTGGTGGCGCTGGTGTTGAAGTAAGTTCAGTTCTTGAAAACTTATATTATTATTCAAATACAAGTGAATCATTTATTTATGAGGATAAAACCACAGGTACGCTTCATAAAATAAATCAAGGTGATTTATATTTAAGAAATAATAGAACAGACGATGTTGATTTAAATTTCACTAAAATGAAATTGGTGGCTAAAGAGCAATATGATAAAGCACTAAAAATATCAGGCTTTAAAATGGTGATGAAAGAAAATTCACTTGTTCCATATTTCACTGAAGAAGAGTATAAAAATGCAATCAATAATGGCATTGATATCTATGGCAATATTCTAAATGGTCTTACAAAACTTGTAAATGAAAATGATTTTGAATTCTGGGCTGGCGATGAAACTTTAGTGGAAGCCGAACTTATTTATGGTGACCCGGCCGATTTAAAAGATGGTGACCTTTTAAAATTGAAAAATGGCGAAGGTTTTTATTTGAATTTAAATTTGAATGTGTTTAGTTTAGACGACTTAAGTGAAAAGTCCACATGTGTTCTATCTTTAAATAGGAACTTGAACTACAATAAATATAATATTATTGATGACGTGGTTACAATTGATATTGATAGCCCTGTTATCAAAGATATAAACACAGTTGTTAGAAGAGTTGGTGCTGAAGAGGGATTTGAGAGCGTTGCTGGAAATTATAAAAAACAAATCTATATCAATGGTGCTTTGTCTTCATCTGTAAATGCGAAAGCAGGTGATATAGATTATAATTATAGTTATGATGTAGATTTCGTTGATGACGGAAAAGTTACTGCAAATGAAATCTTTACATTCTATTCAGCAACTGGAGTTTATAAAGTTTGCTTTGAAATTTCTTCTAAAAATTCAAATATGATATTCTTAAAAGATTACTATCAAACTCAACTTGAAAATGTTTTAAATCAGATTGGTTTAAAAGAAAGTTTGGGAGAAAAAGGTGAAATATCGTATTATATTGATGAGCAAAGTGGTGAAATCAATATAGAAAATTTAAATGAATTAAATACTGAAATTGATAAAATTAATGCGGGAAAAGTTAATCCTTATAATAAATTTAATCCAAGATGTGATGAAAATATTATTGATTCAATTGTGAATAATGAAACTTATATAAACAATTATTTAAACAACCTTATTAAAAGAGTTGAAGAAGTTGACGACATTGATTTAAATATAACTTCAATTGATGAATGTTTAAATATATTGCAAAATTATGGCATTGTAATTAATCTTGAAGAAAACACTGAAACTAAAAAATATGAAGCGTTCAGAAACGCAATTGGTGATGAAACAGTTGATAGCCTAGAAAAGGCAACTGAGAAAATAAAAGAGTATATAAACAAACACCCAAGATATGATGCCGATTTTGTTGGAATTAGAACTGTGGTTAATGATATCTATTCTTATGATTTAGAAGCGATTGTAGATAGAGTTAACAAAATTAAAGGCTTAAGTTTATCTGTATCTGATGGTGTTATTGAAATTATTAATCAGTTAAAAGATAATTTTGTTGGAATTAATGATAATTCCGATATGTTTAATATTATTTCAGAGATAAATAAAGAAACAAAAAATTATAATGAAAATACTGGGGAAGAGTTGGCAAACATATCTGCTCCCACAAAACTAACTTCTTATTTAAATTATTTCGTTGAGGGGAAGTATGATATTTCCACAAAAGAACTTACATTAAATCCTGACGGCACACTTCCTTTAAAACAAGGAATGAATGATAATATATTTATTGATTTAGGTTTACAATTTAGGTTCTATCCAAAAACAACTGCAGGCGTTCAAACATATAGATATACAATTGAAAAGCAACATTTATTCTATATTAACTTTAAGCCAGTAAACTTAGAGTTTAATGAGGGTAAGGAAATTCTAGAGATGAATGCTGGTGAAAATATATCTATAGACAATGTTGTTAAGGCTATTGGATTTGAAGGCGGAAATGAAGGTAAAAACCATATTAAGTTTACGATTTTGCCATCATTCCAAGATAAAATCTACTTCAAAAATGCAGAAGGATTGGCAGTTTATTCTGTTTATGGAAATTCAGATTATCTAATTGTTTATGCCAACAACTTAGTTGGAACAGATACAACAGCACAAATCGAGATAAGTTTGCCTTATATTGATAAGAATGGCGAACAGATTAAAAAATATTTGAATATTAATATTAAACATAATATAGATGTTGCTGTTAATAACTCAAAAGTATTTGTTGGTGCTAAGGTTTCAGAAACTCCTAATGAAATAGATCTGGGTGATTACATAACATCAAACACAGGATTTAATGTTACTTATCAAATTACAGGCAATGATTATGTGAGTTTGAATGGAAACAAATTAGTTGTTGGATATCTAAATATTCAAATGCCTTTAACTTTAAATGTTAGTATAAACAATGGAAGTGAAGATGTTTATAAATTTACTCAAGATATTATAATCAAGCCATATTATAAAGTTTTGTTCAGGGATTATGATAATCCTAATGCTGATTTAGTTGAGTATCAAAATAATTATTATATTAAAACTCCGCTTTTAAATGGCACGGATTTATATGCAAATAATTGGATTCATGTTTATGAATATAATGAAGAAACTGGCAGTTATATTTTGTTAGATTTAAGTACAAACTTAGATAAAATCAAATCTGTTATTAGTTTAACATTTAAAAACGAAGATTTTGTTGATATTCCAGATGTGGAAGTATTTGGTATAAATGTTCGTGACCAATTCTATATAAATGATAATGGGACTTACAAAGAAGGTGCGTTAACAAATGAAGGGGTGAATGCAAGCGTTCTAAATAATGGCGTTCTAACTCTTCCGGATTTTGCTAAAGACGTGGTAATTCCAATTAAAGTTAATATAAATGGATACTATGAAGGTAGAGATAATATTTATATATTTGTAAAAGTTCTTGGAACTAAGAAATATGTAAATAAAGAAGGCAAAGGCAATGTGGAAGATATTGAAAATTCATATACTCTTGCTCCGTTTGATGAAAACGAATTAAAACAGGAATTTATGTATGCTGAAGAAGATGGTAATAAACATCTAAAACTAAAGGCTGGCGGGACTTATAATCTTGCAGAATATATTCAAGTTTTGTTAAATTCTAGCGTTAACGATAATAATCAAGTAAGATTGTCATATAAATTAAAACAAGAAGTGGCGGGTGTTTCGTTAGATAATAAGGCATTAGAAAGTGATGACGGGATAACTATTTTGGTTGATGGGGTTGAAGTTCCTGTTTACGACTATCTAAAGATTGATAGTTCGGCCACAGGTACAATTACTTTAGAAATCACAGGTTATATTATCACAAGTTCAGGTGCACAGATTAACTATAAGCAATTATTGGGTTATAATCCAACAATCGCTATTGAGATTGAGCCAAGTGCTTCAGTGGGTGAATAAAAGATGAAAGGAAAGTTTGAATAGATTTCAAACTTTCCAAGTAATAAAAAGGTTTGATTTTCAAAAAATAGTTTAAGTTATATAAGAAATTTGCGGTTATTTATTTTGAAATAATTAAACTATTTGTTATAATTGAAAATAATAATATGGAGGAATAAAAATGGAAGAAAAAGAGAACAGTACTGTTTTTGGTATGATGTTTAAATCAACCAGAAGAAGAAATGGTAACACTTTCTGGACTGCTTGTGCAGGCATGATGTTAGCATTGTTACCTTATTTTGTTCTAGGTGCATTAGGCTTCTTTTTAAGAGATAAAGCACCAAAACTTTGGATCGCGTGTGTTTGTATCGGTGCGATGTTATTTGGACCACTTCAATATGGATACATTAGATTCTATAATAAATTAACTAAGGAAGGGAATGCCAACATATTCTCAATCTATGATTTCTGGAATATGGAAAACTTTATAATGGTTTTATTTGGCGGTTTGTTGCAAGCAGTTTGCTATATCATCTGCGCAGCAATCGTTATAGTTCCACTTATAGTTTTAGATAGCACCACATGGGCAATTGTTGCGGCTTGCGTTTCATTTGTTATCATGATGGTTCTTATCGCATTCTTCTCAATGGTATATTTCTTTATTGAACACCATCATTATCAAAGTTTTGGTGAAGCAATGAGAACTTGCTATGTTAGAATGAGAAGAAATAGAATGAGTATGATGAGTTATAAAGTATTATTTTATGTATTCTTCTTATTCATTATTGCTATCACTGCATTATTAGGATTCAGAATCTCAAAACTTTTCGGTACTGAAAAAGAAGTTTGGGGCGTTGTATTTGCTTGCATTGGAATTGCATTCTTATTTGTAGTTTCTGTATTTATGCTAACTTGGTATCATTCAACAAATCATCTATATTTCGAACAAATCTTAGATTATAACGAAAAGAAGATGGCTAGATTAAAAGCAAAAGAAATGGCTGGAAAAGAAGCAGAAGTTGTTGAAACTAAAGTTGAAGAAGAAAAAGCAGAAGAAGTTGAACCTGTTCAAACAGCAGAAATAGTTGCTCCTAAGAAGGCTACTGCTAAAACTACTGCTAAAAAGACTACAACAGGGGCTAAAAAACCAGTTGCAAAGAAAACTACCACTGCTAAAAAAGAAGTAAAGGCAGAAGAAGTTAAAACAGATGTTAAGATTGAAGCACCTAAAACTGTTAAGAAAACAACCACAGCAAAGGCTCAATCAAAACCTGCAACTAAAACAACTGCTAAAAAGGCTGAACCTAAAACAAATATTGAGCCACCTAAAAAGGCTACAACTAAAAAAACAACAAAGTAAATGATTAAAATAAGTTAGGCAATTGCTTAACTTATTTTTTTCTTTTAAATAGTTTGAATAATAATGTTTCTTTTCCTAAAACTAACTAAAAAGGAAGATTATTATGAAAAAAACAGGCATGGTTAGAAAAATTGACGAACTTGGAAGAATTGTAATTCCAAAGGAAATTAGGCAAACTTTAAGGCTTTATGAAGGCATGAAAATTGAAATGTACATAAATGACGAAAATGAAATAGTGCTAAAAAATTATAGTCCATTATTTTCCACAAATTTATTGCTAGAACAATATGCCGAAGTGCTTTCAAAGGTGATAAATAAGGAAGTTTTTGTTTGTGATAGAAATGTTATCGTGAATTATGTTGGAAGCCATAAAAAGAAGTTTTTAGGCAAAGAAATAAGTCCTAAATTAACAGAATGCATTAATTCGTGTGAGAATTATATTGGAAGCAAAGATAATGGCACAACATTGATTGAAATTATAAATGAAGAGATTGGAGATATAACAGGGGAAGTTGTATTTCCAATTATTGTGAATAATGTTTGTGAAGGATTGCTAGGAGTTTTAAATTTTGACGAAGGGAAGATTGAAATTTGCGAGATTAGAAATATAGAATTAACTGCTAAATTTTTGCAAAGGCAACTAAGTTATGATTAAATTTTTAAGAAAGCAATCCTTTCTTTTTAGTGCGATTATATTGGCTGTTGGTGGAATACTAGCAAAGATTATTGGTGCATTTTACAAAATTCCATTAACCAATATTTTAGGTGCTAACGGAATGGGCGTTTATTATTTAATCTTTCCAATATATTCGTTATTTTTGGTGATTTCAAGCAGTGGTATATCTATTGCTGTAACAAAACTTATTGCTAGCGAACGCAAACTTAGAAATAGGTCGAATGAGATAAAAATCTTTAATTCAGGGCTAATTTATTCGTTTTTGGTTAGTTTTGTGCTTGCATCTATTATCTTAATTTTTGCAAAAGATATTTCTATGTTGCAGGGCAATGAGAATGCTTATTTGGGCTATATGGTGATTGCTCCAGCAATTATTTGTGCGTCAATTATTAGCATTCTTAGAGCCTATTTCCAAGGCGTGGAGAACTTTGTTCCAACAAGTTTATCCACAATTGCTGAACAGATAATAAAACTTATATTTGGATTGATTTTAAGTTTTAGGTTTCTTAATTTTGGAATTGAATATGCTGTGGTGGGTGCGGTACTGGGCGTTACGATAAGTGAATTTTTTGCTATGATATTATTGCTTATTAATTTTTTTGTTTATAAGAAAAGAGAAAAAGCATATTTGATTTCGAATAGGAGTAAAAACAAATCCAAAAGTGTTTTTCTATTCTATAATCCAAAAGTATTTAAATCTAAAAATATAAAAAAGGCAAATGCTAAAAAGGGGAAATGGTTTGAATATAAGAAAAGTTTGGATCTAACGAAAAAACAAGCGTTTTTAAAGGTTTTGAAGTATAGTTTGCCTGCCACACTTTCTAGTTTTGTAATTCCAGCCACCACTTTTATAGATAGTTTCTTAGTAATCAATATTTTAGTAAATTCTGGATTTAGTAGTGCTATGAGCACTAGTTTATATGGTCTTACAACTGGCGTGGTTGGGAGTTTAATAAGTTTGCCGGTTCTTCTTGTTTCATCGCTTTCCACGGCAATTATTCCAAATCTATCAGGCACTTATGCCACAGAAGAAAAGAAGGTGGTGGAAGAAAGAGTTGCATTTTTTATAAAGATAACTTGGCTTTTAGCGTTGCCACTATTTGTTTTCTTTTTAATTTATTCAAATGAAATCGTTTCAGTGCTTTTTGGTGGTGGGCTATCCATGAAGGGATTTGACGAACTGGCGTTTGCAAGTAAATTGATGATGCTGGGCAGTGCGGAGATTGTTTACTATGCATTTTTATTAACATTCATTGCGATTTTACAGGCGATAAATAAGCCTGTTATTCCAATGATTTGCTTGCTTATTGGCTTGGTTGTTCGAACAATTTTGAGTTTTATACTAGTTTCAATCCCAAGCGTGAACGTGTTTGGAGTGATTATAACCAATATTGTTTTCCTAAGTTTAACAGCAATAAGTTGTTTGTTTGCTATTAAAAAATACATAAATTTTTATATAAATAAAAAATCCTTCTTGGTTTATCCATTAATATCTGGGGTTACTTCAGCCATAGTGGCGTTAACGATTAAAGCGGTGCTTATGAACTTTATGTCCAAACTTGCTTATTCAATAATTTCAGGCGGACTAGGTATTGTAACTTACTTAATATTAATACTTAATTTTGCAGTGTTCACTGAAAAAGAAATATCTTTGATGCCATTTCCTAAAAAAATTTTTAGAAGAATTGAAAGTTAGAGTATAAATTTATGTTTTAGGTCAAAAATCTTTGCAAGGAGAAAATTATGAATAAAACAGAATTTATAAAAAAGTTATCTAAAAAAAGCAAATTAAGTTTAAAAGAATGTAAAAATTGTTTGGAAGTTATGTCATCAATTATTAGTGACACATTGAAAAGTGGTGATAACATTTCATTAATAGGATTTGGAAAATTTGAAGCAAAAAAGCGTAGTGCAAGAAAATTCTTTAATCCTAAAACTTTGAAATCTATCACAATGCCGGAAACCATTGTGCCAACTTTCAAGGCTGGTAAAAATCTTAAAGATGCAATGTATATGTAAAAATAATTATACTAAATGCGAAAGTTTTCATAAAAATCGTTAAAATGGCTTAAATTGGGCTGTTTTGATGATTTTTTTTATAAATCTTTTAAAATTTGTTTGGAATTTCATACATTTTTTGTTATAATTTAGTATCTTAAAAAGGAGAATGAATTATGAATAAAAATGATTTGGTTAAACTAATCGCAGAAAAAACTGATTTAACTCAAAAAGATGTTACGTTGGTTATCGATGCATTTATTGAAGAATCCACAAATGCATTAAGAGCAGGTAAAGAAGTTGCTGTGGCTGGTTTCGGTAAATTCGTAGTTAGAAAGAGAGCCGCTAGAGAAAGTATTAACCCTAGAACTAAAGAGGTTGTTAAAGTTCCTGCAAGTTTGGCTCCTGCATTCAAACCAGGTAAAGCATTAAAAGATGCAGTAAACAAAAAATAGCATATTTAAGAAAAACATATAAAGCAATTTATATGTTTTTTCTTTTTTTATCTTTATCTTTTCATGAAATTATGATATCATAGGCATATGATGATTGGTAATATAGAATTGAAAAACAATTTAATACTTGCGCCAATGGCGGGGGTTAGTGACGTTGGCTTTAGGTCTTTATGCGTGGAAGCGGGAGCAGATTTTGCGGAAACCGAAATGGTTAGTGCAAAGGCATTAATGTATAATAATGAGAAAACGTTGGATTTATTAAATACTGCTGAAAATGAGAAGATTAAGGTGGTGCAATTGTTTGGCCATGAACCTGAAGTTTTTGCAGAAGCGGTTAAACATAAAGCACTTGAAAAGTTTGATATTATAGATATAAATATGGGTTGTCCAGCACCAAAAATTGTTTCAAATGGTGATGGCTCGGCATTGATGAAAGATATTGATTTGAGCGAAAGAATTATAAGAGCGTGTGTTCAAAATTCAAAAGTTCCTATTATTGTAAAGTTTAGAATGGGTTGGGATTTAAACCATGTAAATGCAATAGAGTTTGCCAAAATGTGCGAAAGAGCAGGTGCTAGTGCTATCACAATTCATGGCAGAGTTCGAGAACAATTCTTTAGTGGAAATGTGGATTTAAAGATAATAAAAGATGTGAAAAATGCGGTTAGAATTCCAGTAATTGCTAATGGTGATGTTTTCGATAAAGCATCATATTTAAGGTTGTTGAAAACTGGTTGTGATGCGGTTATGATTGGCAGAGGAGCGATGGGCAATCCGCAAATTTTCAGCGATATTTTAGGAGTAAAAAGAAAGTATTCAACCTTGGAATGCATAGAAAAACATATTGAAATTTTAAGAAAGTTCTATCCTGAAAACTTAATAGCAAAAGAGATGAAAAAGCATCTTTTGTGGTACTTAAAAGGTGAGAGAAATGTGAAGGCGGTAAAGCAAAAATTAGTTTTGCTAGATAACTTAGAAGATATGTTAAATTGTTTAAAAATGGAAGTTTTTGTTGGATAAAAATTCAATATTTAGGCATATTTATTTTGTAAAATTTTTAACTTAATATATAATATAATTGTATAAAAATATATTATACAGTTATTTTTTTAAAAGGGAATTTATTATGGAAAAGAAAACACTAAAAGATATTGATGTTTATGAGAAAAAAGTTTTAATTAGAGTGGACTTCAATGTGCCAATAGTTGATGGAAAAATCACTGATGATAATAGAATAAAAGAAGCGTTGCCAACAATTAATTATGTTTTAGAAAATGGTGGTGCGGTTATTTTAATGAGTCATTTGGGCAGACCTGATGGAAAAGTGGTTGAAAAATACTCTTTAAAACCAGTTGCTGTTAGGCTTGAAGAACTACTAAAAAAGCCTGTAATTATGGCAAAAGACGTTGTTGGAACTGACGCAAAATCTAAGGCTAAAAAGTTAAAAGCGGGCGAAATTTTGCTTTTAGAAAACCTAAGATTTGAAGCGGGCGAAGAAGAAAACGATAAAGAATTTTGTGAAAAATTGGCTAAATTAGGCGATATTTACGTAAACGATGCGTTTGGAACAGCACATAGAAAGCATGCTTCCACTTATGGCGTGGCGAAACTAATGCCAAGTGCGATAGGGTTTTTAATTGAGAAAGAATTAAGAATAATTTGTGGTGCTATTAATGATCCTAAAAGACCATTGGTTGGTATTTTAGGTGGTGCAAAAATTAGTGATAAAATTTCAATTGTGGATAAACTTTTAGATGTTTGTGATACGCTTATTATTGGTGGTGGAATGGCATACACTTTCCAAAAAGCGTTGGGTTATAATATTGGCGAATCTTTGCTTGATGAAACAAAGATTGAAGATTGTAAAAATATGCTTGAAAAGGCTAAGAAAAATAACGTTGATTTGTTGTTGCCAGTGGATTATATTGAAAGTAAAGCCATTAACGACACAACAAATGCAAAGTTAACTAAAACTCAAAATATTGATGATGGTTTTATGGGTGTTGATATTGGCAAGAAAACAATTAAAATGTTTGTAAAAGCCATAAAGAAAGCCAAAACTGTTATTTGGAATGGACCAATGGGTGTGTTTGAAGAGCCTAAATTTGCTGTTGGAACATATAAGGTGGCAAAAGCACTTACTAAGGTTAAAGGTACAACTATAATTGGTGGCGGAGATAGCGGTTCTGCGGTTATAAACATGGGGCTTAGCCATAAGATTACTCATATTTCAACTGGTGGTGGAGCAAGCCTTAAATTGTTTGAAGGTAAGATTTTGCCGGGCGTTGATGTTATAGAAAATAAATAAAGGAACTTTTAAATGAAAACGAAATATTTGATTGGTAACATGAAAATGAATATGAATAAGGAAAAACTTATTCCATATTTTGAAGATTTGAGAAAGGTTGCAGAAAACTCAAATAATGTGGTTGGCGTTTGTGTGCCGGCAGTATATTTGTACTTGGCTGAAAAGTGCTTGAAAGGTGGCAAGGTTTGGTATGGTACTGAAAACTTTTATTATAAAGATAATGGTGCTTACACTGGCGAGATTAGTGCAGATATGCTGAATGATTTTAATGCGAAGATGGTGATTGTTGGGCATAGTGAAAGAAGAACTATTTTTAGTGAAAGCGATGAAGAAATAAATCTTAAGGCTTTAAAAGCATTGAAGAGTGGAATTAAACCAATAATTTGTTTTGGCGAAAACCTAGATGAAAGAAATAGACATTTAGAGAAGTTGGTTGTTGAAACTCAAATTTTAGAAGCAATTACGAATATGGAAGCGGAAGATATCAAAAATTGTATTTTTGCTTACGAGCCAGTTTGGGCAATTGGAACAGGCGTTACTGCCACAAGCGACCAAGCAGAAGAAATCATATCTTTTGCAAAAGAATTGATTGCAAAGAATTATGGCTTAAAACATGAAGATATTGTGATGCTTTATGGCGGAAGCATGAAACCGGCAAATGCAAAGGAACTACTTGAAAAACCTTCTATAGATGGCGGACTAATTGGTGGTGCTTGCTTAAAGGTGGAAGATTTTAAAGGTATTATTGATATAGAGATTGAATAAAGGAACTTAAATGAAAGCAAATAAATTTACAGCGTTAATTATAATGGACGGATTTGGTTATCCGGTTGATATAAATCGAAGTGCAATTTTAAATGAGAATACAACTCATTTAAGAGCACTTGCAAATGTTTATCCTGCAGTTAAGATTGGAGCAAGCGAAGAATATGTTGGTTTGCCACAAGGACAAGCAGGTACTAGCGAAGTTGGGCATCTTACTATCGGAACAGGTAGGGTTATTTTGCAACCACTATCTAAAATTGATAGAGAGATTAAAACTGAGAATTTTTATAAGAACCAAGTTTTATTAAATGCTATGCAAAATGCAAAAATTGGCGATAATGCGTTGCATTTGCTTGGAATGCCAAGTGATGGCGGTATTCATAGCCATATTAATCATTTGTTTGCACTATTAAAAATGGCAAAAGAAAATGACGTTAAAAAAGTTTACGTTCATTTCATAACAGATGGAAGAGATACTCCGCCAAAAAGTGCTGAAACTTATGTAAAACAACTTGAAGATTATATGAAAGAACTTGGCGTTGGTAAAATTGTTACAGTTATGGGAAGATTCTATGCTTTAGATAGAGATAAAAACTGGGATAGAGTTCATCTTGCATATGACGCAATGGTTCGTGGAGTTGGTCAAACAGCAAAGTCTGCAAGCGAAGCAGTAAAGAATGCGTATAAGAGAAACGAAACTGACGAGTTTATTTTGCCAACCATTATTGAAACAGAAGAAAATGTTAAGATAAAAACAGGCGATAGCGTTATCTCATATAACTTTAGAGCAGATAGAGAAAGACAATTGGCTTATGTGTTTGATCCTGCAAACACTTTGGATTACACAGATAAAACTTTAAGAACTCATTTCGTTTGTATGATGGAATATGATGAGAATTTAAAAAATTGTTATATCGCTTATCCAAAGGAAGAGATAAAGAATTTGCTTTGTGAAGTGCTTTCAGAAAGGGGTTATAAGCAAATAAAACTTGCTGAAACCGAGAAGTTTGCACATTTAACATTCTTCTTTAATAATGGTAGATTAGAACCATATCCTAATGAAGATAGAGAACTTATAAATAGTGAGAAAATGAAATCGTATGCACCAAAGCCAGAAATGGGTGCTTATGATATAACTAAAAAAGCATTAGAAGCAATTGATTCTGATGAATATGATGTTATGATGATTAACTTTGCAAACTGCGATATGGTTGGGCATTCTGGTGATATGGAAGCGGCAAAAAAGGCTGTGGCTGTGGTTGATGAATGCGTGGATAAAGTGGTTGAAGCAATTTTGAAGAAGGGTGGAAGGTGTATGATTATTGCCGACCATGGTAATGCAGATATAATGAAATATCCTGATGGTAGTCCACACACTGCACATACAACAAACTTAGTTCCTTGCATAATTGTTGATGACGATTTGAAAGGTGTTGTGCTTAGAAAGAACGGAAGTTTGGCAGATGTTGCTCCAACAATCTTGGATTTATTAAATGAAGAAATTCCTAAAGAAATGGAAGGAAAATCATTGTTAATAAATTAAACTTTAAGGATTAAATTATGAGAAATTTAGGCATGATTAGATTTTTAAATGGCATCTTAGAATTTTTTAATTTAGATAACCCATCAAAAGGAACAGTTGTTTTGCTCCTTTTGTTGGTTGATGCCTTTGCGTTCGTGTTCTCTCTAATGGGAAAATCTAAGGACGCAACGGTTACGTCTTGGCCATTATTTTGGTTTAGTATTGCATTACTATTTTTCATAGTTTGGTACTCAACAAATTAAAAGGATTTAAAAATGACAAAAGAACAATTAGCAAAACATATAGAGCAAACTCTATTAAAACCTGAAGCAACCTATTCAGATATTGAAAAACTTTGTGATGAAGCCATGAAATATAATTTCTATGGCGTTTGTGTTGCTCCAAAATATGTGGAATTTGTAAAAGAAAAATTGGCAAGTACGGATATAAAAGTTATTTCCGTTGTGGGATTTCCGCTTGGAACAAGCATGCCAGAAGTTAAAAGCCTAGAAGCAATGCTTTTGCAACAGGCTGGTGCGGACGAAATCGATATGGTTTTAAATTATTCAGCATTAATTGAAGGCGATTTGGAAAGAACTTATAACGAAATTATGCAAGTGGTACACGATGTTAAAATCCCAGTTAAGGTTATTTTAGAAACTAGTAAACTTACAAACGAGCAAATTGTTTCTGCTTGCGAACTTTGTGTTCAGGCAGGTGCTAAGTTTGTTAAAACCAGTACTGGATTTATGGGTGGCGCAACGAAGGAAGCAGTGGAAGTGATGAGTTCTGCTGTGGCTGGAAGAATTAAGATTAAAGCAAGCGGTGGAATAAGAGATTTAAATACCGCTCTTATGTATATCTCAGCAGGTGCGGATAGAATTGGAACAAGTTCTGGTGCTAAGATTATTGATGAATTTAAAAACGAAAAATAGAAAATGAATTTTCAAAAGTTAGGGGAAACCCTAATTTTTTTGTCCGGTTCATTAATTGTGGATAGGTTTGAAATGTAAAAACTAGCAATAATTGATTAATTTTATAAAAAAATTACAACTTTTTTAAAAAAAATTGAAAAAGATATTTTATCTCTAAAGGCGTTTATGTTGTTTTATCACTGTTATATTATAATTGTAATCCCGATCAGATTTGACGCTTTATAAAAAAATTTATGTATTTATAAAATAGAGTAATAATCGTTTGCGTAAAAGTACTAAGAGATGGTATAATAAATTAAGGTTGAATTTTCAATTTTAATATATAAAAAGGTGAAATAATAATGAAGAAATCTACAAAGATTATTACTACAATTGTTGCTATAGTTTTGGTTTGTGCTGGCATGGCAATAGGAATTTATGCTGCCACTATTGGTGGAGCAACTATTAGCGCAAATGTTTCATGGACTGCTCAAGAAGGAGTAAACCTAGAGTTTTGGGCTAAGGCAACGGGCGGAAGTGAAGAGAAGGAAGTAAAAAGACGAACGATTGGACCTAGCACTACAAATCAAGAGGCTGTAATTACAGGTGACCTGAGTTGCGATTTTGTGGATAACACAAAAGATGATGGAGTTAATAACCCAGGGGCGATTACATTTGAATATAATGTTAAAAATAATAGTTTAACAAAATTAAGGGTTAGAGTTACAAAAAATCCTAAAGCAGAAGATGAAAGCGGAACGAGTGCAAATGACCATAAGCCAAAAGTTGTATTATCTTCTTCTATTGATGGCGGAGCAAGTAATTTAACTACTGTTACAGGAAATAATGGCTGTGTTTTAGAGACAAACCAAGTTTTGAAATTTACAGTTGTTCTTTCCTTGGCAAGTGGTGGAACGGGAAAGATGAATGCCGATACTGGTTTAGGAACTAATTTTGACGCCGGGGTTAATTTTAATTTCAATGTGGCAGGTTTTTCAAGTGGGACAGAATCTAATTCTATTAACACAATAGTTGATGGAATTAAAGCAACAACTCCGTTGAGTGAAGCGTCTGCATCTGGACAAACTTTAGGTGAGTTTTTGTCTTTAAGAGAACCTGAAGTTAGTACCGGTTGGTTTTTAGATGAAGAATTAACCAAAGCAGTTACTGAACAGAACTTAAATGCTGAAATTAGAGAAGATGCTGAAACTTCAAATTTATATTGCAGAACTGCAAGTACTGATGGCTTAAAATTTATATTGTCTAGTGATGGAAAGTCTTATCTTGTTGAAGCGGAAGATTCTTCCACTATAAGCGGAGAAGTTGTTATTCCTAATAAACATCAAGGCTTACCTGTAATAGGGCTTACTGATGCTAAGGTTAATTACACAAGCATACCTACAGGGACTGGAGCGTTTTTTGGTGCTAGAAATATTACAAGTGTAATTTTACCTAATTCGTTTAAGACTCTTGGACCAAATGCAATGTCTTATTGCGAAGGATTGATAAAGATTTCAATTCCTGATTCTGTAACTAGTTTAGGAGGTAGTTTGTTTGGTGGTTGTACAAATTTAGGCGGAATTGTTATTCCTGCTTCTGTAACCGAAGTGGGAGCATATATTTTTGCTGAATGTACAAGTTTAACATATGCAACGTTACCTTATTCTTTAAATTCAATTGTTAACGGAATGTTTTTCTCGTGCAAAAGTTTGATAGATGTTGCAATTCCAAACAATGTAACAAGTATAAGATATAGTGCATTTGACGGATGTAAGAGTTTAACAAATATAACAATTCCTGCGAGCGTAACAATCATTGATCAAAATGCCCTTACAAGATGTGAAAGTTTGACTAGTATTAATATTCCTGCCAGTGTAACAACTGTTGGAATTAATGCATTTTTGGATTGCGGTCATTTGGAAGAAGTGACAATAGAAAATGGCGTAACAAGAATAGATGCGAATGCATTTGAAAAATGCGTTAGTTTAAAAGAAATCAAAATTCCTAATAGTGTTACATATATAGGAGAAGCCATATTCAAACATTGTTCTAGTTTAACCTCGGCCATATTATCAAATAAAATAAAAGTCATTACACCATATGCATTTTATAGTTGTGTTAACTTACAAAATATAACTATTCCAAGTAATATAGTTATTGATAAATATGCATTTTCTGGTTGTGAAGAATTAGTGAGTGTTAGTCAACTGGATAATACAGAAACAAGTGGTGGAGTTAGTGTGGGAGAGAATGCTTTTAGGGGGTGTACTAAATTAACAAACTTTGATGTTGATATTGAAGGGTTAAGTTCAGACGCATTTAGAGATTGCAGTAGTTTATCTACTTTGACATTAATAAACAGTAATAATTTAAAAACTATAAGTGTTAGAGCATTTTATGGATGTAAAAATCTAACCAGTATAGTTATTCCAAGCAGTGTAACCAGCATAAAAAGTACAGCATTTCAAGGTTGTTCTGGTTTGACAAGTATATTTATTCCCCAAAGTGTAACATCTATAGGAGTTTCTGCATTTGACGATTGTAGTAGTTTGCAAAGTATAGAAGTTGAAAGTGGCAACACTAAATATGATAGCCGAGATAATTGTAATGCGATTATAGAAAGTGCTAGTAATAAACTCATTACAGGATGCAAAACAACAGTTATTCCTAATACAGTAACAAGCATAGGTGCTTCAGCATTTGTTGGTAGTGGCATAACAAGTATAACAATCCCGGATAGCGTTACAAGTATAAATAATTTAGCGTTTGCTTGTTGTACAAAATTGTCCAGTGTAACAATTGGCAAAGGAGTAACGGAAATATGGAATCAAGTATTTCAAGGTTGTACTAGTTTAACAAGCATAATTATTCCTAAAAATGTAACATCTATAAGAACTTTGACATTCGCTGACTGTACTAGTTTACAAAGTATTGTAGTTGAAAGTGGCAATACTAAATATGATAGTCGAGATAATTGTAATGCAATTATAGAAACTGCTAGTAATACATTAATTCAAGGATGTAAAACAACAGTTATTCCGAATACAGTAAAAATCATAGGTTATTCTTCGTTTTCTGGTTGCAGTGATTTGACAAGCATAGAAATTCCTAACAGTGTTGAAAGTATGGAAAGTTATGCTTTTGAGAATTGTACAGGTTTAATAAGTATTGTTATTCCGGCTAATTTGATAAGTATTGAAAAAAGTGTTTTTTCAAATTGTAATAGTTTGGCAAATATAAAAGTTGAAAGTGGCAATACAAAATATGATAGCCGAGATAATTGTAATGCAATTATTGAAACCGCTAGTAACACGTTAATTTTTGGTTGTAAATCAACAATTATTCCTAATACTGTAACAAGCATAGAATCTAATGCATTTTATGGATGCGTTGGCTTAACAAGTATAGTTATTCCAGAGAGTGTAACAAGTATAGGGCTAGGTGCTTTTGCGTATTGTCGCGATTTGATAAGTATAAATGTTGCAAATGGGAATACTATATATGATAGTAGAGATAATTGCAACGCGGTTATTGAAACATCAAGTAATAAATTGATTGTAGGCTGTAAAAATACAATTATTCCAACTTCAGTAACAGCAATTGGTAAAGGAGCATTTGAAGGTCATAGTGGATTAACTAATATAGAAATATCAGATAATGTGATAAGTATTGATTCTTCTGCATTTGCATGTTGTTCTGGATTAAAAATGATATTTATTCCAAGTTCTGTTTCAACTTTATCAAATTATTCAAATTTATATTCGATTGTATTTAGAGGATGTTCTTCAAGATTAAAAATATATTGTGAAGTACCAGAGCCTCTTTCAAGTTGGATAGAGTCGTGGAATTGGTATGATGAGAATTTAGACTTAGAAACTCATTATGGTGTAACCCGTGCTGAATTTGATGCTTTATAAAAAAACTCCCGAAGGGGAGTTTTTACTTTTTATATCAATTAGATTAAGTTGTTCTTTGAAATCTATTAATTGGCTTCAACTAAAAAGATTTTTAGTTTAAATCTTTACTCATTGTTATCTATAAAATTATCATACAAGAATTCAAAGATTTGTGGGGCTTTATTTGTCCATTTATTGCAAGCGTTTATTGCAGTACTTTTATTTGGTGCTTTTAAATTTATTTCTAGCAAAGAAGTATTAACCATAGGTTCTCTAATTCTAAGAGTAACCCTATAAGAGCCTTCAGGCATCTTAACATATTCGCTAACATATTCTTGATTTCTTTTAAATGTCATTCTATTTTCTTTAGCGAACGTATCAATTCCTTCTCTAATAGAAACTGGGATTCTTTGATAAAAATGGCTCAAACATTCTCTGCCTGCATATGTGATTGCATATCTAACTTCTTCTTTATTTACATTTTCATAAGTGCTATCCACTGTGTAAATAAATCCCATTTCTTGCAACTGAGAAATAATTTCAATACAATCCATATAAGTTATTTTTAACCAATAATCTCTAGTTACGATATCTATAATACTATGCTGGGTTAGTGGAATTTCCATTTTATCTAGGATAAATAAAACTTTTAATTTGTCAACAATATCTTCTGTGGGAATATTCATATCTCTCTCCATAAATAATTTCAGAGTTATTATATCATAACCTTAAAAAAATTCAAATACTAAATTTAAAATTTATATGGTTTAGATTTATAAAAATTAATAAATTTGTATAAAAAGTCATTATTTATTAAGATTTAATAGAAAAATGTTTTAAAATGTTTGGAAATTGCAAATAAAGTTTATATAATATTATAAGGAGTTTTTGAGCCTTGAGTGTTATTATAGAGAGTGAAAAAGGGAAAGTTTTAGAGTTTTTTGATGCTCTAGATGAAATGATTTCAGGGAAGTTTATTCTTTCCGACGTTAAAATTTCAAAAATTCTTAAGATTATAGCGGGATGTGAAACGCTATATAATCTTTTTGCAAAATGTTTAATAGATTTTAATTTTAAGCAAGAAATGAAAGATAGCATTGTTTCTAAAAAGACCAATGGTGGATTTATTGTTTTGCCAGAGGACGATAACAAGAAGATTGCTTATATTTTTCATTTGTTTGTTCAGGTGGATAATAAAAAGATAAATTTGCAAAACTTTATTAATGAATACTTTTTCAATCCCGATGGCTATAATTTTAGTTATGCCAACTTTTCTAGAAACATGCTTATTCCTTTCAAAGATGCAGTTCAGAATGCATTAGAGATAGATGAAGGCGATGGCTATCAAGAAACTAACAACAATAAGGAAGATGAAGAAATGGAAAAAGAATACGAAAAGAATGATAATGCAGATTTAAAAATGCTTTATGCTAAATTAATGGTTAGTTTGAGCGACCTTTATTCTGCAGTTTTGAAAGATAATAAAATTAAGATGGAGCAAAAAGAAGAAGTTTATATCATAGTTTCTGCTCTTAATGAAGCCACAAGGATTCAAAATATAAGAATCATTAACGCTTTAATTATTCCGCTTGAATACGTTTTGAAAAAAAATAAGAAGATTAGACCTTATTATAATGTTGTTCAAGACGATCTTTGCGAAATCTATGATGCTTTGCAATAATCTATAGAATTATAAATCCTAATATCAAGGCAAGTGCAAGAGATATTAGGCATTGAGTTGTTTTTGTTAATAGGTATAGTTTAAAACTTATGCCTATTTTTTTTAGAAATGTGTATGCCTGAAAATGTACTGAAAATCCGCCAAATCCTATCATAACTGATGAAAGAACCAGCAATGTTCTTAAGTTTTCAGTGCTCTTACTTAAATCTAGGCAACCCCTTGTAACTTCCACAATTCCATTTAGAAAACTTTGAGTGGCGTTTACATTAATATTAGGAAACACCATCTTGATAAGTGAAAGCAGGGGAGAGAATACATTGTAGTTATTTAAAATGCTTATAATTAGAAAGAATATTGCCACATATCCGCCAATAATTAAAATGCTTTTTATTGAATTAAACATACATTCTTCTAGTATGTTTTTGTTAGAAAACATCTTGGCAATCTGAGCATTATTGTTTTTTAACCTTTCTTCTTTGCCAATATTTCTATAGATAAGTCCGTTTAATAATGCACTTAAAATATGTACTATTAAAATCATTATGCCAATCATCTGGCTTTTGAATAATCCAATGCCTATAGTTCCAATTATAAATAAAGGACCGCTTGTGGAAGTATAAGACATAATTCTAGTGGCTTCATTTTTTGTTATAACATTTTTTTCAAACATATCTGCTGTTAGTTTTGCTCCAACGGGATAACCAGATAATATGCTCATAACAAATATGTATCCGCTAATTCCGCTTGTGTTGTACATTTTTTTTGTAATTGGACTTAAGTATTTCCCAACTGCTTCAGGAAAACCAAGTTCTGCCAAGAATTTAGTGAAAAAGAAAAAAGGGAAAAGAGCGGGAAGAACCGCAGTTGCCCAAACTCTAATTCCGCTTAAGAATGCATCAATATTGTTTGCTGGGTCTATGACCAAAAAAAATAGGACAAGCGTTAGGATTAAAATCAAAAACTTTTTCTTCATCTAAAAACCTTTTAATATTTCTTTCTAAATTATATTAAAAGACTTTTAAAAATATGAAAAAGGCTCTGCATTTAAGCAAAGCCTTAGTTTTATTCTATAATTGTTTTTGTATATAAATCAGGTGAATATTTAGGGATTTTTGAACATTTTGTTAGAAGCATGTTATAAACTGCATTTGCATTATCTTCAATCTCCGCAAGTTTTAAGTATAACTCATCAGGGTCTTTAACGATATTGCTATTTCTAATAATCAAATTTGTGTTTGCTGAAATACTTGAAAGCAAATCTTTCCTTGCCGATTTGAAAGCCAAAACTTTAATAAATGGCAATCTATCAATCTTGTAAATTGAGCCCACGCTTTCTTTATCTATATTTAATAATAATCTTAAAACTATTCTCTTTAACCTTGTAAACGAATATCTTTTAGACTTAACATCAAGAAGAAGTTCTTGAATATTCTTAAATTGTTTCGCACTATCTTTGAATTTGTTTTCCAAACCTTCGCTAACGTCATAGATTTCTTTAATTTCGCTCTTTGGTCTTGTTTTAAGGGCATATAGGCATAAGTTTCCAAATAATTCCATGTTTGGCAATCCAAACACTTTCATTTCTTCTTTTAAATAATTATAGGTTACTTTTGGAACAAGTTTTTTAATAGAGCGAACATTATTTGTTTTATAAAGCCTTGCTCTAATTGCAGTGGCACTAGTATCTTTTCCGTTAATCTCTTCGCTTAAATAATCGCTATGTTCTCTAACTGTGAATAATGGTTCAATCTCGCTATTTGTAAGATACAAAGCCTTTAAGTACTCAATCGCCAAAATATTATTAGGTTTTCTTAAGATATTTAAAACTTCAGTTATTTCGCTAAACTCTATAATATCTTCTCTCATCAACTCTTCTAAAGCCTTTTCTCTAGAAACCGCCATTGAGTTGCCCTGACTTAAATACTTATTTAATCTTTCCTTATATTCCTTTGGTTCTTTTGCTAAATACTTTGCCACTTCTTTTAATAGTTCAAATTTTGTGGTTTCGCAACCAAAAGATAGGTGAGTAACATTCTCAAACGAGTTTGCAATCTTAACACCAGCAAGAGCAAATATTTCAGCGCTAGAGCATGCATAAGCAGTTGGCATTTGAACCACGATATCTGCGCCTGCTTCCAAAGCAATTTTAGAACGTATATATTTATTTGCTATTGCAGGTTCGCCTCTTTGACAGAAGTTGCCTGCCATTATGCACATAACAGCGTCTGCTCCGCTAAGCCTTTTGCTTTCTTCAATATGTTGTAAATGACCGTAGTGTAAAGGATTATATTCACAAATGATTGCACAAATTTTCATATTTTCGCCTCTTTTTTCTTTACAATGGTTTAAAAATATTGTACTATACCTAGAGTTTTAAGTTCTTTAATATTTTAGGTATTATACTAAAGATTCAAACTAAATCAAAATAAAATAATAAATAAAGAAGGTCTTTTATGGAATTTAAGAGTGATATTGAGAAAAAATGGTTTGAAAAAGCAAAAAGTTTGCAAAAAACTATAGTTTTGCCTGAAGCAAGTTATAGCGATAGAATGGTTAAAGCAGGCATTAAATGTGCGGAAAATGAAATTGCTAAAATTATATTGTTGGTTAAAAACGATAACGATTTAGATAAATATAATCTTTCTGCTTATCCGAGCATTAAGGTTATTAATATAAACACAAGCGAGTATCTTCCTATGCTTGCTGATGCGTTATATTTAAAAAGAAAAGATAAAGGTTTAACTCAAGAAGACGCAATGAAATTAGTTCATGATGAGGTTTACTTTGCCACAATGATGGTGGAATTATCTTTGGCAGATGGCTTGGTTGCAGGAGCAGAGATTAGTACTTCTAAAACATTCAAACCAGCATTGCAAATCATTAAAGGGAAAACTAAACAAACTAAGATTAGTAGTTTCTTTGTTATGGTTAGAGAAAATAATGGCAAGGAAGAAAAATATGTTTTGGCTGATTGTGGAATGAATATAAATCCAACCGCTGAAGAAATTAGCGAGATTGCTAAAGACTCAGCAAAGTCGGCAAGAGAGATTGCTTTTGTGGACGAGCCAAAAGTGGCATTGCTTTCTTATTCCACAAAGGGAAGTGCTGAAGGTGATAGCGCAATTAAGATGAGAGAAGCATTTAATATCTTGGAGAAGAGCGATGTGGATTTCATTTACGATGGTGAAATTCAATTAGATGCATCAATCGTTCCTGAAGTTGCAAAGTTAAAATGCCCAAATTCTAAATTGAAGGGAGAAGCAAATGTTCTTGTGTTCCCAGATTTGGAAAGTGGAAATATTGGTTATAAATTAATGGCAAGATTTGGTGGATTTAAGGCATATGGCCCAGTGGCTCAAGGCATGAGAAAACCTATAAATGATGTTAGTCGTGGTGCAACAGTTGATGAAATTGTGGTTACAATTGCAATAACTGCTATTCAAGATTA
The DNA here is from genome assembly GCA_934754335.1 of uncultured Clostridia bacterium. GTDB lineage: Bacteria > Bacillota > Clostridia > Christensenellales > UBA1242 > UBA11490. Next base: position 86,790 of record CAKVHY010000002.1, read on the forward strand.
AAAATTGTCTTGCAAAAATTTGCGGATTATGATATAAATTATGTATATTAAATGTAAGGAAGTTAGATTATGAAAATTTTAGTTATTAATGCTGGCTCTAGTTCTCTTAAATTCCAACTTATTGATATGGATAACGAGAATGTTATAGCAAAAGGCAACGTTGAAAGAATTAACGATAATGGTTCTTTCTTAAATTACAAAGCCAATGGCAAGAGCGAAAAGTTTGAGAAGGTTATTAAAAACCATACAGAAGCCATGGATATCGTTATTGAGAAGTTAACAGATAAAGAAATTGGCGTTATTAAAAGTGTAGATGAAATTAATGCATTTGGTCATAGAGTTGTAAATGTTGGCGAAAAGTACTTTGATAGTTGTATTGTTACAAAAGAAATTTTGGAAGATTTCAAAGCAAATGTGGATTTCTCTCCGCTTCATGTTCCGGGTGCTATTGCAGGAATTGAAGCATGTATGAGTATCTGCCCAGATAAGAAAAACGTGGCAGTTTTCGATATCGGTTTCCATAAAACATTAAAGCCAGAAGCATATCTTTATGCAATTCCAAAAAGATATTATGATGAATATAAAATCCGTAGATATGGTGCACATGGTACAAGCCATATGTATGTTGCAAATGAATGCGCTAAGTATTTAGGTCAAGATATTAAAGATTTGAAAATCATTACTTGTCATTTGGGTGGCGGTGCTAGTATTACTGCAGTTCAAAATGGTGAAAGTATTGATACTTCTATGGGCTTAACTCCGCTTGAAGGAATTATGATGAACACAAGAAGTGGAGACCTAGACCCAGCAGTTATTGAATATATCTGCAATAAAGAAGGAAAAACTGTTAGTGAAGTTCTAACAATGCTTAATAAAGAAAGCGGACTTTTGGGCATTAACGGAAAAGTTTCAGATATGAGAGATATCACAGCAAATCTTGATGACCCAGATATTAAACTTTCTTTTGATATGTACACAAGAAGAATTAAGAAGTATATTGGAGCATATATCGCATTGATGGACGGGGTGGACGCAATTGTGTTCACAGCAGGCATTGGCGAAAACACTCCTGAACTTAGAAGGGACGTTTTGGAGTCATTTAATTATATTGGCTTGAAGATAGACCCTGATAAAAATTTCAATATTGAAAGAGGTTCTTTTGCAGATATCACTGCTGAAGGCTCAAAGGTTAAAGTTTTGGTTATTCCAACTGATGAAGAGATGGTTATAGCAAAACAAACTAAATTCCTTGCGGAAAAATAAAAAAGTTTTGTTTAACTAATTGACAAAATATAAATAATACTATATAATTAGTGCCGATAAATAATAAAATAAGGAGGTGTAACAATGATAGCACCTAAGGGAAAAGTTTCAAAAGCAAGGCGTAATTCTAGAAAAGCAAACTGGAAAATTACTGCACCTTCTTTAGTTGAGTGTCCTCATTGTCATCAATTAAAAGCACCACATATTGTTTGTAAACAATGTGGATACTATGATGGTGAAGAAAAAGTTAAAGTCGCTAAAGAAAAGAAAGAAAATTAATTTTTGCTAAAATATAATAATTTTGAAAGACTATTGATTTCTCAATAGCCTTTTTTGTTGACTATATAAAGATAATGTAATTTTTATGTTTTTGAAATGTGGAAAACTTAAAATGAAGGAAATTATATGAATTTTTAAAGAATATGGAAAAAATGTGAAAATCTTAATAATTTTTTTTTAAAATGGTGAAAATTTTGTTGATAGGGTGTTGGGGGGTATGATATAATAAATTTAGACTTAGGAATATGAACACATTGCGAATAAAATGTGCATACCCCCCAATCGAATTTCAATCCGCAGGATTGAAATAAAAGAAAAGAATTAAAATGGGTATAAATTGTTCATAATTAAGTAATAGAAAATAAAGAAGGAAAGGAAGATGAAGAAGAGTACAAAAGTTATAGCAACAATAGTTGCAGTTGTATTAGTAGTTACAGCAATGGTTGTTGCAATATATGCCGCCACTGCTGGAAACGTTGGAATAAATGCAAATGTATCTTGGACTGCTCAAGAAGGAGTAAACCTAGAGTTTTGGGCAACTGCCACTGGCGGTGACCAAGAAAAATCTGTGGCAAAATCCACGATTGCACCAACCACCACAAATGCAAACGCTAAAATCCAAGGAGATTTAAGTTGTAATTTTAAAGATGATTCAAATGATGGTGTAAATAACCCAGGGGCAATTACTTTTAAATATTATGTTAAGAATAATAGCCTAACTCCGCTAAATATTAGAGTAACTAAAACTCCAGAAGCAGGAGCAGAGAGCGGAACTAGTGCAAGCAACCATAAGCCAAAGATTGTATTGGCTTCCACAATCGGCTCTAATAATGTTCTTGCCAATGCATTAGGTACAAGCGGTTGTGAACTAACTGCAGGAGAAACATTTGAATATTCAGTAGTTCTATCTATGGCAAGTGGCGGAACTGGAACAATTGACGCAAATACTGGCCTTATGAAAGATTTTGATGCAGGAGTAAATTTTTTATTTAATGTTGCAGGTTCTTCAAGTGGTTCTAATACAATTAAAACAGTTGTAGATGGTGTTGAAACTAGTACGCCAATTGGTGACGTTGCAGGGCAAACACTAGGCGAGTTTTTAGCTACAAAAGAGCCTGAAATTAGTACTGGTTGGTTTTTTGATGAAGAATTAACTCAAGTTGTAACTCAAGAAAACCTAAATGCTCCCTTAAGAGCAGATGCTGAAAGTACAAATTTTTATACAAGAGAAGCATCATATGATGGGTTGGAGTTTGAATTGAATAGCGATGGAACATATTCGGTGTTGTCAACGAGTAGAGTATCTGGTTCGGAAATTACAAAGAAAGATAATCAAGATTCAAAAGGTTTTATTCTCAATGAAGCAGAGAGTATTAAAGCAAATTCAACTGAAGTAATTATACCAAATAAATATAATGGTAAAATGGTCACTGCTGTTGGTTATAAAGGATTTAGGTTTTGTACAATAACTAAAATAGTTTTGGCAAATAGTGTAACGAGTATAGGGGAGAATGCATTTGAGAGTTGTAGCAATTTAACAAATATTACGCTTGGAAATGGTGTAACAAGTATAGGAAGTTGTGCATTTAAGTCTTGTAGCGGCTTAACCAGTATAACAATACCAAATAGTGTAAAAAGTATAGGTTCTTCTGCATTTCCTGGTTGTATCGGATTAACAAGTATAAAAGTTTCAAGTGGTAATACAAAATATGATAGCCGAGATAATTGTAATGCAATTATAGAAACTGCTAGCAATACATTAATTCAAAGTTGTAAAACAACAATTATTCCTAATACAATTACAAGTATAGGGAATTCTGCATTTTATGAGTGTAGCGGATTAACAAGTATAACAATACCAAATAGTGTAACAAGTATAGGGAATTATGCATTTCTCGGTTGTGACGGATTAACTAGTGTAACAATACCTAATAGCGTAACAAGTATAGGGGGGTATGCATTTGAATATTGTGACGGATTAACAAGTATAACAATAGGTAATAGCGTAACAAGTATAGGAGATTCTGCATTTGAGAGTTGTAGCGGATTAACAAGTATAACGATACCAGATAGCGTAACAAGTATAGAGATTAACGCATTTTCTTATTGTAAAAAACTAACAAAAATATATATTCCCGCATCGGTCACAACAATATCTGCATCTATGTATACTAATTCTACATTCAAAAGTTGTTCATCTACTCTTAAAATCTACTGCGAAGCAAGCAGTAAGCCAAGCGGTTGGGGAACATATTGGAACTACTATGCTTCAGGCAAAACCTTAACCACCTACTGGGGAAAAACCTTGGCAGACTTTAATGCGGCATAGTATGAATTAATAAGCGTAAATTTTATTAAAGATTAAAAGATAACATATTTCTAGTTAATTTTAGAAATGTTATCTTTTTTTAAACTTTACATAAATTTTTCTATATTTATTAAAATTAATTTGATAAAACTATTAGTTATGGTAAAATTAAAGTGTGTAAGTATATGGAAAAGGGAAAATGAGATTTTTTATTTTTGTTATTAATGGATTAGGGGTTGGAACTTTAGGCGAAGTTAATTCTCGCAATCTTTTTTGCAACTCTTATGACGATATTAATAAAAAACTAATTATAAACACCACAAATCTTAAAAAACTAGGCATTTGCAGTATTGATACTGTTCAAACTAGAATTGAATATGTTCCTTTGGGTTCTTTTGGAAAAGCCAAAACTAATGGGGTTAGCAATGGCATACTTTTTGATTATCTCGAACTTCTTGGTTTTAAACAGAAGAAGATAGATAAAAATGAGTTTGGCGGGCTTGGAAAGAAAACTATTAAAAGGTTAGAAAAGAAAGTGGGGTTAGGTTTTTTATGCAACAAAAAGTATGAGAACCTAAAAGCCATTGAAGACTTTGGCGAAGAGCATATAAAGACTGGCAAACCTATTCTAAATATTTCTGAAGATAATATTTTGCAGGTTTCTTCAAGCCTGAATATTATGACCAAAGAGCGTCTTTTTGAGATTGCTGAAAAGATTTGCGATAATCTAACTTTAGGTGATGGGATTAGTAAGGTGGTGGCAAGGCCATTCTATAGCACTAATGAAACTTACTTAAGAACTCTTATTAGAAAAGATTGTTATTTCAAACCTAAATTGAAATTAGATATAGAGAAGTTGGGCAAGAAATTTAAAGTTATTATGATGAATGATTTTGCTCAAATTTTTGAAAACACCAAGAATATTCATAGAGTACTGGTTGAGAACGATGACGATGCTATGAGCCAACTTCTTCACGTTTTTGATTTGAGGTTTGATGGCTTAGTTTTCTGTGATATTTCAGGCTTGCTTCATTATGGAAAGAAGCATGACGTAACCAACTATGGCATGGAATTAGAACGAATTGACCGTTATATCTATTCACTAATAGGCAAGATGAGGGAAGGAGATAATGTTATAATCCTTGGAAACCACTCAGCAAATCCAACTCTTTCTTCTTTCCAAACAGGGATTGAATATTCTCCAATTTTGGCTATTGGAACTAACATAGAAAAGAACTACAATTTAAAAACATTATCTTATGATGAAATATTTTTTAAACTTAAGAAAATACTAGAAGAAAAGGCAGATAAATTCTAGAAAAGGAGAACCAATGAAAAAGTTTTTTAAACAGATTTTAAGTTTTGTGTTTGTTGTTTTATTTTCAATAACTTCTTTTATTGCCTGTTCTGCTCCCGGTTCTAGTTCCGCTGGCCCTGGATTTTCTCAAGGTGGCGGTTCAGGTGGTGGCGGAAGCAACCCTGGTGGAGATATTGATTATAGCGATATTAAAACTCAGTTGGAACGTGAAGATAATCCAGATAACCAATTTGAAACTCTTTATCAAGGGGTTTACGTTATTTCTGAAGCCGACAACTCAACTATGTTTTTTGATAACGTAACTAATTCTTCTCAAACTTTTGATTTTTTACTAGAAAGGCAATATCAAACCTTGGCTGAATACTTGGTTTATGCATTGAATGTGATCTATGGAGAAGACCAACCATCAACTAAAACCTTAACTCAATTTTCAAGCGCTGTGGTTCACGATTATGAAATTATTGGTTCTGCAAAATCTAAGGACTCCACATGTGGAAAACATTTAGGGAACAAGATAAACTTAAGTTGTTCTGAATGTTTGGCTAGAATTGCAAACCTAAGAAAGGAGTTTAACAACAATCCTTTTAATCTTAAGAATGCAATTTCAGGCGGTTATGAATATGATTCTGAATCCGCCACCTTCACAACCACTTTAAATACTTCCTATGGTACATGGATTTCCGGCAAAACTTTAAATACAACCACCATAAAAGAAGCCTTGGCTAAAGGACTTGCCACCGGTGACTTCTCTAGCACTATTAGTTATTCAGAAGCCAAACAAAAGATTGACCATCTTGGTTTTACTAAGTCTGTTCAGGTGGGCGATAAAACCACTATTAGTGAAGCAAGTTTGATTAAAGAATATATTCTTAAAAATATAATTGGCGACAAACTAGTTAAGTTAGATAATTCCTTAAAGAACAAATTAGGCGGTTCTAATGCCACTCTTGAATTGGGAGACAGCGCAGGAGTTGATATTTTTGCACCGGAATCAGATAAACATTATTATAAAGCCTATGAAGACATCGTAAACTTTATAGTTGATAAAGCCATGGATTTGGGAATAGATGGTTCTTTTAAGGACCAAGAAGGAGATAACCAAGGGCTTTTTGAAAATGATACATTAACGATTTTCCCACAAATGCCAAGAATCGTGGTGGAATATTATCCTGCTGATCAATTCTCTTCCAAATCTATTGGTTCTCCTTATGAAGATGAGAATATGACCGAAGAAGAGATTGAAAAGGCTGAAGAAGAGTGGGGTAAAACAGCCTTAAAAGATGTTATGAAAAACGCCAAAAAGGTTTTAAGCATCATAGCGTTACCAAATCTAAGCGACGAAGCAATGGCTGATAGAAAAAGTTTTATCACGGGAAAGTATAACGAACAAGTGGCAACTGAATGGGAAAATGATGGAATGAATAGTATTTTACTAGATCAATTTGCTCTTGGTGTTAATGGTGATAAAAACAGTTCGGGCAAATACATCTTAAAACCAAAGTTCTACGCTAAAGCACAGGGCAATGTTATTCTAGATAGTTATATTAAAAATAGTGATTATAGCGATAAGTCTGATAGTGTTGACCCTAAAGATATTTATCAATATTCTGAAGATGAGATATTAGTTCAATATCATGAAAGAAAGATTGTTTATGACGATTTATTTAAGTATAGGGCAGTGGCTAACTATAATCTGGGTTCGGCTGTTAGCAGTTATATTGAAGATAAAAACATAAATTCTGTTCGTGTTCAGAAATACGATGGAGTGGAGTTGGTTTCAAAAAACGGAACTTATAATCAAAAATTCTTTAGCGGAAAAGTACAAAGAGTTTGGGCAGATATTTTTGATATTCAAGGGAAGTATGACTCAGGTAATCTTTCCACATTTATTCCGGGAATAAATTCAGTGTTTAAAGGCGGAGATAACTTCTTACAAGTTAGTTTTGAATACTACAGTGAATCTAAAGAAGTAATCAAAGCAGTTCCTATTAATTTCTTTTACTTTAATTCTTTTTATTAAAATAAATACATAATTAAATAATTTTTACAAAAAATATTTACAAATAGAAGGAGAACCTTTATGAAAAAATTTGTAAATATTTTTTTATCTTTAATTTTAATAGTGGCTTGTTTGTTTCCTGCAAATCAGGTGTTTGCTGAGAACGAAAAGGAGTTTCAAAACTTTTCTTCCACAAGTTATGTTTTGCTAGATGCAAAGAGCGGAGAGATTTTAACAAGTTTTAATGAGAATGAGAAGTTGCCTGTGGCAAGCATTTGTAAACTTATGACCACTCTTCTAACTTTAGAAGCCATTGATAACGGAACTTTAACTTTAGAAGACGAAGTTTTGGCTAGTGAGCATGCTTGTTCTGCTGAAGGAAGCCAAGCATTTCTAGATGCTGGTAGTAAATATAAGGTTAAGGACTTATTGAAAAGCGTTGTGGTTGCGTCTGCAAACGATAGTGCAATTGTTTTAGCGGAAGCAATTGGCGGAAGTGAAACTAAGTTCGTTGAAAAGATGAATAAAAGAGCAAGTGAACTTGGCATGACTAACACAGTTTATCAGAATGCAACGGGCTTAAACACTATTGATAGCCAACATAGTACAGCGTTAGACACTGCAAAGATTCTAAAGAAAGTTGAGCAGTATGATGTTTATAATGAGTTCTGTAAAATTTGGATGGATAAATTGGTTCACCCAAGCGGAAGAGAAACCGAACTTGTAAACACAAATAGATTAATTAGATATTATGATTATTGCAATGGTGGAAAAACTGGTTACACAGATGAAGCGGGTTATTGCTTAAGTAGTACTGCAGAAAAAGACGGATTAAGGCTTGTGGCTGTGGTTTTGAATTGTAAGGATTCGGCAAGCAGATTTAAAGAAAGCATGGAATTATATTCATATGGATTTGCCAATTTCGAAAACGCCAAGATTGTTGATTCAAATATAAATATAGACAAAACTATAAAAGTTAATGGCGGAAAAGTTAACGATGTGGCAGTTCATCCGCTTCAAGATTTCTATGCCTTATCTAAGAAAGGTGAGAAAGCCAATTATGAAGTGAATTTCGAACTAGATAAAAATGTTAAAGCACCAAAAGATTTAAACTCGGTAGTTGGAAAATGTGTGGTAACTAAGAATGGGGTTGTGGTTCAAGAAATAGAACTTGGAATTACTGAAAAACTTGAAAAGCAAACATATAAAGACGTTTTAAGTAAAATTTTAGACGATTGGGCTTTATAAAATAAAAAGGTTAAGATAAAACATCTTAACTTTTTTTAATTCTTTTTTAAAATTTACATAATTTGGAAATTGTTTGGAAAAGATAATAAAAATGGAAAAACATTTAGTGGATTTTAGAAAAAATGTTTTGTAAACTTGTCAACCTTTAAATTTAAGTTAAAAAAGCGATTAATTTAGATTAAAATGGTTGACAATAATTGCAAAATTGTTTAAACTAAACCTGTTACAAATGTAATTGTAAATTTTAAGGAGAATTCTAACTATTATGAAAGGCAAGACTACAAAAACTAAAACAAAATTTATAGTATCATTGTTGATGGCATTTGCGATGATTTTATCTCCTATCACATCACTATTCAATAATTTGGTTTGGGCTGCTGATGAAATTACTTCAGTTGATGGCCAAGAATTGAAAGTTGTTGGATATGAAGAAACTGTTGAATTTGATAGTGAATATTATCTTCCAACAGTTAATGGATATAATTTTAAAGATGCTGAATCTAATGGTATTACTTATGAGGTTATTCAAAATAATCCTAATAAGAAATTGACTGAAACTGAAGATAAGTCTGGTATTTATCAATCAGCAGAAGCAGGCAATCCATGGTGTTTTAAAGCAACATCTAAAAGAGGTTATGTGTTGAATATCTATGTTCAACAAACAGGTTCTGTTAAAACTCTTATCAAGAGTTTGAAAATTACTGTAAACACTTCTGATTATACAATTACTCCTGTTGCAAATTCTGAATTCGCAATTCCTGCTAAAATTCCTAGCAGTATTACTGAAGTAAAGATTCCTAGACCAGTTGTTAAGGTTGAAGGTGAAGAAATTGAAACAGCAGATTATAATAATCTAAAGGTTATGGTAAATAATAGCCCTGCAACTTATGATTCAGAGGCTGGTTGCTATAAATATAGCGGACTTAGTGCTGGAAAATATGATATTGTTTATATCTATTCAGTAAACGGCGTTGAATTAAAGAGAGTGGATTATCAAAGTTTCACTGTTGTTGATGCAAAAAATTATAACCTAGATGATTTGAAATTGAATGTTGAATTTTCAGGCGAAAAACCAACCACTGCTTCAATCGGAAAGGCTATAGAGTTGCCATCTGCTGTGGCTAAAGATCAAAATGGTGACACAATCAATGCTTATATTGAAGTTAAGATTAAAAACGAAACTCATAATGTTGATTGTACTGCAGATTTCGATAAAGAAACATTTAAATTTACTCCATCTTTAACAGGAACTTATAAGGTTACTTATCAAGCAAAAATCGCTTTATTTGGCGAAAAAGCAGTAAGTGACATTGCTAAAGGCGAGTTCGTTATTGCAAACGTTAAAGATGATATCGCTCCAACTCCATTAGCAGTTAAAGATTACACTCTAACAGAGAATAAAATCACTGCTATTGATGGTGTTGCAGTTGAATCAGGTGCAACTGAAGAAGCAATCTTGGAAGCACTTGGTGACGAAAAAGCAAGAGTTGCTAATATCGTTGTAATTCCAAACGGACAAGAAAAAGTTGTTATGGAAAACTTTTTACCAGCAATCTATGCTTCAGATAATGCAAGCAAAGGTTATGGCTCATTCGAATTAACAAGAAAATGGAGAAAGAGTTCTGCAGGTAATAGTAATGTTGGTACAACTGCTTGGAGTACTGAACTTAAGAAAGTTGAAGCAGGTGAATATGGTGAAGGCGTTTATGCAAATAACGAATCAGCATCAGTTATCTTCTCTTCAACAGGAACTTACACATTTGCTTATGTTGCTAAGGACGAAAAAGGCCTAGAAACAAGCAAAACTTACTTCACAGTTAAAGTTATCAAAGAAAGTGAACTTGGTGATTATAAAATTAAGCCAGACCTAAAAGTTGGTAATATTGTTACTGAAATTTATGAAAATCAAACATTATCTTTTGCAAAACCTGTTGCAACTGATAAAAATGCAACTAAATTAGATTCAAATATTGATGTTGTAACTAAATTGGAAGTTTATGCCACTGGCGAAACAGATGCAGTTAAAACATTAGATATGGAAGAATATTTTAATGAAAAAACTGAAAAGTATGAAATCAAAGTTAGTGCAATTAAAGCATTAAGCGAATTAACTGGCAAGACTTTAGATTCATTAAAATTGGTTGTTGAGGCTCATAATGATATTTATAACCAAACAAACTTAGAGTCCGCTAATAGAGAAGAAGCATTAAATAGAATTGAAAAAGAAATTAAAGTTTTAGCAATAAATGATACAAATGCTCCTGAATTTGCTTACGAAGAAGGTAGTTTGGGTGCTGGTTTAGTTGCTGTAAACGAAAATCTAAGCGGAAAAACTCTTCAAGATAATGGCTTAATTGCAGGAACAAATGAATATCCATTTGCTCAAGGTTCTGTAATTACTCTTCCAGCAGTTAATTTCACAGATAAAGATAAAAATACAACTGTTTCTATTAACATTGTTAATGAAAACGGAAACCCTATTTATCTACTTTCAGACGTAGATACAAATAAAACAAAAACTGTTACAAGAACTAAAGTTGGCGATGATTATAAATTAGTTGTTAAAGATGCTAAGTTCGAAGCAACATTTGGTGGTTTATACACAGTAACTTATACTGCTAAAGATCACTATGGTAATATCACAACAAAAGCATTCGGTATTAGAGTTGATGGAAGCGAAGTTCCTTCAATTATCGTTGCTGATTTCCCACAAACTGCAGGAATTAATGAATATTTTGAGTATCCTGAACTATCACTTAGTGATGGAACTAAATTAAATTCAGAAAATGCAACTATCACATTGTTCCCAGCAGAAGGTTTTGCAGGTGATGAAAGTGCTAGCGGATTTACTCCTGATGTTACAGGAACTTATGTAATTGAATATAAATGGGGAACTGATAATGTTCAAAAGTTCTTCCTTGAAGTTCAAGATGAAATTGCTCCAGTAATTGAAGAGGACTATAGCATTGGTTACTTTGAAACTCATAAGTTTGAAAAGAAATTCTCATACACTAAAGGCGAAGAAAATATTATCTACGTTCCTATGTTTGCAGTAAGCGATCAAAATGGCAACATGAAGGAAGAATATGCAACTATTAAGATCACAGATCCAAATGGTGCAACTGTAACTCCTACTAAATTAACTGATCAATCTGCTTACACATTCGTTGCTCAAGAAGGAACTTATACTGTAACTTACTCTGCTAAAGATAAAGCAGGTAACTCAGCAGAACCAGTTTCATTCAAAATTGAAGTTGGTAACTGTAATTATCCAGTAATCTCTTGGAAGAATAGCGATAGCATTCCTTCAACTGCGTCTCTTGGAAAATTCACAATCCCATTTGCTGATTTAATTATCACAGATGAAGATGCGTCAACTAACGGTGATACAAGCGAAGCATTAAAAGCCTTAATGGAAAGTTCATCTGATGCCTTCACTTTAGTTGGACCAGATGGAAAAACTGTTGAAAATATTTATGATGGCGAAGGTAAAGGTTGGGTTTATGACTTAACTCAAACTGGTGATTATAAATTAACAGTAGTTGTTAGAGATAATGCAAATCATAAAACAACTAAAACTTACACAATTAACGTTCCAGCAGAATCAAAAGAAAACACTACTAATATTTCTAACACAGTTGGAACAGTATTGATTGTACTTTCTATTGTAATCTTGGGTGGAGTTGTTGTTTACTTCTTATTCTCAACTAAGAAAGCACCTGCTTCAAACAAAAAAGCAAAAAGAAAATAACCCTTAAAATTTAGAAGAACCGATATTATTCGGTTCTTTTTTATCTTTAAAGACTTGTTTAAAAGTTTGTTAATATGTAAACAATAATATTAAATATTTTTTACTTTTTATATGTTTTATGCTAAAATGGAGTATAGGTGAAAATATGCTTGATAAATTAAATTCTAAATTGCTAAAAGTGTTAAACGAGCAATGCATTGGTGCTAATTATAAGGTTTTGGAAATTAGCGACATATTAATAAAAATGAAGAAATTCAAATTAGATGAAGAAGGATTGAAGAAAAACCTTGAGTTTTTGCAAGAAAGAAACTTCGTTGATTTAAAATACTTTGATGAAAATGAGATTTGTTTAAGTATTTTGCCTAAGGGCAGAGTACATAATGAAGAAGTGGAAGAAGAGAAAAGGGAGAAGATTGATTATTATAAATTGGCTATAATTTCCAGTTTGGGTTCTGCAATATTTGCGTTTCTTGGCGGATTTTTAGCATTTATATTATTAAAATAAGGGTTTAAGATGTTATCTAAAAAAGAAAGAGTTGTAATGCAATATATTTATTCGCTCTGTCAGAAAAAGGGAAGTTGTTTGCTTTCCAGTTCTGATATTTCTTCCGCTGTTGCTGAAACGATTGATTTAAGCCTATATGAAGTTGATGAAATTATAAGCAATTTAGTGCTTGAAAGTTATATAACCGCTGTTAATAGTGATAAAAATGGCAGGCCAGTTTACTGTATTTCACTTAATTCAAAAGGTGCGTCTTTTGAAAGAGATAGGAAGAACCAAAAGAAAGCGGTTATTAAGATAGTGATAAGAACAATATTGGTTGCGTGCTTGTCTTTCGCGGTAACTTGTATTTTAAAAGCCATCTTTTCATAAAATAGAGTGGCTTTATTTTAATTGAAAAGGTATATTAATGGAAAAAGAGAAAAGAAAATTTGAATTAGTTAGTAAATATAAGCCAACTGGTGACCAACCAACTGCAATTAATGGAATTGTGGAAGGTATTAAAGATGGTTTAAGATATCAAACGATTTTGGGTGTTACTGGTAGTGGTAAAACTTTTACTATGGCTAATATTATAAATAAACTTAATAGACCAGCCCTAGTTATTGCACATAACAAAACTTTGGCGGGGCAACTTTGCAACGAGTTTAGAGAGTTTTTTCCAAATAATAGAGTGGAATACTTTGTAAGTTATTATGATTATTATCAACCCGAAGCCTACATGGTTTCCAGCGATACTTATATTGAAAAAGATATGAGTATTAATGATGAAATAGATAAGTTAAGGCATTCTGCCACTTGTTCGCTTTTTGAAAGAAATGATGTTATAGTTGTTGCCAGTGTTTCTTGTATTTATGGCTTAGGTGCACCTGAAAATTATTCAAGCATGTGTCTGTCCTTAAGGCCAAACGATGAGATTGAAAAAAATGCGGTTATAAAGCAATTAATAAATCTTCAATATCAGCGAAACGAAATGGAATTTAAGCGTGGATCATTCAGGTCAAAAGGTGATATTTTAGATATTATTCCGCCAAACAAGAGTGAAACAGGCATAAGGATTGAGTTTTTTGGTGACACAATTGAAAGCATTAGTGAGATAGAAGTTTTGACTGGCAAAAAACTTAACTCACTTGAACATTGTTTCTTATTGCCAGCCACACACTATGCGATAGATTCTAGCAAGATGGAAGAAGTTTTTGAGCAGATTAAGCATGATTGCTTGGTCAGACAAAAGGAATTTGAATCTCAAGGTAAACTTATTGAAGCACAAAGAATAAAAGAAAGAGTTTTCTATGACTTAGAGATGATGAAAGAAGTTGGTTATTGTTCGGGCATAGAAAATTACTCAAGATATTTTGATGGCAGAAAAGCGGGTGAACCGCCTTACACTTTGCTTGATTACTTTCCAAAAGATTTTGTTGTGTTTATAGATGAAAGTCATATAACAATTCCGCAAATTAGGGGAATGTTTGCAGGTGATTTGGCTAGAAAAACAAACTTAGTTGATTATGGATTTAGATTGCCGGCGGCCTATGATAATAGACCTTTAAATTTTTCTGAGTTTGAAGGGAAGATAAATCAGGCAGTGTTTGTTTCCGCCACGCCGGGCAAATGGGAGTTAGATAATAGCGACAATGTGGTTGAACAAATCATAAGACCAACTGGCTTGCTAGATCCAAAAGTTGAAATCAGACCTATCAAAAATCAGATTGACGATTTGATTGGCGAGATTTATAGTACTATTGAAAACGATGGACGAGTTTTAGTTACAACTTTAACTAAGAAAATGGCTGAAAGTTTGACGGATTATCTTGGCGAACGTGGAATAAAGGTTAGATATTTGCATTCAGATATTGATACTCTTGATAGAATGAATATTATAAACTCTCTAAGAGCCAAGGAATTTGATGTGTTAATTGGAATTAACTTGCTAAGAGAAGGTTTAGATATACCTGAAGTGAAATTAGTGGCAATCCTTGATGCTGATAAAGAAGGATTCCTTAGAAGCGAATGGGCATTAATCCAAACTATCGGAAGGGCGAGCAGAAATAGTGAAAGTAAAGTTATTTTGTATGCGGACGTTATGACTGATGCCATTAAAAAAGCGGTTAGTGAAACTGAAAGAAGAAGAAATATTCAGATGAAATATAACGAAGAGCATCATATAACACCAACCACAATTATAAAACCTATCAAAAACACCCTAGAAATAACTAAGAAAGCAAAAACTGAAAAGAAAAAGAAGTTAACAAAGGCTGAAACGTTGGCTGAAATTGATAGGCTTGAAACATTAATGAAGATATCTGCTGAAGAATTAGATTTTGAAGTTGCTATCAAATTTAGAGAAGAAATAAAGAAATTAAAAGAAAATATAAAATAATATTTATTTAATAAATTGAATAATTATACACAAGCGTGTTTTGTATAATATTCATATTTCGATATTTTTATAATCTATAAATTAAAAATAAAATCACTTTAAAAATAGTAGGTGATTTTATTTTTTGTTTGTTCATAAAGCGAGTTTCTAAATGAACTAAATATTATAATCTGATTTCTAGAAAATAAATGTTTATGTATAAATATTCGTTGTTATAATAGTGACTAGAATAATAAATATTCAAAAAATTGTTTTTGAATATTAAAATAATTATTGACAAGAATTATAATTAAGGGTAAACTATTATAGATTAGAACAAAGTTTTCAAATAAGAAGGGAAAAATGTTAGAAGATATAGTAATTGTTGGGGCAAGAGAAAACAATTTAAAAAATGTAAGTTTAACAATTCCAAGAAATAGATTGGTTGTTTTTACAGGCGTTAGTGGAAGCGGAAAGAGTACGCTTGCATTTGATACAATTTTTGCAGAAGGTCAAAGGCGTTATATTGAAAGTTTGAGTAGTTATGCAAGAATGTTTTTGGGGCAAATGGCAAAACCGGACGTTGATAGGATTGATGGATTATCTCCAGCAATTTCTATTGACCAAAAAACCACGTCTAATAATCCAAGAAGTATTGTGGGAACGGTAACGGAAATCTATGATTACTTAAGATTACTTTATGCACATTTAGGTACGCCATATTGTCCAAATTGTAATAAGCCGATTAAATCTCAAACTATTGATACAATAATTGATAAAATCATGGAAATTGAAGCAGGTACTAAACTTATGATTTTAGCACCTATAGCACAAGGCAAAAAAGGTACTTTTGTTAGCGAGTTTGATGATTTAAGAAAAAATGGCTATGCAAGAGTTATGGTTGATGGCAAAGTATTTGGCTTAGATGAAGAAATTGCTTTAGAAAAAAATACAAAGCATAATGTTTCAGTTGTGGTTGATAGATTGGTTATGAAGCCAGAAATCAGAAACAGACTAACGGAGAGTGTGGAAACAGCGATAAAATTAACTGATGGCTTTGTTGTAACAAAAATTGGCGAAGAAGAAACTATTTTTAGCACAAAATTTTCTTGTACTGAATGTGGTTATAGTATTTCTGAAATATTGCCTAGAAATTTCAGTTTTAATAGTCCTTTTGGTGCTTGCTCAGATTGTGATGGCTTAGGTTTTAAACAAATTATAGACGTTGAAAAGATTGTTAAAGCACCAAAACTATCCTTGCTTGAAGGTGCTATTTATGCGTCTGGCTGGGGTTATGACTCCACAATGGCCACAATTTTCTATAAATCTGTGGCAGATTATTTTAAAGTTGATATGAATACGCCTTGGAACAAACTCCCAAAAGTCATGCAAGAAATGGTTTTGTATGGAACAAAAGGTGAGAAGATTAAAGCCAAAGATGCATACTGGTTGAGAAACACAGATAGCATGAGTTTTGAAGGCGTTATTCCAAACTTGGAAAGAAGATTTAGGGAAACTCAAAGCGATGTTGTTAAAACTGAACTTGGCAAACTTTTAAAAGAAGTTGAGTGTCCAACTTGCCATGGCGATAGATTAAAAAAAGAATCACTATATGTGAAGATAAATAAAAAAAATATTGTGCAGTTTTGCGATATGTCTGTTAAAGATGCATATGAATTTGTCAAAACAATTTCCTATACAAAATCTCAGGAAACATTTGTGTTGCCAATTTTAAAAGAAATAAACGCAAGATTGAAATTTTTAATTGATGTTGGGCTAGATTATTTAACTTTATCTAGAAAAGCAGGAACTTTAAGTGGTGGTGAAGCACAAAGAATTAGGCTAGCCACTCAAATTGGAAGTGGATTAACAGGAGTTTTATATATATTAGATGAACCAAGTATTGGTTTGCATCAACGTGATAACGATAAACTTATTGGCACATTAAAGCATTTGCGCGATTTAGGCAATAGTGTTATTGTGGTTGAACATGATGAAGATACAATGCGGGAAGCGGATTTTATTGTGGATATCGGTCCTTATGCCGGTGTTCATGGTGGAGAAGTGGTGGCTTCAGGAACGCTTGAAGATATAATGAAAGAACCAAGAAGTATTACAGGAAAATACTTAAGTGGGGAAGAAAAAATATTAGTTCCATCTAAAAGAAGGAAGATTGAAAGAGGATATCTTTCAATAAAAGGTGCAAAACAAAATAACTTAAAAAATGTGAATGTGGATATCCCAATTGGGATTTTCACGTGTATAACCGGTGTTAGCGGAAGTGGAAAGAGTAGTTTAGTAAATGAAATTTTGTATCCGGCAGTGTATAATTATGTAAACAAAAGTGAGTTGAAAGAAGGCAAATATTCTAAGATTTTGGGCATGGAGAATATAGATAAGGTTATTAATATCGACCAAAGCCCAATAGGTAAAACTCCTAGAAGTAACCCTGCCACATATGTTGGCGTGTTTACAGATATAAGGGATTTATTTGCCACCACTCCTGATGCTAAAGAAAGGGGTTATAATAGCGGAAGATTTAGTTTTAATGTTAGTGGCGGTAGGTGCGAAAACTGCGGAGGTGCTGGCGTTAATAAGATTGAGATGTTCTTCTTGCCAGATGTTTATGTAACATGTGATGTGTGCGGTGGAAAGAGATATAATAGAGAAACATTGCAGGTTAAATATAAGGGCAAAACAATCTATGATGTTTTGGATATGACCATAGAAGAAGCAAACAAATTCTTTGAAAATATCCCTAAAATTAAGCAAAAATTACAAACTTTAGTAGATGTTGGGTTAGGCTATATAAAGATAGGACAACCAGCCACGGAACTTAGCGGTGGCGAAGCACAAAGAGTTAAACTTGCAAGTGAACTATGCAAGAAAAGTACTGGCAAATCTTTATATATTCTAGATGAACCAACCACAGGTTTGCATTTATATGATATAGATAAATTGTTGCAAATATTAAAACGTTTGGTTGATAGCGGAAACACAGTGGTGGTGATAGAACATAATCTTGATGTGATAAAATGTGCAGATTATATCATAGATTTAGGACATGAAGGCGGAGAAAATGGCGGAGAAGTTATTGCCACAGGAACTCCAGAAGAAATTGTTAAAGTTAAAGATAGTTACACAGGCATGTATTTGAAAAAATATCTGAAATAGTATGAATATTTATTCAAAATTCTTAATAAAAATAAGTAAAGGGCGGGAAAGATTTGAAGTTTTTTCTGTCTTTTTCTTTTTGAAAATAGGGGGTTGCAAATTAATTTAATTAATAGTATAATATAAGCGACGGAAATTTGAACTATTTTAATTAAAATTAAAATAAAGGAGGAATAATATTGGATACATTTCTACATTTATGTGTATTAATCTTAATAACGTATCTAATATTATTTTTGCTTGCTAAGGCAATGTTTGCAATTTTTGGCGGAGAAAAGAAGCCTAGCAAGAAAAAAAGCAAGCCTCCAAAAACAAAGTTTTCAAAAGTAAAAGAAGTTAAACAAGATTTAATAAGTGTTGAGCAATTAGAAAAAGAAGAGAGTCAGATTAAAAAAGATAGTTTTGTTTTCTTGGATAGTGCGTTGCCAGAAGATAAGAAGTTTGATCCTAGTAGTTTAATTGAAGAAAAACAGCCAGTACAAGCAGAAGATAAAACTGCAATAGATCAATATCTAAATGAAACGAAAGAGAACGAAAAGCGTGAGAAATTAAGGCAACGTAGGGAACAATTCTTAAAAGAATTGAATAATCCGCTAAAAAAATATGAGAAGCCGGAAGTTAATAACAAAGATGATGACTTTTCCAGTTGGCTTATTAAAGATGAAGAAAAGTCAACATCAGATAAAAGCCTTGAAGATTTAAAACGTATTCAAGAAACTCAAAATAGAATTAATCTTGCTCGTGAGAATTTTAGACGCATGAAAGAAGCCGAAACTCGAAGCAGAGCATATGCGATGGAAAACACGATGCCTAAAAGCAATAATAAAGTTTCTTATGAAGAAGTGGAGAATTTGCTAGATGGCATGGAAGCAAAGCAGGCAGATAATAAATTAACGCTAAAAGATGAGTTTAATAACTTATCTAGAGATATGAAAATATTTGTTTTGGCGAAGATGATAAATAGCGATTTTAAATTGTAGTTTTACATTATTCTAAATTGTTAGAACCAATCATAATTATATTTATAAAGGAGTGATTATGGTTGGTTGTTTTTCTGAACTTTGCTCGGTTGTTGGCTTGCCAATGAAGGAAGTTTTAAATGATTATAAAGTGGTGTATATTTCTAGCGGTGCGGTGATGGTTACAAACTTTATAAAAGTTTTATCATATTCCACAGAAAGTATTGCATTGAAGGTTAAAAATAATGTTTTAAATATTGAAGGCGTTGGAATTGAGATAAAAGAACTTTCAAAAAGTGAAATAGTGGCAAAAGGCAAAATAAATAGGATTTATTTATCAAGGGAGTTTTTAAATGAAGAAAAGAAGCAAACAGATAAATAAATTTGTTTTAGAAGGCTTGAATACTGAGCGACTTATCAACCAACTTATTTCTCTTAATATTCAAACTTATAATTTCAAAAAAACAGACTATAACAAATTGGAATTTGAAACCAATTTAAAAGATGCGGACAAGGTTAGGACACTAGTAAAACGTTTAAATTTTAAATATGAAGAAGTTAGTACAGGGGTGGCAAGAACAATTGAGTTTTTTAAATATAGATTTGGCATTTTAATTGGACTTGTACTTTCCATTATATTTATAGTGATTATAAATTCATATACATTTAATTTTAAAATACTTGGCATTGAAAATATAACTGCCGAAGAAGTGGAAATAGTATTAAAAGAATATGGGATTGAGAAGTTTAAACGAAATAGTTTTGAAGATGAAAAACTTGAAATGTTTCTTTCGGAGAAGTTGCCAAGAATTTCTATGGTTAGCGTGGCGAAGAAGGGAACAACTATAATTATAAACATTAAGGAAAAACTAAAAGAGTATGAAGAGAACTACTTGCCGATTGTTGCATCTGAAAATATGCTTATAACAAATATGCGAGTGTATGCGGGTTACACTAATAAAAAAGTCGGCGACTCTGTGATGGCGGGTGAAACAATCGTTGAGCCATATATAATTGACGCAAAAGGTGAAAAGAAGAGCATAGAACCTAAAGCGTTTATAGAAGGAAAAGTTTGGTACACATCTAGCGAAACATTTGAAGTGAATGAAACCAAACTCGTCCGAACAGGCAAAAAGATAATGCTTTCTAGCGAATATTTGCTTGGAAATGGAAGCGTTTTTAAATCTGAGAAAACAAATACTTTTGAGCATTACGAAATAGAAGAAAGTGAAAAAATTATATCGTATATATTTCTTCCTATAAAATTGAAAAATAGTATTGCTTATGAATTGAAGGAAGAATATAATAGTAGAAACTTTGAAGATTTTAAAGATGAGATAGTGGCGCGAAATTTAAGTGTGGCGTATTCAAAAGTGCCAGCAAACGCTTTGATTGATGACGAAAAAGTGGTAATATCTAATAGTGAAGATAAGTATTTTATAAATGTTTATCTGGAATCTTCAGTGGTTTTAGGAGAAAAATTGAATGAAAATTAATTTTAGTGATAAGTTGTTTACAAAAAAATATCATGATCTTATAACTTTAACTTATGAGAACGCAGTTGCTGAGTTGAAGCCAACATATAAGAATTTGGAAGTTAATATTATCTTTGTAAACTCAAAAGAGATTAGAAAAATTAATCGTGAATATAGAAATAAAGATAGCGTTACAGATGTTATATCTTTTCCGCTTATTGCTAGCCCTGAAACAGGAATAATTGTGAAGAAAATTAATAAAGAAGATAATGCTTTTGATATTGACCCATCAACTAAAAATTTGGAACTTGGAGATATATATATTTGCCTAAAAAGAGCAAAACAACAAGCCAAGGAGTATGGTCATTCAAACGCAAGAGAAGTGGCGTATTTATCTTTACATGGGCTTTTGCATCTTTTAGGATATGACCATATTGAAGAAGAAGATAAAAAGGTTATGAGAAAAGCGGAAGAGAAAATTTTATCTAAGAATATTGAAACTAAAATTGAGTTTTAATTAAAATAATACAAATAATATTACAAAGGAGAAAAGATTTTTGAGTTTTAAATCTGGATTTGTTAGCGTTGTAGGAAAGGCAAACGTTGGGAAAAGTACTTTAATAAATACATTGGTTGGGGAGAAGGTGGCAATAGTGTCGCCAAAACCTCAAACAACAAGAAATAAGATTCTAGGCATTTTGAATGAAGAAGATTATCAGATAATCTTTATTGACACGCCCGGAATGCATAAGGCTAAAAACAAACTTGATGAAGTTATGGATAAAAGTATTGGCGAAAGTATGCAGGGTGTGGACGTTTTGGTTATTGTTTTAGATGGTAGTAAGAAAATTCGCCCAGACGATGTGGAATTTGTTAAAAAGTACGATAAATCCAATACAATCTTGGTTGTTAGCAAGATAGACGACACAACTTTTAATAAGTTGTATCCACAGTTGGCTGTGTTTAACGATTTAAAGAATATAAAAGATATTATTCCGTTATCATCATTTAATGGAAAAAACATAGATGTTTTGCTTGAAAAAATTAAAGAAAAGTTGCCAGAAGGTGAAAGATATTTTGATGAAGATAGTTATACAGATAAGTCCGTTAAATTCATGGTTAGTGAAATAATTCGTGAAAAAATACTTTGGAAATTAAATGATGAAATCCCGCATGGCGTGGCGGTGGAAATCGTTAGTTTTAAAGAGAAAAAAGAAGTGGCGGTGATATCTGCAAATATTATTTGTGAAAAACAAAGTCATAAGCAAATTATTATTGGGGCTAAAGGTCAAATGCTAAAAGAGATTGGAACTAAGAGCAGGCTTGAGATTGAGAAGTTGCTAGGCAAGCGAGTTTCGCTAGATTTGTTTGTTAAGGTTAGGGAAGATTGGCGAGAAAATGGTTCTTTTGTTAATAATTTGTATGGCGATTTGGGAGAATTAAACTAATTGGAAGAATTGCGTGTTAAGGGCATTGTGCTAAGTTCTAGCGACCATAAAGATAAAGATAAAATTGATACAATTTTTACGCTAGAACAAGGAAAAATCAATGGAATTTTAAAAGGGGTTAAACTGGCAAAATCTAAGTTGAAATTTGCCAGCCAACCTTTTTGTTTTGCACAATTTGAGTTGGTTAAAACTAACGAATTTTATACGATTACACAAGTGGATTTAATTGAATCGTTTTATGATTTGACCACCGATTACGATAAATTTATGCGTGGGGCAAGCATGCTGAAAGTTTGTAATAAAGCCCTTAAAAAGGGCATTGTTAACCCTAAATTATTCTTAACTCTATTAAATTCACTGAACCTATTAACTTATTCAAAGACTGATGATAAATTAGTTGTAATTAAATTCATATTAGAATTTTTAAATTCACTTGGATTCGGGTTAAATACAAATAATTGTATTACGTGCGGAAAGAAACTGGTTGATGGCGTTTATTTTGATAATATTACTGGTGAGTTTAGTTGCATAGAGTGTGGCGGAAAGCAATTTTTGAATTGTGAAACTTTTAATGCTTTAAAACAAATTCAAATGGTGGATTTTGAAGAAATTGAAAATTTTAAATATAATGACGATGTTCTAACCACATTGTTTGATTTGCTTAATTATGAATTAAAAAGGATTATTTATTGATCCTTTTTTATTTATATAAATGATTTGACATTTGATTTTTATTTTGGAATAATATACAAGAAATAATTATTTAAAGGATATATAATGAGAAAAAGTGTAAAAATTGTTTCAATGCTTATTGCTGTAACTTTAGTTATGGCGGTTATGATAGTTGTAATATATGCTGCTATATCTGGAAATGTGGGAATAAATGCCCATGTTTCATGGACTGCACAGGCAGGAGTGGATTTGGAATTTTGGGCGACTGCTACTGGCGGAGATAATGCAAAATCTATAGATAAAGTTAGAATATCGCCTAGCACTACAAACTCAAATGCCAATATCTTAGGCGATCTAAGTTGTAACTTTAAGGATTCCACAGACGATGGGGTGAACAATCCTTCTGCTATAATATTTAAATATTGTATACAAAATAAAAGTTTAACTCCGCTTAACATTAAAGTTACAGAGCATCCTTTGGAAATGGAGGAGGCTGGTACAGGTCATGGAGACCATACTCCTAAAGTGGAGTTGTTATCGATGGTTGATAACGAATCTATCTTAGATTTGGCAAATGGTTCTAGTGGTTATAATTTACAGGCTGGAGATACTTTTGAATATTTGGTTCGAATATCTATGGCAAGTGGTGGCGTTGGCGATATAAATGCGGATTATAATTTACAACCAGATTTTAGAGTTGACGTAAGATTTGATTTCAGTGTGGCAACGGTTTCAAATCCAACTGTTACAACAAATGTTGACGGTGCAAGTTCTGGCGAAATCCCTTCAAATAGTTTGGGAAGTGTTTCGCTGGGAGATTATTTAAGTTCAATAGAACCTGAAGTTTCAACTGGTTGGTTTTTTGATGAAAATTTGACAAAAGTTGTTGATGAAGACCATTTAAATAGCCAATTAAAAGAAACTTCACTTTTATCGTTATATTGTAAAACTGCGTCAACTTCGGGATTAACATTTAATGCAAATAGTGATGGAACTTGTTATGTTACAGCCAATAGTCCAACAGGTGAAATAGTAATTCCTAATATGGTCAATGGTATGAAGGTGGTGAACATCGCAAACAACGCCTTCAAAAATTGCAAAGAAATAACTGCAATTACATTTCCAAGTAGTTTAACAAGTATTAGTGCAAACGCATTTCAAGGTTGCACGGGTATGCAATCTGTTGTGTTGCCAAATTCTGTTAAACTTATTTCTGCTAATGTTTTCTATGGTTGCACGGGTTTGACAAGTTTAACTATTCCAAATGGTGTTACAAAAATTGGAAGTCATAGTTTTTATAATTGCAATAAATTAACAACTTTACTTATTCCTAGTAGTGTTACAAGTCTTAAAGGCGATTCTTTTTCAACAAACACATCATTAATCAGTATAGTAGTTGAAGAAGGTAATGCTGTTTATGATAGTAGAGATAATTGTAATGCAATAGTATATAAAGGGAGTAATACGCTTGTGTTAGGCTGTCGGAACACTATAATTCCCAAGTCGGTTTATAAACTGGATGATTATTGTTTCTATAACTGTAATAAATTAACAAGTATTACTATTCCTAACAATGTTGAAATTATAGGAAATTATGCGTTTAGATATTGTTCTGGGTTGACATCAGTTGTGCTTCCAGATTCAATTCAATCTATAGGAAATTATGCATTTCAAAATTGCTCAAGAATCGCAACATTCTCAACAGGGTTTGGTTGTAAATCAATTGGAAGTTATGCATTAAATAATTGTAAACTTTTAGCAAATCTTACTCTTGGCTCCAATTTAGAAATTATTGGCGCGGGTGCATTTGCTGGTTGCGTTAAACTTACATCGCTATCTCTTCCAAATAAAGTTAATACAATAAACCAACAAGCATTCCTAGGTTGTACGGCTTTAACAAGCGTTTATATTCCAAGTTCGGTGGAAACAATTGTGGCATCAACATATGGAGATTCACCATTTAATAATTGTACTTCTAATCTGATGATTAATTGTCAAAGAGCGAGTAAGCCTACTTCATGGGGAACTTATTGGAATTATTATTCAGAAACAGGGCAATTGAATATTAATTGGAATGTGGCTTAAAAGAGTAGAAATTTTTCTATTCTTTTTTTGCTATTGTTCAATATTATATTTAATATTTCGTAGTCTTAGCGTGTTAAAAGGTTAAATTAAAATTTAAGAATGAAAAAATAACAAAAATTACATGCAAATTCCAATTACTTTAAAAAAATCCTTTAAAATAGTTGTTTTTTAGCATTGGTTGGGTTATAATGAAAGGGTTGAAATTTTTAATAGGAGAAAAAATATGGCAAATAAATACGTTTACTTATTCAAAGAAGGCAATGCTGGTATGAGAAATTTGCTAGGTGGTAAGGGTGCTAACCTTGCTGAAATGACAAACCTAGGGCTTCCTGTTCCTCAAGGTTTTACTATTTCAACTGAGGCATGTACTAAATACTACGAAGATGGCAAACAAATCAACCCAGAAATCCAAGCACAAATTATGGATGCAATTGTTAAAATGGAAGAAATCACTGGCAAAAAATTTGGTGATAAAGAAAACCCATTGTTAGTTTCTGTTCGTTCTGGTGCTAGAGCATCAATGCCTGGTATGATGGATACAATTCTAAACCTTGGTTTAAATGAAGAAGTTGTTGAAGTTATCGCAAAGAAATCTGGAAATCCAAGATGGGCTTGGGACTGCTATAGAAGATTTATTCAAATGTTCTCAGACGTTGTTATGGAAGTTGGTAAGAAATATTTTGAAAAACTTATCGACCAAATGAAAGAAAGAAAACATGTTGTTTTCGACGTTGATCTAACTGCAGAAGATTTAAAAGAACTTGCTAATGAATTCAAAGCAGAATATAAAAATCAATTAGGAAAAGATTTCCCATCTGATCCAAAAGAACAATTATTTGAAGCAATCAAAGCAGTATTCCGTTCTTGGGATAATCCTAGAGCAAATGTCTATCGTATGGACCATGATATTCCATATAGTTGGGGTACAGCAGTTAACGTTCAAATGATGGCGTTTGGTAATATGGGTGAAACTTCTGGTACAGGTGTTGCGTTCACTCGTAATCCTGCAACTGGTGAAAAAGGCTTAATGGGTGAATTCTTAATGAATGCTCAAGGTGAGGACGTTGTTGCGGGTGTAAGAACTCCAATGCCTATTGCTAAAATGAGCGAAGTTATGCCTGATGTTTATAAACAATTCCTAGATATCTGCAATATTCTTGAAAATCACTATAGAGATATGCAAGATATGGAATTCACAATTGAAGATAAAAAATTATATATGCTTCAAACAAGAAATGGTAAGAGAACTGCAGCAGCAGCGATCAGAATTGCTTGTGATTTAATTGATGAAGGAATGATCACAGAAGAAGAAGCATTAATGCAAATTGATGCTAAAACTTTGGATATGTTGCTTCACCCAACATTCGATGCAGAAGCATTAAAGAAAGCAGATAAGAATAACGTTGTTGGTCATGGTATTGCTGCTTCTCCAGGTGCTGCCACAGGTAAAATTGTGTTTACAGCAGAAGATGCAGTTGCTCATGGTAAAAACAAAGAAAGAGTTGTTCTTGTAAGACTTGAAACTAGCCCAGAAGATATTGAAGGTATGAAATATGCTCAAGGTATCTTAACAGTTCGTGGCGGTCAAACTTCTCACGCAGCGGTTGTTGCAAGAGGTATGGGAACTTGTTGCGTTTCTGGTTGTGGCGATATTAAAATGGACGAAGAAAATAAATGCTTCACTCTTGCTGGAAAAACTTTCCATGAAGGTGATAGCCTATCTCTAGATGGTTCTACTGGTAATATTTATGATTGCGAAATCAAAACTGTTGCTGCAGACCCAAATAGCGGTTATTTCGGACGTATTATGAAACTTGCAGATAAATATAAGAAGTTAGGCGTTAAAACTAATGCTGATACTCCTGCTGATGCAAAACGTGCTGCCGAACTTGGTGCTGAAGGTATTGGTTTGTGCAGAACTGAGCATATGTTCTTTGACCCAGCAAGAATTGGTGCATTCAGAGAAATGATTTGCTCTGATACAGTTGAAGAAAGAGAAGTTGCATTAAATAAAATTGAACCTATGCAACAAGAAGACTTTGAAGGCTTGTTCGAAGCACTACAAGGTCATTCAGTAACTATTCGTTACTTAGATCCACCTCTTCATGAATTCGTTCCAACTGAAGAAGCAGATATTAAAGCACTTGCTAAAGCAAAGGGCAAAACTGTTGAACAAATTAAACAATATATTGTTGACCTTCATGAAACAAACCCTATGATGGGTCACCGTGGTTGCAGACTTGCAGTTACTTATCCAGAAATTGCTGTTATGCAAACTAAAGCGGTTATTAAGGCTGCAATTAATGTTCAAAACAGACATAAAGATTGGAACGTTGTTCCAGAGATTATGATTCCACTTATTGGCGATATTAAAGAACTTCAATTCGTTAAGAAAATAGTTGTTGAAACTGCTGATAAGGTTATCGCTGATGCAAAATCTAATTTGAAATACCTTGTTGGTACAATGATTGAAATCCCAAGAGCAGCATTAACTGCTGATGAGATTGCTAAAGAAGCAGAATTCTTCTGCTTTGGTACAAACGATTTAACTCAAATGACATTTGGTTTCAGCCGTGACGATGCTGGTAAATTCTTACCATCATATTACAAAAACAAAATTTTCGAGAGCGATCCATTTGCAAGACTTGATACCACAGGTGTTGGTAAGTTAATGGAAATGAGCGTTAAACTTGGAAGAAGCACAAGAAAAGATCTTCATTGCGGTATCTGCGGTGAACACGGTGGTGATCCTTCATCAATCGAGTTCTGCCATAAGATTGGTCTTGATTATGTATCTTGTTCTCCTTATAGAGTTCCTATTGCAAGACTTGCTGCTGCTCAAGCCGCTATCAGAAATAAATAATAAAATAAAAATAGAGTGTCCTTATTGGGGTGCTCTTTTTTTGTTTTAAATAAGTAACTTTTTTAAAGGATTAAATCTCTCAGAAAACTGGGAGATTTTTCTATTTTTTTAAAAAATAAAAAGGAATTTTAAAAAATTGTTCGTATTATAAATTTGAAACTTATTAAAAGGAAGAAAAATTTGGGTAACGGTGGATTTTCAAGTGATTGGATAAGGGAACTTAAAGAAAGAAATGATATTGTTTCTGTTGTTTCCAAATATGTAACATTGCAAAAGAAGGGCAAGTTGAATTGGGCTTGTTGTCCGTTTCATTTTGAGAAAACCCCTAGTTTTGCAGTTAACGATGCAGAGCAATTTTATCATTGCTTTGGTTGTGGTGAGAGCGGAGATGTTAT
The DNA here is from genome assembly GCA_934754335.1 of uncultured Clostridia bacterium. Classification (GTDB taxonomy): domain Bacteria; phylum Bacillota; class Clostridia; order Christensenellales; family UBA1242; genus UBA11490. The sequence continues at coordinate 114,888 of CAKVHY010000002.1, forward strand.
TGGATTTGTTCAAAAGATAGAATCTGTAGATTTTTACGACGCTTGCAAGTTGCTTGCAGAGAATGCTCATATGGAGTTGCCAACAATTACAAATGATGAGAACTTAGCATATTTAAAGAAGCAAAAAGATTTATATTTAAGAATTTTAAAAGATGCTGGCAGACATTTTTACACAAACCTTCGTTTGCCAGAAGCAAAAGTGGCTCAGGAATATATTTTAAAGAGAGGTCTTGATTCTCAAACCATTAAAGATTTTGGAATTGGCTATAGTCTTGATTGGTATGAGATTGTGAACTATCTAAAATCCTTGGGTTATTCTTATGACGACATGATTGGCTCTGGAGTTTGCGAAAGAAAGAATGGCAATGTTTATGATATGTATGGCAAAAGGCTTATCTTTCCAATTATTAATAGTTATGGCGATGTGGTTGGTTTTAGCGGAAGAGTTTTGGAAAAGACCGATTTTGCCAAGTATAAAAACACAGCCCAAACGGTTGTTTTTGATAAAAGCAGATGTGTTTACAACATAAACCATATTAAAGAGCAAAAAAACAAAAACGAACTAAAAGAAATTATAATCGTTGAAGGGCAGATGGACGTTATATCTTTATATAAAAATGGGATTAAGAATGCAGTCGCCTGCATGGGAACTGCCTTAACTCAATATCATGCTAAAGAGATGAAACGTTTTACAGATAAAGTGGTTGTTTGTTTTGATGGTGATGGTGCTGGAAAAAAAGCAACTCTTAGGTCATTAGAAATCTTGGTTAATGCTGGTTTGAATGTATTTGTTATGAGTTTGCCTGATTCTCAAGATCCTGATGAATTTGTTTTAAATCACGGGAAGGACGAGTTCTTAAAAATGGTGGCAAATGCGAAATATTGGGTGGAATTTTTGATTTATGATTTTGCCAACAAATATAACTTAAAGAAACCTGAAGAAAAGAAATTCTTTGTTCAGGATTGCTTAAACGTTATTAAAACATTAGGTTCTAGTTCTGAGCAAGATATTTATTTAAATCTTGTGAAGGACTTGTCCAATATCTCTATTTCAGTTCTTAGAAGCGATATGGAGAATATGGATGCAAGCACCCAAGTGGTTGAAAAAATAGACGATGATCCGATAGTTTCAAGACCAACAAGAGAGAATGCAAATATTAAAGCAGAGAAGTTTGTAATGGCTTCGCTTTTACATAAAAAGGAGTATGCAAAGTTGGATAAACGGATTGTAAACTCCCTAAAAAATCCAGATTATGTTAAAGTTTACAACTATATTGAAGAAGAAACTGCTAATAACAGAACATTTATTATAGGTTCATTATTCAATATGTTTGAAGATATGAATAACAACAAGGCAATTGATGATATAATTAACTTTGTTTTCTTAGACAGTGAAGATAATGCGGATTATTATAACGATTGCTTAAAGCATTTATTCAAAACCGAACTGGAAATTAAGCAAAAAGAATTAATGCAACAAATTGCATTAGAAGGTGACTTAGATAAACGAAGAGAATTATCTAAAGAGTTGCAAAAGATAATATTAGAAATTAAAGGGAATGATTAATTATGTTAGAACAGATAGATGAAGAAATACTTCCAATTTTAAAACAAATTGTTAAAGAAGGAGCAATTACAGAAGATGAACTTGGTGAGAAGTTGTTGAAGTTTGAATTATCAAACGACCAAATGGAAGAGATTAACAACTACTTAACCGAGCAAGGCGTTAATATTGAAAGCACTGATGCAGCCTTAGTAAAAGACGAAGATTTAAAAGACATTATTTCAAGCGTTAAGGTGGACGACCCAGTTAAGGTTTATTTAAAAGATATTGGAACAGCCCAACTTTTAACAAGTGAACAAGAAGTTGAACTTGCAAAAAGAATACTTAATGGTGATGAGAGGGCAAAAAAGGAACTTAGCGAAAAGAACCTAAAATTGGTTGTTTCTATAGCAAAAAAATATGTTAATAGAAGCAATATGCAATTCCTAGATTTAATTCAAGAAGGAAACATGGGGCTTTTAAAGGCTGTTGAAAAGTTTGATTACACTAAAGGCTTTAGATTCTCAACCTACGCCACTTGGTGGATTAGACAATCTATCACTAGAGCCATTGCGGATCAGGCAAGAACTATAAGAATCCCAGTTCATATGGTTGAAACAATTCACAAACTTTCTAGGGTTTCAAAACAATTGATGCAAGAACTTGGCAGAGATCCATCAAATGCTGAAATCGCTGAAAAGATGGGAATCACAGAGCAAAGAGTTTGCGAAATCCAAAAAATTGCTCAAGACCCAGTTTCTTTGGAAAGCCCAGTTGGTGAAGAAGAAGAAAGCAGAATTTCCGATTTCGTTGAAGATGAAACTATTAAATCTCCGATTGAAGACGCCACTCAAGGCTTATTGAAAGTTCAACTTATGGCAGTTTTAAGCACTTTAACTCCAAGAGAGCAGAAAGTTATTAGAATGAGATATGGCTTAGATGATAGTCACCCAAGAACTTTGGAAGAAGTTGGCAGAGAATTTAACGTTACAAGAGAAAGAATCCGTCAGATTGAAGCAAAAGCATTAAGAAAGTTAAGAAATCCAAATAGAAGCAAAAAATTGCAGGATTATTATGAAGATTAATTTATCTAAAAGGTTGCTAGAGATTTGCAAGTTGATTAGTTTTGAGCGAGTGGCAGATATTGGTTGCGACCATGGAAAGGTGATAGCCAAAGGTTTCCTAGATGGCAAAATTAAATATGCAATCGTTTCAGATATAAGCAAACCTAGTGCATTAAAAGCAAAAGAACTTTTGGAGAGTTTGAATATAACCAATTTTGATATGCGAGTGGGCGATGGGCTAGAAACTATAAATAGTTCAGATAATATTGAAACCATTGTTATAGCGGGAATGGGTGCAGACGAAATTATAAACATTCTAAAAAATTCAAGTTTAAGATTTAAAGAATATATTTTAGCGCCACAACACAATGAAATTAATCTAAAAAAATACTTAGTTGATAATGGATTTAGAATAGATAAGGATTATATCGTTTTAGATGGAAAGTTTTATACTATTTTAAAGTGTTCAATAGGAAAAGATGAAAGGGAAGAAAAAGATTTGATTTTAAGTCCAGATATTTTAATAAAAGATGATTATGAAAAGTATTTGGATTATAGGTTAAATAAGTTAAATTCAATTCTTGAGAAAACAGAAAATTTTGGATTTAAGAAAGAATTAGAGATTATAAAAAATAAGATAAGCAAGTTAAAGAGGAATGATAATGAATAAAATATTAGAATATCAGAAAGTTGATGCAGAAAGAATTAAATTAGAAAGGGGAATGAACAATATTGAAGAAAAGGCAATAATGAATAAAATGATTGCCTTTGTTAAAGATGCACAAAATAAAAGCGTGCAATTAGAAAATTCCTCTAAATCATTGCTAGATGAATACTTAAGCCTAAAGAAGGCCTATGAAACCAACACAGATAATGTTAATAACTTAATCAAAACTCAAGTTGGAAACATGACTAAAGACGAACTTGGCGAATGCTTAAAAAGAGTTAATGCTTTGAGTTCAGAACTTTTCATGATTGAAAGAAACATAAATATTTTAGTTACTAAAATTAATGAAAAACTTAAGGAATTTGAAGTGGCTAAAAATAACGCTGGAAAGGCAAGAGCAAAACATAGAGAAGCAAAAGAAAAGTTTGAAGCAAAAAAGATGGAAATGCAACCAAAACTAACTGAAATTGAAACAAAATTAAAGAGTTTGGAGAAAGAAATAAACCCTGAAATTATGGCAAAGTATAAAACTCTAAGAAATGACGGAATTTTCCCAATTTTAGTTCCAGTTGTAAATAAATGTTGTGGTGGATGCAGAATGGAAATTCCTTCTTCCACTTTAGATAAATTAAAAACGAATAATGTAACTCAATGCGAACATTGCAGAAGAGTTATATATAACAAAGATTAAAAAAGAAAACATATTGAATAATCAATATGTTTTTTACTTTTTTATTAAATTTGAGGTTCGAAATTAGAGAATATAATGTTATCTGAAAATTCCAATATTTCCTTATATTCGTTTTGGTCAGTTACTCCATAAGCAATTATTCCATAAGGCTTATGTTTCTGAATATATGGGTTTGGAAGGTTCTTAGAATTATATGCAATGAAATCTGCATGAGCCACTTTATTTGCATATTTTAACTTCTTTAATTTCTTAGTTGGAATTGAAGCATAATATCTAACTCCATCGAAATAGCAACCTTTAATAATCCTTGTAAAATAAGGAGCATGGCGATAAAACCATTCTAGGGAATATGGATTCATAGATAAAAGAGCAATTTGGCTATAACAATTATATTTTTCAATATATTCTAGCAATTCTTTTAATAATGCTTCTTCCATTTTTCCAACAGATTCGTTCATGATTTCAATAATTACAGGAACTTTTCCCGCCACCAAATCCAAAACATCTTTTAGCAGGGGCACATTCAATCCGTCGCTATTTAACTTAATCTTTTTCAATTCACTATAATCAAAGTTTGCAATATATCCATTTTCATTAGTTAAAGAACCTAGTGTTTTTTCTTTAAAACAAACCAAGTTTCCGTCCTTCAAAATTTGTACAGGAATAAGCAATGTAAACTTTTTATCAATCGCCTTTTGAAAAGCAGGGAGAGTATTTGGCACATCTTCTTTTGCGTCAAAAACCCCATATTTAGAAATAGGTGCTTCAAGCAACCATGTATTTTGCATTATGTTTAAATAGTTTGGGTCAAAACGAAAAAAATCTAACAATCTGGCTTTAGACAAAACTCCAAAAACATTTTTAAGTTCTTCAAAATTTCGTGTGTGGGCGTAGTTAGATTTATCGGCTGTTAGGTTTATATTATTCTTAGATAATGTTTCTAAAACATTTATTTTTTTTGTTCTCATATATATCTCTCAACTGACATACGTCAGCAAACTTTTAATTGAATTTTAGTGTGTAATAAAAAACAATGTAATACTCTTACTTATAGATATAATAGCATATTATTTTTGAAAACACTAATGTTTTTATTGGCAAATTTAAAATTTATATAAAAAGACAGGGGTTTTGAGCATGTTTTTTGAGTTTTTTTAATTAAAAACATTTATTTTTTACAAAATTATGTTATCATTACTATGTAAGATATAATAGGAGATTATGGCTTTGGATAGATTAGACAAGATTAGAAATTTTTGCATAGTTGCACATATCGACCATGGCAAGAGTACTCTTGCAGATAGGCTTTTGGAGATCACAAACACTGTTGCTAAACGAGATATGGAAGCGCAAATTCTAGATAGCATGGATATTGAAAGGGAAAGGGGAATTACTATTAAATTGACCCCAACCACGATGAAATATAACTATAAAGGTGAAGAGTATACTTTAAATTTGATTGATACTCCCGGACATGTGGATTTCACTTATGAGGTTTCAAGATCTCTTGCCGCTTGCGAAGGTGCGGTGCTTATTGTTGATGCCACTCAAGGTGTGGAAGCACAAACTTTGGCAAATGTTTATTTGGCGTTAGATAATAACCTTGAGATTTTGCCAGTTATAAATAAAATCGACTTGCCTAGTGCGGATATAGATAGAACTAGAAAGGAAATTGAAGATGTTATTGGGATTCCTGCAGATATTGCACCCGCAGTTAGTGCTAAAGATGGCACAAACGTTGAAGAAGTTTTAAAGCAGGTTATTGAATATATTCCAGCACCAAAAGGTGATGAAAATGCACCATTGAAGGCTTTAATTTTTGATTCTTACTACGATAACTTTAAAGGTGCTGTTTCACTTGTTCGAATTGTTGATGGTTCAGTTAAAAAGGGCGATAGAATTAGATTTTTTACAACCAATGCGGAATATGACGTGGTGGAAGTTGGAATCTTTACGCCAAAGCCAACGGAAACAGAAATTCTAAGGGCAGGAGACGTTGGATATATTTCTGCAAGTATTAAAAACGTTAGCGAAACTAAGGTTGGCGATACTATCACAAAGGTAGATAATCCAGCAACAACTCCGCTTCCGGGATATAAAGAAGTTCAGCCAGTGGTGTTTAGCGGAATATTCTGCGTTGACGGTGCTCAATATGACGACTTAAAGGAAGCGTTGGAAAAATTGAAATTGAATGATGCGTCTTTGGAATACACCCCAGAAGTTTCGCAAGCCCTTGGTTTTGGCTTTAGATGCGGATTTTTAGGGCTTTTGCACATGGAAATTATACAAGAGCGTTTGGAAAGAGAATTTAATCTTGATTTAATTACAACCGCTCCAACTGTTAGTTATGAAGTTTATAAAACAAACGGAGAAATGATTGTGGTTTCAAACCCAGCAGACTTGCCAAATCCAGCCACTATTGCAGAAATCAAAGAACCAATGGTGAAGGTGGAAATGTTTACCCCACCTGAGTATGTTGGCGAACTTATGAAACTTTGCCAAGAAAAACGTGGTATTCATCTAGATTTGCAGTATTTAGATGCCACTCGTTGCCAACTTATTTATAAAGTTCCGCTAAACGAAATTATTTTTGATTTCTTTGACCAATTAAAATCCTGTTCGCATGGTTATGCTAGCATGGATTATGAAATTGTTGGCTATGAAACAAGTTCACTTGTGAAACTAGATGTGCTATTAAATGGAGATGTTTGCGATGCGCTAAGCCTAATCGTGCATAAAGATAAAGCATATCAAAGGGGCAGAGCAATTTGCGAAAAACTAAAGGAAGTTATTCCAAGACAATTATTTGAAATTCCAATTCAAGCAGCGGTGGGAAGCAAGGTTATTGCCAGAGAAACTGTTAAGGCTATGAGAAAAGACGTGCTTGCTAAATGTTATGGCGGAGACGTTACAAGAAAGAAAAAGTTGCTTGAAAAACAGAAAAAAGGAAAGAAGAGAATGCGTCAGATAGGCTCAGTTGAAATCCCAAGTGAAGCATTCATGAGCATTCTAAAAATAGATTAATAGGATTTAAATCTTGAAAAAAGGGCTATATATTCACATTCCATTTTGTGTTACAAAATGCAAATATTGTTCATTTAATTCGTATGCGGGGAAAGAAAACTTGCATACGGATTATTTGTTGGCGCTTAAAAAAGAAATTTGTTTGAAATCGGATAAATCATTTGTATTGGACACAATCTATATCGGTGGCGGAACTCCAAGTATTTTAAAAGGTCAAGATATTCTAAGCATCTTAGAAACTGTTAGAGATAACTTTATGGTTGATGAAGATGCTGAAATCTCTATGGAAGCAAATCCTAATACGATAACAAAGGAAAAGGCCGAAATATGGAAAAAGGCGGAAATAAATAGATTAAGCATCGGGCTTCAATCAGCAAACGATAAAATACTAAAATTGATCGGAAGAAGCCATACTTTAAAAGATTATATAAATGCGATAAAAGTGCTAAGGGAAGCGGGTTTTGATAACATAAACACCGATTTGATGATAGCCTTGCCGGGGCAGAAAATAAAAGATATAAAAAGGTCTATAAAGTTGGTTACAAAACAAAATTGCACGCATATTAGTTGCTATTCACTAATATTAGAAGAAGGCACACCGCTATATGAGTTGGTTGAAAATAAAAAGATTAAATTACCTAATGAAGATTGTGCTGTAAAAATGTATGCAAAAGCGGTTAAAATTCTAAAAAAATATGGTTTTAATAGATATGAGGTTAGCAATTTTGCTAAAAGTGGTTATGAGTGTAAACATAATGTTAATTGCTGGAATAGGCATGAGTATTTAGGGCTTGGTGCGGGTGCGAATGGTTTTGTTAATGGCTTTAGATATGGCAATGTTTGCGATATCGATGCATATATAAAATCTGTAAAAAATGGCAAAATAAAGGAAGAATTTAGAGAAAAGATTTCTAACATTGATGCGTTTGAAGAAACATTGATGCTGGGACTTAGAATGGAAAAAGGCGTGGAAATAAGAACTCTTAATGAGTTGATAAAGAAAGATTTTATTAGGTCAAGAAAGGAAAAACTGGACGAACTTTCAAGCCTTGAGTTAATTGAATATAATGAAGAGCAGTTAAGAGTTACAGATAAAGGTTTTTATGTGTTAAATGAGATTATTCTAGATCTGATTTAGGGGTTGAAATTTGATTTTATATATGTTATACTTATATAATAAATAATATTTGAAGAGGGAAAAATATGAGTTTTAAAGATTTAATGGAGAAATTAACAGATAATAAGGTTATTGCCACTTATGATGGCGTTCCTGTTGATGGTGTTTTAGAAGACACTAAAACAAACAGAAAAATTATCAAAGATTTGGCTGAAAGTGGTGCTGGCCATTATGTTATTACAAGCGCCTTTATGTTTCGAGATACTGGTGAAAAAAGGGCATATCTAACTAGTTTTTTAGGCAATATTGTTGCAAATAATGGTGAACATTATTTCCTTGAAAGAACATATGTGGCTTTTACAAGATTAAAAGAAAATGCAAAAACAAACGAAACTGAAGAAGTATTAGTTGGAGTTCTTCCACAAACGAAATATGAAGATATAATAGATAAGAATTTGACTCCACATATTGGGCTAGCAATTGGTCAAATGGCACTAAACGATTTCAATTTTGAAGTGGGCAAATCTCAACCTTTGGAATTAGATTATCGCAGAGGCATCTTTAATGAAAATGGTTGCGTTTATTGGTGTATGCCAAATGAAATTCCTTGCATCACAGGAGAAGATGAATTTGGACTTATTGATGAACGAAATAGCGAGAAGATGTCATTCTTCAAAGTTGTTGGGGATTGCATCTTTGATAAAACAGATAAAACAATGTAATAAATTTGCTCGGCTTTTAAAGTCGGGCTTTTTTTTATTTATATATATAAATTATATTAGAATATTAATTATCATATTATTTTAAGTTTCGCCAAAAATTTTAAAAATTTTTTAAAAAATTAGCATAAAACAGTTGACATTATCATATAATTAGAATATAATTGCGTTAGCACTTGAAGATAGAGAGTGCTAACAATTAAAAAATTATTCTGCTAAATTTTAAATTGTTGTTCTAAAAAGATGGCAAAATAAAAGGGAGATTATGAAAGAAGAAATCCAATTATCAGATAGAAAACGGCAGTTACTTTTAACCACTGTTGAAAGTTATATAGAGAATGCGTTGCCGATAACAAGTGAAAAGGTGCAGGTTAATTATTTTAGCACACTTAGTAGTGCAACCTTAAGAAACGAATTAAATGCTTTAGAAGAGATGGGATTTTTAAAGCAATTGCACACTTCCGGTGGAAGAATTCCAACCACAAAGGCTTATAGATATTTTGTTAATAGTATAATTGAAGGAAAAGTCTTTGATAAAAAAGATATTGAGAAGGTTGAAAATAAGTTTACAAAAAGAAGTTCGTTTCTGTTAGAAGTTTTGGACGACCTGGCAAAAAAGATTAATGAGATTGTGGAATATCCAACATTTGTTAGCCTAAAAGGTTATAGAGATATCACAATCAATGCCATTAATATAATTCCTTTAATTACTGGTGATGCGTTAGTTTTAATGCAAACCAATGCGGGAATTATAAACAACACATTTAAAATAAATAGCGAAATTACAGAGAAAAATTGCAAAGATGCCAGTAAGTTTTTAACAAACAACTTGGCAAATAAGAAAATTGAAGATGTTCTAAATAATTTTGATTACTATAACAAATTGTTTAAAGAACAGATAAAATACTTTGATGAACTTTTCTTAAATATCACAAATATGTTGAAAGAATTTGCAGAGAAGGGAACAAGTATTTTAGAAAAGGGCAACACAACCAAACTTTTAAGTGCTCCTGAGTATAAAGATATAAATTCGGCTAAGAAGTTTTTGAACGTTTTGGAAAATGAAGGAAAGATTAAAAATATAATCCAAAATATAGATGATAATACTGATTCAAATATTGTGTTCTCAATTGGTGATGAAAATAAAGATGAAGAGATTAGCGATTATAGTATTATTAAAGCCAATTATAGTTTAGCGAATGGAATTGTGGCGAGTGTGGGTGTGCTTGGACCTGAGCGAATGGATTATGCTAAAATTGCATCTGTATTGAAATATATCACAGATGAAATTAATGAACAAAAAGGAGGCAATGATGAAGGACAAAAATAATCATCATGAGCATGAACACGGACATTGTTCTTGTTGCCATACAAATGAAAATCATGCAGAAAAGAAACCTGAGACAATAGAAAAACCAAATAGAGAAGCAGAATATTTGGAGTTGGCTCAAAGATTGAAGGCTGAGTTTGATAACTACAAAAAAAGAAATGCAGAAGTGGCAAGCGTTAGTTATTCTAATGGGATCGTGGCATTAACCACGAAGTTGCTTCCAGCGCTAGATAGTTTTCAACAAGCAAAAAGTAATATAAAAGACGAAACAGTTTTGAGCGGAATTGATTTGATTTATAACCAAATCATGAAGGCTTTAAATGATGTTGGGGTTGAAAAAATAGATTGCCTTGGCAATTTGTTTGACCCAAACTTCCATAATGCTGTTTTAACTGAGCATAATGAAGATTATCCAGATCAAACAGTATTGGAAGAATATCAGGCAGGGTTTGTTCTAAAAGATAAACTTATTAGACCAAGCGTTGTTAAGATAAATAAATTAAGTTAATGAAATTTGGAAAAGTTTAATTTATTTAAAATCAAATAATTTAAAAATAAAAAGGAAGGTATTTTAATATGAGTAAAATTATTGGTATAGATTTAGGTACAACTAATAGTTGTGTTGCTGTTATGGAAGGTGGCGATGCCACAGTTATCCCTAACGCAGAAGGTGATAGAACCACTCCTTCAGTTGTTGCTTTCAAAGGCGATGAAAGATTGGTTGGTCAGGTTGCAAAAAGACAAGCAGTTGCAAATCCTGATAACACTGTAATCTCAATCAAAAGAGATATGGGTACAGATAGAAGAGTTAAGATTAATGGTAAGGAATATTCTCCACAAGAAATTTCTGCTATGATTTTAACAAAATTAAAAAATGATGCTGAAAGTTATTTAGGTACAAAGGTAACTCAAGCAGTTATCACAGTTCCTGCTTACTTCACAGATTCTCAAAGACAAGCCACAAAAGATGCTGGTAAGATTGCGGGATTGGAAGTTTTAAGAATTATCAACGAACCAACTGCTGCAGCGCTTGCATATGGTCTAGATAAGGGCGAAAATAAGAACCAAAAAATCTTGGTTTATGACCTTGGTGGTGGTACATTCGATGTATCTATTTTGGAAATAGGTGATGGCGTATTTGAAGTTTTAGCAACTGCTGGTAATAACAGACTTGGTGGTGATGACTTTGATAACGAAATCATTAAATTATTAGTTGAAGAATTTAAGAAAACAAATGGTATTGATTTAAGCGGTGATAAACTTGCTATGCAAAGATTAAAAGAAGCCGCAGAAAAGGCAAAAATTGACTTGTCTGCTGTTACAAAAACAACTATTTCATTGCCATTCATTACTGCTGATGCAACTGGTCCAAAGCATCTTGAATATGAACTTTCAAGAGCAAAATTTGACCAATTAACTAGCGACCTTGTTGCTCAAACTATCACTAAAATGCAATCTTGCTTAAAAGATGCTAAGTTAAGTTATGCAGATATTAATAAAGTATTGCTAGTTGGTGGTTCAACAAGAATTCCTGCTGTTGAAGCCGCTGTTAAGAAAGAAACAGGTAAAGACCCATACAAGGGAATTAACCCAGATGAATGCGTTGCTATTGGTGCTGCTATTCAAGGTGGCGTACTATCAGGCGATGTTAAAGATGTATTGCTTCTAGATGTAACTCCGCTTTCTCTAGGTATTGAAACTTTAGGTGGTGTATTTACTAAGTTAATCGAAAGAAATACAACTATTCCTACAAAGAAGAGTCAAATATTTAGTACTGCAGTTGATAATCAACCAGGTGTTGATATTCACGTATTGCAAGGTGAAAGAGAGTTTGCTGCCGATAACAAAACTTTAGGTAGATTCCAATTAAATGATATTCCACCTGCTCCAAGGGGAATTCCACAAATTGAAGTTACTTTTGATATTGATGCAAATGGTATTGTTTCAGTTAGTGCAAAAGATTTAGGTACTGGTAAACAACAAAATATCACAATCACTGCTTCTTCAAACTTAAGTGAAAAAGATATAGATAAAGCAGTTAAGGAAGCGGAAGCACATGCTGAAGAAGATAAAAAGAGAAAAGAATTAGTTCAAACTAAGAATGAAGGCGAAAACTTAATCTTTGCTCTTGAAAAGATGCTTAAAGATAATGGCGATAAGATTAGCGCTGAAGATAAAGAAAAATTAGAAAAAGCAATCGAAAAAGCAAAGAAAGATATGGAAACAGATAATATCGATGATTTGAGAAAAGCGATTGAAACTTTGAGCAAAGAAAACGAAGGAGTTATAACAAAACTTTATCAACAAGCAGCAGAAGCAAATAAAGCACAAAATGCTAGTGATGCAAATGCTGAAACCGTTAAAGATGAAGATGTTATAATTGAAGAAGATAAAAATAATAAATAAGGTTAATTATGGCACAGGATTATTATAAAACTTTAGGAGTGGAGAAAACTGCAAGTGATGATGAGATTAAAAGTGCTTATCGTAAACTTGCAAAGAAATACCACCCAGATCTTAATAAAGAACCAGATGCTGCTGAAAAGTTTAAAGAAATAAATGAAGCATACGAGGTTTTGTCGGATAAAACTAAGAGAAGTAACTATGACCAATTTGGTTCTGCCAGCGGAAATCCAAACGATTTCTTTGGCGGAGCCGGTGGTAATGGTGGCGGTTTTAGCGGAAACTTTGGCGGATTTAGTTTCGATGGCTTTGATGATTTGTTCTCTAGCATGTTTGGTGGTGCTTTTGGTAGCGGAAAGGCTAGAACTCAGGGTGCAATTCAGGGTGAGGACATTCAAGTTCAAATAAATCTATCCTTTAAAGATGCTGTGCTTGGTTGTAAGAAAACCATAAATATTCCAAGAGTTGAAACTTGTTCACATTGCCATGGTACTGGCGCAAAGAATGGTACTGAATATTCAGAATGTCGTGAATGTGGCGGAACAGGTGTGGTTAGGTACACTGAAAACTCAATGTTTGGAAGAGTGGTTAGAACAGGCCCTTGCAAGAGTTGTAATGGTACAGGTAAAGTAATCAAAGAAAAATGTGCTTATTGCGGTGGTGCTGGTTCTAGTAAAATGAATAAAGATGTTTCGTTTAATATCCCTGCAGGCATAGATAACCATCAGGTTATAACCATTCGTGGTGGCGGTAATGCGGGTGTTAGAGGCGGAGCAAATGGCGATTTGCATATAATTGTTAATATTGCTAGTCATAAATTGTTGGTAAGAGAAGGCTATGATTTAAAACTTAAAGTTTACGTTCCTTTCACAACGTTATTAACAGGCGGTTCGGTTGAAATCCCAACTGTTGATGGAAAAACAACAATCAAAATTCCAGAACTTACTCAAAATAACACCATTTTCAAACTTAAAGGTAAAGGTGTTAAGATGCTAAATAGAAGCAGTTATGGTGACTTGCTTGTAACGGTGATTGGCGAGATGCCAAAGTCTTTGAATAAGCAAGAGAAACAATTGTTAACAGAACTTGGCAACAATTTTGATGAAACGGATTTTGCTAGATTTAAACAATATAAGAAAGATATGAACAATTTATAACACACCAAAAAAAACAACTTGAATTGATTTCAGGTTGTTTTTTTTGATAGATTAAAATTGGAAAGTTCGTTTTAATTTAAATGGTCTTTTTATTGACATTTATATTAAAAATAATTACAATTATATTTATATAATGGAGAAGTATTATGGAAAAGATAGTTTTAACTGGCATTAAGCCAACCGGTAGGGTACATATTGGCAATTATTTTGGTGCTATCAAACCTGCCATCGAATTAAGTAAGGCTCAAGACACAAAGTGTTTATTTTTCTTAGCCGATTATCACGCATTAAACATAATGAAAGATGCAAAACAATTTAAGCAAACTTGTTATGACGCATCGGCTTGTTGGCTTGCTTGTGGACTAGATCCAAACAAGGTTTTATTCTATAGGCAATCAGATATTGAAGAAGTTTTTAAACTTAATTGGATTCTATCTAACGTAACTCCAAAGGGGCTTATGAACAGGGCACATGCATATAAAGCCATGGTGGAAAATAACCTTCAAAATGGTTCTGATCCTGATGCTGGCGTTAATATGGGGCTTTATAACTATCCAATTTTAATGGCTGCAGATATTTTGCTTATGAACTCAAACCTTGTTCCTGTTGGTCTTGATCAAAAACAACACGTTGAGATTGCAAAAGAAATTGCCAGAATGTTTAATTCAAATTATGGCGAAACTTTTGTTATGCCTGATGAATTGATCTCTAAGAGCGTTGGAACAATTGTGGGAACGGACGGACGAAAAATGAGCAAAAGTTATGGCAACGTAATTCCAATGTTTTGTCCTGAAAATGAGTTGAAGAAAATTATAAATAGAATTGTAACAGATAGCACTCCTGTGGACGAACCAAAGAGTACTGATTGCTCAATCTTTAAAATCTATAGTTTATTCGCTAATCCTGAGCAAATTAAAGAAATGGAAGCAAAATTTGCAAAGGGAATAGGTTGGGGTGAAGTTAAAAAGCAAACTTTTGAACTTATAAACTCAGTTATTTCTCCTATGAGAGAAAAATACGATTATTATATTTCTCATCCTGAAATCATTGACAAGATTTTTGAAAAGAGTGCTATAGAAGTTAGAAAAATTGCTAAAGACACTTTAAATAGAGTGGAAAAAGCAATAGGAAGATTATGAAAAGATTTTTATGTTATGAATTAAAAGATGGTTATGCTTTGATTAAAGATTCAGAGCATAACCATTTAAAAAATGTTTTAAGGCTAAATGTTGGCGATAAAATTGAGTGCGTTGGACTAGATGAGTTTGTTTATTTGTGCGAAATTCAAAAGATAGAAAAATCTCAAACTTATGCTTTGGTTCTGGAAAAACAAGTTTGTTTGTCTAATCCTAAAGTTAATTTAACAGTTTTTCAAGCCCTTGTTAAGAATGACAATATGAGCCTTATTGTTCAGAAACTAAGCGAATTGGGAGCCACTTCTCTTGTTCCTTTTGAAAGTGAGTTTATAACCAGCAAAGATAGTAAGAATAAGCAGGGGAAACTGCAAGAGATTGCTAATCAATCTATAAAACAATGCAGGCGTTCAATTCCTTTGAAAGTTCAAAAAACTTTAAGTTTTGATGAAATGATAAATTCTTTAAAATCTTTTGATAAAGTCATTTTTGCTAATGAAAAGGAAACTTCTAAATCTTTAAACGACACTTTAAAAGAATTGAAAGAAACAGACAATGTTGCTATCATAATTGGCTCTGAAGGTGGTTTTTCAGATAAAGAGATTTCCGCCATCTCAAAACTAACTAACGCCATATCTATAAGTCTTGGCTCTAGGATTTTAAGAGCGGAAACTGCCAGCATATTTTTAACGGGCTTAGTTTTGTATGAATTAAAAGAATATATTTAGGAG
Organism: uncultured Clostridia bacterium; assembly: GCA_934754335.1. Classification (GTDB taxonomy): domain Bacteria; phylum Bacillota; class Clostridia; order Christensenellales; family UBA1242; genus UBA11490. Next base: position 130,467 of record CAKVHY010000002.1, read on the forward strand.
ATATTTTGGAAAAAGTTTGTTTTTTAACTCTTGGTTGCAAAGTTAATAAATATGAAAGTGACTGCATGGCAAATATCTTAAAAGAAAATGGATATTTAGTTACAAGTAATTTTGAAAAAGCAGATATCTATGTGGTGAATACCTGTGCCGTTACTAACGAAGGCGAAAAGAAAAGTCGTCAAATTTTTCATAAGATTAAGGAATTAAATCCTAATGCTAAAATTATCGTTTGCGGTTGTGCTAGCGAACATAATCTAAAGCAATTTGAAGATAAAGGTGCTTTTGGTGGCATTGGAAACGTTAATAAAGAAACAATCTTAAGCGTTATTCAAAATGGCGGTTTTATTAAGTTTGACCAAGAAAAAAACTATGAGAAGTTGTCTAATCCATATATTTCTAGCACTAGGGCATATATAAAAGTTCAAGATGGTTGCGATAGATTTTGCTCTTATTGCATAATCCCTTATCTTAGGGGAAGAAGCAGAAGTAGAGATTTGGAGAGTTTAATAAAAGAGGCTAAGATTTTATCTGAAACCAGCAAGGAAATTGTGCTTGTGGGGATTGATATTAGCGATTATAAGGTAAATGGAGAATCCGCTCTTGGTAAACTTATCTATTCATTAAAAGACCTTCCTTCGCGAATTAGGCTTGGAAGTTTTGAAGCGAATATCATAACAAAAGACCTTCTAGATCTTTTGATTCAAGTTCCCAACTTTGCACCACATTTTCATTTGTCCTTGCAATCTGGCGACACATCAGTTTTGAAAGCCATGAATAGAAAGTACACAGCGGAAGAGTTCCTAGAAAAATGCAAGTTGATAAAGTCATATTTCCCTGATGCAAATATAACCACAGATATAATCGTTGGTTTTCCAACAGAAACTGAGAAAGAGTTTGAAAATACAGTTCGTTTTGCAAAAACTGTTGGCTTTGGGAAAATCCATGTTTTCCCATATAGTGTTCGAACGGGAACAGTGGCCAGTAAAATGAAAGACTTGCCTTTGTCTGTTAAAAAAGAGAGAGTGGCAAAACTCACAAAGGTTTCTGACGAACTTGAAATTGCATTCAATCAGTCCATGCTAGGCAAAACTAAGAAAGTTTTGTTTGAAGATGAAGAAGATGATTTTATGGTGGGCTTTACAGATAACTACATAAAAGTTTATGCAGATAAGTCAAAAGTAAAGAGCGGAGATTTAATTGAAGTTAGATTAACTGAATTATTTAAACTTGGAATCAAAGGAGAAGTTTTATGTTAGATGAAAAGTGTATTTTTTGTAAGATTATAAAGGGTGAAATTCCTTCAAGCAAGGTTTATGAAGATGAAAACATGTTTATCTTTAAAGATATTGAACCTAAGGCGAAAATTCATTATTTGCTAGTTTTGAAAGACCATTTTCCAAGGCTAAATAATATGAGCGATGATACTGCTAGGCTTTTGGGTGAGTGCTTGAAAAAAGTTTCTTTAATGCAAGAAGAATTGGGAATTCAAGATGGCTATAGATTAATTATAAATCAAGGCAAAAACGCAGGGCAGACTGTGGATCATGTTCATATTCATATATTAGCAGGCGAAGAATTGCCTTTTTAAGGAAAACTTTTAGTTTTTTTATTGACAAATTGAAAAAAAACATTATAATACTATTGATATTTAAAAGAAAGTGGGTGAATAAAGTTGTCAACAGTTAGAGTTGGTGAAAACGAAAATGTTGAAAGTGCTATCAAAAGATTTAAGAGAAAATGCCAAAAAGATGGTATCGTAGGCGATTTAAGAAAGCACGAACAATATGAAAAGCCAAGTGTTAAGAGAAAGAAAAAACAAAAGGCTGCTATTAAAAGAGCAAGAAAAGCAAAATAGTTTTTTAGAGCAAAGGAAATCCCTTTGCTTTTTCTTTTTAAAACTCCACGCAAAATATTGCCTTTTTAAACATTTAATTATTTAACTTCCTATTTTATTACAAAACAAGCCAAAATTTTCAAGTTGAATAAATATCGTATTTTGTTAGATTATGCTAAAATTATACTAATAAAATAAATATGGAGAATGAAAGGTGAAAAGAAATAACGCATTAAAACAATTGGCAAATCTTGCAAAACAAAGATTGTTAAACAAAAATTATAGCGAGGGTTTGAATGATAAGTTTATAACAAACAAGGCTAGTGCATACTTTATTGAAAACGCAAAAGCAATGAAGAAGTTGACTGCTAAAACTGAGTTTATAAGTATATCTGTTGCAGACGAGCCGGAGTTTATTAGGCAAGTGGTTGAAATATTAAAAGAGAATGAGTTGGCAGGGCTTGGGTCGCTTACTGATAAGAATTATTATAAGACCTTGAACGATGATGAAAAACAACTTTATATGTTAAGGCTTTCTGAGAAATATAATAGAGTAAAACAGGCTTATGAAAATAACATGTTGCCGGCAGAGTTTATAGCATAAAGAATTAAATTTAAAGCACGATAATATTTCGTGTTTTTTATTTTGTAATAGTTTGAAATAATTGTTTTGTTTGATATAATTAATAGGTATATGTAAAAGGAGACCTATTTTGTTTTCAATCAACGATTTAAATAAAACTCAATTAGAAATAGCAAAAGACACTGAAGGTGCGATTTTAGTAACTGCTGGAGCAGGAAGCGGAAAGACTAGGCTTCTAACTCATAGGATTTGCTATATAATCGAAGAAAAACATGTGAACCCAGAGAATATTATTGCTATCACTTTCACAAATAAGGCAACAAATGAAATGCGTGAGAGAATTGAAAAAATGCTTCCAACTGCAAAAGATGTTTGGGTGAGCACGTTCCATGCTATGTGCGTTAGGATTTTAAGGAGTGCGATTAATCATTTAGATGGTTATACTAAGTATTTCACAATTTATGATGAAAGCGATAAAGATAAACTTTTAAAGCAAATTTTAAAGGGCTTAGAGATAAATGTTGGGGAATTCAAAAGTAAAATAGAATGGCATATCTCCAATGCAAAGAATATGGGGCTAACCCCTGAAGAATATGCAGAGAATATAAAATACGACCCTAATAAGGACGAAATTTTTAAAGTTTATAAAGAATATGAAACAAAATTGAAGGAAAATAACGCTCTTGATTTTGACGACCTTTTGGCAAAAACTTTATTCTTATTTGAGCATTGTCCTGATGTTTTGGAATATTATCAGAAAAAGTTTCAATACATATTGGTGGACGAGTTCCAGGACACGAACGTAGTTCAATATAAGTTAGTTAAGATGCTAGCGTCCTATCACAAAAACATATTCGTGGTTGGTGATGAAGACCAATGCATTTATTGTTGGCGTGGTGCAAATATTGAAAACATTAAAAATTTCATTAAAGATTTTGGGGCTAAGGTTTATAAATTGGAGCAAAATTATAGGAGTTCTAAAAATATAATCGCTTCAGCAAACGAACTTATAAAGAATAATAAAGAACGTATTGAAAAAACGCTATTCACAGAAAATGAAGATGGCGATAAGATTGAATATTATAAGGCGTATGACGAGCAGGAAGAAGCCGAATACGTGGCAAAAACAATCTCTAATTTGATAGATAATGGCGTAAATCCAAATGAAATTGGCGTTTTGATGCGAATAAGTTCGCTATCTAGATTGTTTGAAGAAAAACTATTAAATTACAACATTCCATATAAAGTAAGCGGAATTTTCAAGTTCTTTGAAAGAGCAGAAATTAAGAACATTTTGGCTTATTTAAGCGTGATTGTAAATCATAAAGATAACATCAGTTTTTTAAGAATTATAAATGTTCCAAAACGTGGAATTGGCGATGCTTCAATAGATAAGATGGCTCAATATGCAATTATGCATAATATAAGCCTATTTGATTTGGTGGCAAATATTAGAGTGGAAGATTTGCCTAGCGCTTTAAAATCCAAACTTTTAGCGTTCTCAGAACTATTAAATGAACTTGAGGAATTAGTTGAAAAATCCACATTAACTGAATTTGTAAAAACTTTGATTGATGCCACGCATATTAAAGATATGTACTCTGAAGACACGGAAGAAAATGAAGATAGAAAGCGAAATATAGATCAAATGCTTCAGTCTGTTACAACTTTTGATAACCTAAATGAAAACGCCACTGTGTCATCATATTTAGAAAGTGTAACATTGCAAAACTCCATTGATGAAGACGAGTCCGAAGCAAAAGTTAGCGTTTCCACAGTTCACGCAAGCAAAGGCCTTGAATTTGATTACGTATTTATTGTTGGTGCTGAAGAGAATGTTTTTCCGCTTGCAAGATGCGGAGAGATTGAAGATATTGAAGAAGAACGTAGGCTTATGTATGTGGCAATCACTAGGGCAAGGAAGAAGGTTATAATCACCAAAGCAAAAACTAGGTTTTTATATGGTTGCAGAGAAAGTACGCTTGAAAGCAGGTTCTTAAAGGAAGCAAAAATTTCTAACGGAGAAACGAAAGAAAAGTTTATTTCAGATACTTGGGGCTATTCAAAATACTATGCAAAATATGCAAATGCTGGTTTGGGAAATGGCGGACATGGATATAATTCTAGAAGGCAAGAAGAACATTATGGCTTTGATAATAATTTCTCTAAGAAGTCTGAAGAGAAGTTTGAAGCCACAAAACCATCAGCACTTGCTTTTATGGAAAAGAAAATTAAGACCAATGATAAATTTAAAGATTATATAGAAGGGGCAAAGGTTAAGCACCCTAAATTTGGTGTTGGTGTTATAATAAAGAAAGAAAATATAGGTGATATAACATTTGTTAAAATAGATTTTGGCGGATTTGGCGTTAAAAATCTATCGCTTGCATTTGCACCACTTGAACTTATAAAATAAGGTTTTAAATTATGAATAAAGAAGAAAGAATAAAGCAGTTAGTTGAAGAACTTAATTATTATAATGAATATTACTATACTTTAGATAATCCTATAATCTCTGATGATGAATGGGATAATCTTTATAAAGAATTATTAACGCTAGAGAAAGAAACTGGCTTTATTTTGCCAAATTCTCCAAGTCAGAACGTTGGTGCGGAGAATTTAAAAGGCTTTAAGAAAGTTAAACATGTTAAAAAACTTTATAGTTTGTCTAAGTCCAATTCCATTGACGAACTTAAAAAATGGCTAAACGATATGCGTTCGTTTGGTGCAGATAAGTTTTCTTTGGAATATAAGTTTGATGGGCTTAGAATAGTTGTAACATATAAAAATGGCAAACTTATTAAAGCCGCCACCCGTGGAAATGGAATAGTTGGTGAAGACGTAACGGAGCAAGTTAAAACGATAAAAACATTGCCTAAAACTATTGATTTTAAGGGCGAACTTATAATCATGGGTGAAGCAATGATTAGAAGAAGTGAACTTGAAAAGTTTAATCTAACCAGCAATGAGCAATTAAAAAATGAAAGAAATGCTGCCGCAGGAGCAATTAGAAACTTAGATGTAAATGTAACAAAAAGCAGAAACTTGGATTTGTTCTTTTATGATATCTTAGAGATTTCATCTAATGAATTTCAAACGCAAACTGGCATGCATGAATTTATGAAAAAACTTGGTTTCTCAGTTTGGGACTATTATAAATTGCTATCCACAGATGAAGAGATAGAAAAAAACATTGAAGCGATTAATAATTCTAGGAAAAATTTAGATATATTAATTGATGGAGCAGTTTTAAAAGTTGACGATTTAAGTAAACGTGAAGATATTGGCTATACAGCAAAGTTCCCAAAATGGGCGATGGCATATAAATTCCCAGCCGATGAAAAAACGAGCAAAGTGTTAGATATTGTTTGGCAGGTTGGTAGAACGGGGAAACTAACTCCTATTGCTGAAATTGAGCCAGTGGAATTAGCAGGGGCAACAGTTAAGAGAGCAACGTTGAATAATTATGGCGATATTTTACGAAAAGACGTTAAGATAAATTCTTATGTGTTTGTAAGAAGAAGCAATGAAGTTATCCCAGAGATATTGAATGTGGCAAGGCATACTAATGAAAGTAAAGATATTCAAAAGCCAACGCATTGTCCTAGTTGTAATTCTGAATTGGTGGAAGATGGCGCAAATCTATTCTGTTTAAATAAGAATTGCCATAAAAAGATTAATGAAAGAATAACGCATTTCTGTTCAAGAAACGCAATGAATATTGATGGCGTTAGTTCCAAAACCATAGATAAACTACGTGAAGAATTTGATATAACAAATTGTGCAGACTTATATTATATATCTAAAGAACAATTGTTAAATCTAGATAAGTTTAAAGATAAAAAAGCACAAAACTTTATAGATAGTATTGAAAAAAGCAAAAAATGTAATTTTAATAACTTTTTATTTGCTTTAGGAATTGATGGTGTTGGCGAAAAAACAGCCCTAGATTTATCTAAGAACTTTAAAACGTTGCAAGACCTTGAAAATGCAACTGTTGACGACCTGATTAAAATAAATGATATAGGCAAAGTAATTGCCGAAAATATCGTAGATTTCTTTCATAATGAAGCAGAACTAGAACTTATAGATAATCTATTTAAAAGGGGAGTTCAAATAGAGTATTCAAATGTTGCAACAAAACAAAATGAATATATAACCGGCAAAACTTTCGTTTTAACGGGAACATTGCCAAACAAATCTAGAGATGAAGCAAGCAAGATAATTGAAAGTTTTGGTGGCAAAACATCAGGAAGCGTTAGCAAAAATACAGATTATGTTTTGGCAGGTGATAGTGCTGGAAGCAAGTTAGATAAGGCAATGAAACTAGGAATTAAGATAATTAGCGAAGAAGATTTTGATAATTTTATAAAGTAAAACGAAAAAAAGTTGTCATTTTAAATTTATTTAAAACATTATATATGGTATGGTTGATAGTGTACAACCACAATATATAGTGTTTTTTTATTAAAATTTGAAAAAATATTAAAAAATTATAAAAAAATTTTATTTAAATTTTTCGTATAAAATTTATAAAAATCAATGTTTATGAATAGTTATAAATTTTCAAAAATTAGAGTTTTTAAGATTGCTAAAATTTTGCAAAATCTCAAATGGCTTTAAATAGCGAGATTTCAGATTTTTGGTTATAAAAGTGACTTGGGTGCTATCAAATTTTTTAAAAAAAGGCAACTAAAAATCATATATTTTTCAAAATTTTTAAACTTTTTTATGTTTAAAAATTCAATATATAGATTGCAAAAAATCGTTTGACACTATATATTGTGTTGTGGTATAGTGAGACCGTACAAATTAAAACGAAATGACAAAGGAGAGAAAAATGGTACAATATGTATTTAAAAGAAATGGTGAAACTCAAGAGTTTGATTCAAAGAAGATAGCAAATGCTATATTCAAAGCGGCTCAAGCAGTTGGTGGCGAGGACTATGAAAAGAGTAAAGAACTAGCAAACCAAGTGGTTGAAGTGGTTAATGAAAAATTTAAGGATAATATTCCAACAGTTGAAGAAATCCAAAACATAGTTGAAAAAGTTTTGATTGAGAATAGATGTGCTAAAACTGCCAAGGCATATATTCTTTATAGAGAAAAGAGAACTGGCGCTAGACAAACTAACGCATTAATTGGTGCAACTATTGATATGTTTAATAACTATCTTGAAGATAAAGATTGGTTGGTTAAAGAAAATGCAAATATGCAAAGAAGTGTTGCCGGATTAAATAACTATGTTAGAGAAGCATTTACAAAGCATTATTGGTTAAACGAAATTTATCCTGCTGAAGTAAGAGAGGCGCATCAAAATTGTGAAATTCATATTCATGATATGGGATTCTTTGGTGCTTACTGCGTTGGTTGGGACTTAAAGGCTATTCTTTTGGAAGGATTTAGATGTAATAATGCATCAAAAATCTCATCTTGCCCACCAAAACACTTAAGAAGTTTCTTAGGACAAATTGTAAACTACACTTTCACCACTCAAGGCGAAACTGCAGGTGCGCAGGCTTGGAGTAGTTTTGATACATATTGTGCTCCATTTATTAGGCACGATAATCTATCTTTTGACCAAGTTAAACAATGTTTGCAAGAATTTGTATTTAATATGAATGTTCCTACAAGGGTTGGTTTCCAATGCCCATTTAGTAATGTTACATTAGATATTAAAGTACCTTCAACATTAAAAGATATTCCAGTTATTATTGGCGGTGAATATCTAGATACCACTTATGGTGACTACCAAGCGGAAATGGATATCTTCAATAAGGCGTTCTGTGCTGTTATGTGTGAAGGTGATGCTCAAGGCAGAGTTTTCACATTCCCAATTCCAACTATTAATATCACTAAAAATTTCGATTGGGATAGCGATGTTTGTAACGCTATTATGGATATGACATGTAAGTATGGTATTCCATATTTTGCTAACTATATCAATTCAGATTTAAACCCAGAAGACGCTGTTTCTATGTGTTGTAGATTAAGACTTGATGTTAGAGAACTAAGAAAAAGAGGTGGCGGATTATTTGGTAGTAACCCATTAACAGGTTCTATCGGTGTTGTAACAATCAACTTGCCTAGAATTGGTTATCTATCTAAAACTGAAGATGAATATTTTGCAAAACTTGATCATCTTTGCGATATTGCAAAAACAAGCCTAGAAATTAAGAGAAAGGTTATTGAACAACAAACAGAGAATGGTTTGTATCCATTCTGCCAATTCTATCTAAAAGATATTAAGGCTAGAACTGGTGAATATTGGAGCAACCACTTCAATACAATTGGTATTAACGGAATGAATGAAAGTTTGTTAAACTTTATGGGTAAAGATATCACAACTGATGCTGGTAATGCGTTCGCAATTAAAGTTATGAACCATCTAAGAGCAAAAATGCAAGACTATCAAGAAGAAACTGGTCATATTTATAACTTGGAAGCAACTCCAGCCGAAGGTACTGGTACAAGATTTGCTAAGGGAGATAAAAAGAGATTCCCTAAGATTATTACAGCAAATAAAGAACACCCAATCTATACAAACTCAACTCAAATCCCTGTTGATTACACAGATGATATTTTCGAAGTTATTGAAAAACAAGACGAATTACAATCTCTTTACACTGGTGGTACTGTTTTACATATTTATATGGGTGAGAGAATTGACGATAGAGAAAGTGCAAAAGCATTAATTAGAAAGATATTTACAAATTATAAAATGCCTTATATCTCTCTAACTCCAACATTTAGTATTTGTCCTGAACACGGATACTTAAAGGGTGAACAATTTGAATGTCCTCATTGCCATAAAGAAACAGAAGTTTGGAGTAGAATAGTTGGATATTTAAGACCAATTCAAAACTATAACGATAGTAAGAAAGAAGAATATCTATTAAGAAAGAAATTTGTTTTAAGAAAGGAAGAATTGAATTAATATTATGCAGATAATCGGAATGCAAAAAAATTCTTTTGTTGATTATCCGTCAAAAATTTCTTGCGTTGTATTCACTCCGGGCTGTAATATGAATTGTTGGTACTGTCATAATCGTGAGATTATTAATGAAAGTGAAGGTGCGTACGATGAAGAACAAGTTTTGGAGTTCCTAAAAAAAAGAGCAGGTTTTCTAGATGCAGTGGTTGTTTCCGGTGGGGAAGCAACTCTGCAACCAGATTTGATTGAGTTTATTAAGAAAGTGAAAACAATGGGTTATCTTGTTAAATTGGATACAAATGGAACAAATCCAAAAGTTTTAACTAATCTTATAAACGAGAAGTTGGTAGACTACGTGGCAATGGATATTAAAGCACCATTTGAAAAATATAATTTAGTAACGCCAATTAAGCCTGAAGTGCTAGATAGTGTTAGGAAAAGCGTTGAAATTCTAAAGTCGGCAAATATCGCTCATGAATTTAGAACAACGTTTGCGCCAAATTTAACAAAAGAAGATATTGTTAATTTATTAAGAGAAATTTCACCAGTTAAAAATTATTCTTTGCAAATGTATGTAAGACCAAAATTTATAGAAGATAAATTGGAGAATCATAAAAAAGAAACATTTGAAGAGATAAAAGAAATCGCTATAAATGAAAAATTGGTTGAAAATTTTCAAAATAAGAATTTAAATTAAAAGTGTTAATGAAAGTTAGCACTTTTTTTGATTAAAAAAACTTCCCAATGTAAAAGGGAAGTTTTACTTTTTATATAAATTCATTATTGCTTCTTTTTGATAAGGAGATAATGTTTTTAAGAAATCTAACGTTTGTTTATCTAGTTGATATTTGGTTATATCATCAGAAAAGAATTCAGCAGGGGAAGAACCGCATGCATCAATAATGCTAAGCAAAACCGATAAAGAAGGCTCGAATGTGGTTTTCTCACTCTCTAGTAGATGAATATAACTTGCATTTTTACCAATCATTAGGCTTAAAGCACGTGCAGATAAATTTGCACGAGTTCTAATAATTCCAATCCTAGTAACAATTTCCTTTAATTCCATGTTGCCAACCACTCCTTATTTCTATTTAATTTTAACAAGTTTAGAACCAAAGTTGTGTTTGTGATACATTACAAATAAATCTAATATAAAACAAAATGTTTAATGTAATTAAATATTGTTGCTTATTTCTTAAATATATGCTATACTCTACTATATACTGATAGGTATGTAAAAAGCATAATAGAAGTAATTGGTGTCCAACTTCTTACTTTTATTAGTGAATTAAAAACAAATGTTTGGTTCAGAAAAAATATTACCATAAAATTGTGGGCATACTAATATTAAAATGAGCCACAGAAATTTTAAAAAAGGAATTAGAAAATGAAGAAATCCAGTAAGATTATTGCAACAGTAATAGCAGTGGTATTAGTGCTAACAGCCATGATAGTAGCAATCTATGCAGCCACCATTGGTGGAGCAAGTAT
>CAKVHY010000003.1 GCA_934754335.1 uncultured Clostridia bacterium
ATTGTTGTTTTACAACCTGCTATTAATTTATTACTTGAACTTTCTATAATTGCATTACAATTATCTCGGCTATCATATTTTGTATTACCACTTGCGACTTTTATACTTGTTAATCCGCTACAAGATTCAAATGCACGCATTTCTATACTTGTTACACCATTTGGTATTGTTATACTGGTTAATCCGCTACAACCCAAAAATGCAAACTGACCTATTCTCCTAATTGTATTAGGAATAATTGTTGTTTTACAACCTGCTATTAATTTATTACTTGAACTTTCTATAATTGCATTACAATTATCTCGGCTATCATACTTTGTATTACCACTTGCAACTTTTATACTTGTTAATCCGCTACAAGAATGAAATGTAGAACCTTCTATACTTGTTACACTATCCGGAATTGTTATACTTGTTAAGCCGCTACAAAAAGAAAATGCAGAACCTCCTATACTTGTTACACTATTTGGTATTGTGATGCTCGTTAAGCCGCTACAAGACCGAAATGCAAAATCCCCTATACTTGTTATGCTATCTGGAATTGTTATGCTTTTTAAACTAGAACAACCATAAAATGCAAAATCCCCTATACTTGTTACACTATTAGGAATTACAACGTGTTCAATTTCATGATTACCCTGAAAACCACTATCAGCAATACTCGTTACAGACTTGCCTTCATATGTTGATGGAATTATTACTTCTCCGCTAGCACTGTTTGAAGCCTTAACTGAATAACTATTGCCATCGGAACTGGCTGTGAAAGTTAAAGCATCTAGAGTTGGAGGCAACGAAGATTTTAGAGTTAGAACTGGAGTTAAGGAAGCGGAACTAATATTCGTTGTTAAATTATTTACAACCATAGATATTTCAAATACAGCAGTTTCACCATTATCTATATAATCTGAAAGGCTATATTTTTCCACTGCACTGCAAGATTTCTGATTATCTACCACCGTCATATTCCCTGAATACGAACTAGAGAAGAAATCTGTTCCATTCCATGTTTCCCCTGAGCCTAGAGTACCATAAGCAATTCTATATGTATAATCCACATTCACAATGCTTTGTGGCTGAGTGGAGAATTTATAATACAACTTAGTTTCTTCATTAGAAGAAGTGTTTTTAATACTAAATCTCATTACAATTGGAGTACAAGACTTCTTGCCAAGGCTTGCGTTATTATACGTATCAAAATTCATAGAGCCAATACTCCAAGTACCTGAAGAATTAGTATCATCAGCAGAGATTACCTGCCTATAACTATTAGTTATATTATCTGACGATTTATTTCCTGAAACTCTTCCATTTATTTCTGCGTCCACACCAATAGCATTCCACTTAACGAAGGACGAAAGAGTGGAACTGCCAGACGTGGCAGAATAAATACCAACTATCATAACCCCAAGGGTTAAGCATAGTGCTACAGACATTAAGATTACTTTAATATATTTCTTCATCTTGTAACTCCCGATAAGATTAATTATCTAAATTTGCGAACCTGCAAACATCTTTAAAATCAAAACTAGGCACAATTATATATATAGTTCTATATATATTATATACATTTTTTCACTTAAAACAAATCTAATTAAACAATTTTATATTATTTTTTACAATTATTTTTAAAACTTGCAAACTTTAAAAAAACAAAAAACATACTAATTTCTTAGTATGTTTTCTAATTTTTACATAAATTCTAGACCTTTACCATAAGCCTTTTTAAAATCTGTGATGCATTGTTTTGCATGTTTGATTTCCAAAGTGGAGTTACCTTCAGTTACAAGTTTTAGAATAAAACTATCACCCAAGATATCGCAATCAACATCTTGAACCACGCCAAATCCCGTAATATCCAACGCTTCTGCTATTCTAAGAATAACAGATAATCTTTTGATAGTTTCTAATTCCACATCACCATAAACGTCTTTATACTTAACCCATTCAGCCATGCTGAAATTATCCATATCTCTTAGTTTTGAAACAAAGCAAGCCAAAACTATTTCCGAATGAGTAACGCCATACAACGTTGTGTTTTCAATAATTGGGAATGATGCCCTAACCCTATCTTTATAAGAAATTCTTCTTCCGCTTTCGCTTAAGTAACTAGCAATTCTTAAAACTTTAACGAAACTTCTATTTAATTTATGTATTACCTTAAACAATTTAAACAAAGTTAGGCTTAGTTTATAAACTTGCGGAGAATTATCTTTTCTATCAAACATTTCGCTTGAAACAAGCAAACTATAGCCAAGAGTATCAGCCAAAGGCTTTTCGTTTGTTAAAGGAAGCGCATAATTGAATAGCATTCCATCAGTTTGATCTGTTCTACTAACAGCGAATGTTTTAATTGGGCAAGTACTAAGAAAAGCATTTACAATTGTAAGCCCTGCAGGGAAATACATAGATTCCACATTAGTTAAGCCTTTAATCTTCGTGGCTCTATTGGTTTCCAAATTCTTAACCGCTTCAAAAACCTTTTTGGCTTCTGTTTCGCCCATTGAATAATTATGTTCTATTTCAACCGGATATTTAGTGGCACGCCTAGACAAAATGCCTAAGTTTCTAAACAAAGAGCCTGTACCAATCACTTCCCAATCTGTTTCAAACTCAGGGAAATCCCATAATTTAGCAGGCATTTGTTCTTTCATAAACTCCTGCATTTTTGCATACTTATCTTCTTCGTTTTCAAACTTATTATACAAATTAATTCTACCATAAGGAATAACATGACTTCCCAATATATTTCTTCTATTATACAAAAGGAAACTTGTTTCATAATCGCCAACATTCACGATTAATCCCTTTGGCTTACTGAATGAATTCATTACAGCAGTATATAGGCAAGACAATTCTTTATTAGGATCTAGAATTTCAAATTTAAATGTGGAAGCATTTGTTATTTCATTCAAAATTCCTTCAGAATTCTTTGCTTTAGACAAAACATTATGAGCATAGCAAATAGTTTCAGTAATTTCTTCCTTATCAACCATAGCCTTATAAACTCTTAATGTTTCTAAAATTTCATTAATGGCATGAGCCTTAATAAAACAATCTGGCTCAAAATTTTTCATTAGGTCTATAGGAGTAACAATCTCATTATAAACCGAATAGTATTTATTTTTTTCAATTTCCACCTGTTGCATTTTAACAAAGTTTGGATTCAACTCTAATACAGCAATTTTTTCCAATGTTGATTCTCCTTTAAAATAAAAATATATTGCAACATAGAAGATATTTAGCCTTTTTTTAGGCAAATTTCTTCCGATACTGAATTATAACATAAAAAAATAAATTTGTGAACATTAAAACAAGAAGTTTTTTAAATTTTTATAAAAAAAATAAGAAGAAATTTAAAATCTCTTCTTATAGTTTTATTATTCTTCATCAATTGCTTCAACTGGGCAAGAACTTTTACAAGCACCACAATTAATACAAATCTCTTTATTAATTACAGCCTTTCCATCGTCCCCAAAACTAATTGCTCCCACTGGGCAAACAGCCACGCAAGTTCCGCAACCTATGCACTTCTCTTTATCAACTTTCATCTTCTTCTCCTTAAAATTAAAGTTTTATAATTATATAATATCTTAGTTAAAACTCAAAATGTTTTATTCCAAAATCGCTTTAATTCTTCTAACCCCTGCACTACTACTTTCTTCCTTAACAATCTTAAACTTGCCAAGTTCGCTTGTGTTATTAGCATGAGGTCCGCCACAGATTTCTTTTGAAAGGTTGCCAATTGTGTAAACTTTAACCTTTTCACCATACTTACTATCAAATACGCCTAAAGCACCGCTCTCCTTTGCTTCTTCCACAGTCATCTCTTCGCACGTTACAGGAATTGCTTGCTTAATTGCATCGTTTACAAAATCTTCAACCAACTTCTTTTCTTCAGCAGTTAAAGGTTTGCCATAACTAAAGTCGAATCTAATTCTTTCAGGAGTGATATTACTTCCCTTTTGGAAAACTGTATCGCCTAAATACTTTCTTAATCCCGCCTGCATCAAATGGCATGCTGTATGCGAAATAACAGTTTTATGGCTATGGTCGATAAGTCCGCCCTTAAATGAAACATCAGTTTTGGCTTTGCTTATTTCTTGGTGTCTTTCAAAGGCCTTTTTAAAGCCTTCTTCATCAACCATATATCCTTCTTCTTTTGCCATTTCTTGAGTTAGTTCTAGCGGGAAGCCGAATGTATCAAACAATCTAAATGCCTTATCTCCACTAATTGTTTTAACAGTTGGTACAAATTGTTTTAGATTTGAAACAAGTTTATTAAATTCTTTTGTGCCTTGTTCCAAAGTTTTACTAAACTTTTCTTCTTCTAAATCAAGTTGACCAAATATATATTCTTCCTTTTCAACAAGCCTTGGATATGCTTCAGCGTAAATCTCTTCAATAAAGATTTTTGAAACCTTAGACAAATCGCCCTTTTCCAATCCTAAACTATTTGCATATCTAATAGCCCTTCTCAAAAGTCTTCTTAAAATATATCCCGCTCCAACATTACTTGGAACTATGCCATTTTCATCACCAATTAGCATTGTGGCAGTTCTGATATGATCTGCAACAACTCTCATTGCCTTTGTGCTTTCCTTATCTTCCCCATAAGTTTTGCCAGACTTTTCTTCCAAGAATTTCATAACAGAAGTAAAAATATCTGTTTTATAGCAATCATTCAAACCATTTAAGAATGCCAAGTTTCTTTCCAAGCCAAAGCCCGTATCCACATTCTTATTTTTCAACTCGCCATATTTTCCATCGCCAAGTTGAACATATTGCATATAAACGTCGTTTCCAACTTCAACATATCTTCCGCAACCGCAATCTGGACCGCAATGTTCTCCACAAGGGTTATCATTTTTTGGATAAAACCACTCGTTATCTGGGCCACATGGAGTACCTTCCATTCCAGTTAGTTCCCACCAATTATCTTTTTTAGGCATATAATAAATATTTTCTTCCTTTATGCCTAGGTTCTTCAAAAGACTTGCAGTTTCTTCATCTCTAGGAGCGTTTTCATCACCAGCAAAAACTGTGGCACAAATTTTTTCTGCTTCAAAACCAAATTCTTTTGTTAGAAGTTCGAAAGTCCAAGCGGTTTTTTCTTTTTTGAAATAATCGCCCAAACTCCAGTTTCCCATCATTTCGAAGAATGAGAAATGGGACTCATCGCCAATTTCATCGATATCAATTGTTCGAACGCAACCTTGAATATTACAAAGCCTTGTTCCCTTTGGATGCTTTTCGCCAAGAAGATAAGGCATTAATGGTTGCATTCCTGCAACGTTGAATAAAACTCCAGTTTTTCCATCACCAATTAGTGAAACAGGCCCGATATCAACATGTCCTTTATTCTTATAAAAATTTAACCATTTATCTCTTAATTCTTTATATGTTATCTTATTCATTTTTTGTCCCTTTACTTTAATGCTGCTATAAAGTTTGTCCAAGTGTCTGGAAAGAATTGGAAAATAATTATAATAGCAATCACAATATAAAATATAATTCTTACAACTAAGTTTCTTTTAACCGAAAATTCTAAGCCAACCACGGTTAGAAGTGCGATTGGAGCATAGATTTGCGCTATTCTTAAATAATACAAAACGTCCGCAGGAATGAAATTAAAATTTGCATTTATTATCAAAACTGCATACAAAATCGCCGTGAAGTACGCCAAAATCTCCCCAAGAGTATCTAAAAACTTTTCCATTGAATAATTCTTATCTTCTGACATTTTCATTCTCCTTTTATCATCAATTAGAATATATCATCTATTCCGCCATCAACAATCTCTTCTTTTTCATCATCTGGTGGTGGTGGAACATCGCTATCTTTTGGTGGAATATATGGCTCAGTTGCTTCCAAACTTTGAGCGTTTGCATCTTTTTCAAGATTAACGAATGTGGTACTTGAACCAAGCCAACGCATATAAACAGTTCCAGTTGGACCATTTCTGTGTTTAGCAATTATAAGTTCACAAACACCTTCTTCAGCCCCGCCCTTTTGTTTAACATCTTCATAGTTCTCTGGTTTATAAATAAACATTACAATATCAGCATCTTGTTCGATTGCACCTGATTCACGCAAGTCGGATAGCATTGGCCTATGATTTGTTCTTCCTTCAGTACCACGGGAAAGTTGGGATAGAAGCAATATTGGAACTTCCAATTCTCTTGCCGCCATTTTCAATGCTCTTGTGATTTCACTGATTTCTTGCTGTCTATTAACATCTTTTTTACCTGAACCTTGCATCAACTGCAAGTAGTCAATCATAACAAGGTCTAGGCCATGTTCTCTTTTTAACCTTCTACATTTACCTATAAGTTCGGCTGGACTCTTAGAAAATCCTTCATCAATAAAGATGCTTGCTTCATTCAATTTTTCTTTCGCTGCCAAAATTGCTTGCCAATCTTTATTATTAAGTTCGGCATGAGTGGCTTTTTGCATATCAACGAAACCAACAGAACAGATCGCTCTTTGCATAACCTGTTCACCGCTCATTTCCAAAGAGAACACTGCCACCTTTGCATTATGGTGAATCGCTGCATGAGTTACGAAGTTCATGCCCAAACTCGTTTTACCACAACCCGGACGGGCTGCCAACAAAATCAAGTCTGGTGCTTGCAAACCATTAATCATTTTATCAAGTTGATAAAGCCCAGTTGGAATGCCACGAAGTTGACCTTTATTTTTCTCAATCTCTTCAAACTTTGCAATAACTTTATTTAATGCTCCGCCAACGTGAACAAGTCCGCCTCTATCTTCTTTTTCAGCAATCCTAAAAATATTTTCTTCCGCAAACGAAATCGCTTCTTCTTTATCTTTAACGTCTTCAAAAGAATGCTCTATAATATCTTGAGAAGCAGAGATAAGTTTTCTAAGAATGCTATCTTTCTTTACAAGTTCCATATAATGGTTATAATTCTTAGCACTTGGAACAATATTTGCAAGCGTGGTGATATATTCGTGACCACCAACAGAATCCATCATATTAACTCTTTCTAGTTGGTCACAAATTGTGATAAAATCCACGGGCATATTTGAATCAAAAACTCTTTTCATGTTTTCAAATATGATTCTATGCGCTTCAATATAAAAATCATCAGCCTTCATATCGCTCATAATTGAGAAACTTGCATCTTGATCGATTAAAACACAACCCAACACGCATTGTTCGCTTTCCAAACTATGAGGCAATATCCTTGCTTCAATAGGCTTACCTTTCTTCATGCTTACCCCTTATTTCTTTTGTTCTTATCAAATTTAATAACTTTTCCATTTTCATTACTAGCAGTATTTGAAGAATTTTTAACCTTACTTAGCAATTTTTCGTCTTCCTCTTTTGCCTTTCGTTTTTCTTCCTTCTTCTCTTCAATCTTGCCTACTATTAAGTCTAACACAATTATAACACCCAATGCAAGTACTACATCAATAAAAATTACCCAACCGGTTGATAAATCTTTCAATAAAAAGTTTACACCCACCAATATTGGCAAGCAAATTAAAAACATAATCCCGTACTTTTTAAAGCCACTTTTTATATTTCTTTTATCAAAAATATACCTATCTTGCATGATTTAATCCTTTTTATCTTCGTTTTTATCTTCAAAATCTCCAGACCCCACGATTATCTTCTCTTCCGTTTCGTCTTTTGGCTTCTTCTTCATTGTTAACGCAATAACTAGCAACGTTACAGCAGTGGCAACGCCAACACCAAGTGCCACATAGTACCAACCACTACTTCTTGCTCTCAACCTATAAATCTCTAGGGAATAATCCAAATCTTTATCTGTTAAATTCCAAATATATTGCGTGATGCCATCTTTCGTGATTTCTTTATCTGCGTTTGAATACACATTTTGCAAGTTTGTTAGAAAACTTTCAGTTATATTTAATCCTTCTAGCGTAAAATTTTCTTCCGTTGACTCGTTGCCTGTTGCAAGTTTATAATATTTATTATAGAAACTTCCTGAAGATGATTGGCTAAAATATTTTATTGCCCACAAAATTGATTCATCTTCACAAGGCTGATATTTATACAAAAACGCCCCGTTCTCTTCTGCCCAAATCTTATTTTTATTTACAATAAATGTTCCAAAAGGACCTATATCGTCATTCCCATATACATTTTTAACGCCCTCATAGGATAAGAACTCCGTAGTTAAAACATAAGTATATTCCCTAGGATTTTCCATTCCAACACCGCAAACCCCAGCCACGCTTCTAACCGCCAAAATATAATCTGCCATATCTGACCTGATTTGAGTGTCTAAATCAGACAATATAGAACTTGGAATTTCGTTTTTATCTAACGCTATGGTTAAAACATCGGAAATCTTTTCAGTCTCCGAATCATAAATCCTAGTAAAACTTATATTTGCACAGCCAAAAAATGTGAAACATATCAAAATTAACGTTATTAACTTAATTACTATCTTATTTTTTTGCACAATCGCCTCATTATAAATACAATTTAATTATATAATAATAAATTAAATATTTCAAACAAAAATGTTAAAAGAAAAGAAATTTAAATATTAAATTTTATTTTTAACAAATTTTCGCTTAATTTAGTTTTTTTGTTTTACTTAATGCTAAAATTAATTTATAATACTAGTATGATAGATCAAGGCGAAAGTAAAATGAGTTGGCTTGGTAGCAAATATTTGCTATCTAACCCTAAAAAAGAAAAAAATGATTTGTTGAATTGTTATATTTTAAGGAGTTATTCCAAAACTTTCATGGGAAAAGAAATCCAAGAAAAAGTTTATTATGATACTCCCGAACTTTTTTTCCACAAAAATGGAATTCATATCGGAACATCTGCTTATAAGGGTCAGAAAGAATATTCTTTAATTGTTAGATACGATAGCGAAAAAGAACGCATTTCTTATCTTTCATATATGCCTGATACGTTTGAAATGAAGATTGATAGTTCGTCACCTATAAAAAATCACCTAGCGTTCATTGCTAGAGCAATTTCAAATATGATAACTAACGGACTAGAAGTGGATATCTTAGAAACATTACAAGGTATAAAGCCTGTTATGGTGGTTAAGAAAAAAAGAGAATGTTATAGAATAAATGGAATGAATGCGCTTCGAATGTTCTTCTATTTCGATGAATGCGAGTACACCACTCCCCTTGCAAAAGGCAAAGAGAAAATGAATCTGCTTGAAATTGTTTGCGAAAACGACCAAAAGGAATTTAAAGACTTATTTGAAAAAACAACAAAGGATTTGATAATTGAAAATCCAACGATTATTGAAACTTCTCATAGCGATTTATTAATTGGCTTAGATTCTTTAGTTTATTTTAATAAGATTTAAAAAAGTTCCTAAAATTAGGAACTTTTTTATTATCTTTCATAATGATACGTGAAGATATCTTCTTCTTGTTCTTTAAAATATAAATGCTTCATTATCTTTTTATCGGCACTTGCCAAAGTTTGTTCAACATCAATTGGTTTATATAGATCATTTGAAGATTTTATAAACGAATATCCGTTTTTGAAATAAAAGTCTGCCGCTGCATTTCGATTTATTTCTTCACTAGGATAGAACAATCCTCTAATCATTGGTTGTTTATCATGCTCTTTATAATCAACATATTTGTTTTCATCACAATATTTTGCAAAGAAATAATCTTGCAATTGAAGAAGAGTGGTTCCAACACCTTTTCTTTGTTGTTCATACATTGTATGAATTAAACCCAAATACGAATAAGGAACTCCAACAAAATCTTCCTCATCGATTTCTTTCAAAGGCAAATCGCCAGAACGAATATTTTTGCATGCCATATCAAATTCATTATAAGAATAATGTGGCTTAAAATATGAACTTAAATAACCTGCGTATATAAATGGGCGCAATCTAGAATTCTTCATTTTAACATACGCTGTTATTTCTAAATGAGCAAGCGAATGTTGCTTATCTTGATATGATTGCACAATATATGCCTTTAGTTCTTCGCCCTTATCTGTGAACATAGTTCTATCTCTCATATTTTCCCCCTATTTTTCAAAATCTCTATATTCTTTAATTTTCAACTCTTCAAATTTTTCATACTTTGGATCTGCCAAAATCTCTTTTGCCGTGAATTCTCTCAACAAATCCCAATGTCCCTCCACAAATTCAAAATTATTCTTTCTATAAAACATTTCAGTGGACTTTCTATCACTTTCAAGCATTGGCACAAACCAGCCTCTAACTGCAGATTTTGCATTTTCATCACAAACCTTACTTGCATATTTTGCAAGCAAATAATCCTGCAATTGTAGCATTGTCGAACCAATTCCCTTTTGTCTTGCACTTTCAGCAACGTTAATCATTCCCAAATACGAATATGGAATGTTTTCATAGTTGCTTTCATTAATCTTTTTAAGTTCAAGATCCCTAGAATAATCGTTTTTATTCAGTGAATGTACTTCTTCTTTAGAGTAATTAGACATTCTAGGATAAAATATGGCAGTTAGATTTCCCACCAAATCTGTATAATGATAAAACACCTTGTTTTTATTTTTTATATATGCAGAAACAAGTACTTCTTGCAATAAATATTGCTTATCTTTATATATTTTAACAACATCTAATTTAATTTCTTCATCTTTATCAGCCAAAAAAATCTGCTTCATTATTATACCCTTGTCCTCGATATTCTATATAATCTTTTACGGGAAAACTATCATATATTTCACAATTTGAATTTTCAATTATTTTTTTAGGTTCAATTTCTTTAAATAAATCGATTTTGGCATTCTTTACAAATTCAAAACCATTATTTCTATAAAATTTCTCAGTTGAATATCTTTGTCCTTGCGCAAATGGTAAAAAATAGCCCCTGATCACACCTTTTTTTGCAGTAGTTTCTTCTAATGAGTACTTTGCAAATAAATGCTCCATCATATCAATCATTGCAGACCCAACACCTTTTCTTCTTTCGTTATATAGCACTTCCACCATAGATAAATATGAATAAGCATGATTTTCATAATCTTTTTCATTTATTTTCTTTAAATCAAAATCATAAGAAAAATCATTTTTCCTAGTAATTTCGGAAAAATCTACATTATCAAGGGGTCTAGGATAAAAATGTGCATCTAAATTCCCAGCAAATCTATAAGGAAAAACAATATTTGTTTTATCTTTAATAAACGCAAGAATTGTTATCTCCTGATTACTATGGGAAGGGTTTGTATAAGTTCTTTCAATATTAAATTTAACTTCTTCACCTGTTCTTGTGAAAATTGTTGGCTCGTCCATAAATCTCCTTACCTGGGATTTTTAGTTTATCACAAAGCAAATCTTTTTTCAATACCTTTGAAAAAGAAAAAAGACTTCAATAAAAGTCCTTTTAAAATGCATTTTCTATATACGAAATCTCATCTTGTACAATATCTATAACATCAAATCTAACAGCCGAATCCATTCTAGATTTCATTTTTAGATACGCAAGTGCCACCTGTCTTATCTTATTTTGTTTATAAAAATTAACCCTTTCTCGAGGCAATCCAAACATTTTACTACTAGAATATTTAACTTCTATAAAAACTATTGTTTTCTTATCAAGAGCAATGATATCAATTTCGCCAATCTTATTTTTATGATTTGTTTCTAAAATCTTAAATTTTAACGTGTTCTTAACATAATCCACAGCCTGCGATTCAGCAATACTTCCTGAAACAGTATTAAAACTTTTATTTTTCAGCATTGTTTTCTCCAACGAAATGTTTTATAAAACTATTTCTATGTATAGCACATTTACCATATTTTTTTAACGCTTCAATATGTTCTTTTGTGCCATAACCTTTATGCTTTTTAAAATTATATTCCGGATACATTCCATCTAGTTGAACCATTAATCTATCTCTCGCCACTTTCGCAAGTATTGATGCACAAGCAATGTTATAACTTTTAGCATCACCTTTAATTATGCCAATTGTTTTAACATTTTCATTCAGCTGAACTGCATCAATTAGCACCAAGTCTGGTACAGGATTCAAGGCTTCAATACATTTTTTCATTCCAAGTTTTGTGGCATTTAAGATATTAATCTCATCAATAATATCAACGTCAACAAACTCAATATGATAAGAAATAGCCTTTTCAAGAATTTGGTCAAAAAGTTTTTCTCTTTTCTTTTCTGTCAATTTCTTGGAATCATTTACGCCTTCAATTATTTCATTTTCTTGCAATGGCATTATAACCGAAGCCACGCTCACAGGTCCAGCCAATGGTCCCCTGCCAGCCTCATCAACACCTGCAATGATTTTAACTTCATCATTTAAAAATTCTTTATCAAAATTTACCATTTTTCTTCCTTTAAAGTAAACTAATTCTTTCTATCTTTAATTTTAAGTTTTGAAATTTCCGAAACTTTTTCTAGTGTAATTTTCCCAAGTTTGCCTTGCTTGAAATCATTAATAACTGCATAAGCACCCCTATCATAATCAAGTTCAGCCTTTTTAAGCAAAAATCCCCTAGCAGTACAAATTTTTTCTAAAATTTCAACTGGCTCATCTTCATCTAGAATTTCAATATTATATCTGTTTTCAAGTATTGATTTATCTAGTGCCACAATTTCTTTAATAAAATCTAAACTAAGTTCTGCAATATCTAAAACATCTTCACTGATTGAACCAATATAGGCCAAATGGTGTGCAACTAATTCATTATCAAACGCAGGCCATAGCGTACCCGGAGTATCTAAAATCTCTATTTGATTGCCAAGCCTTACCCATTGAGTGGTTCTTGTAACGCCCGGCATATTAGCAGTTTTAGTCTTTCCACTACCGCATAAGTTATTAACTAAAGTGCTTTTACCGGAATTTGGAACACCAATAACCATGGCTCTTGTAATTAAAGTTATGTTCTTATTCTGAAACTTTTTAACAGTTCCTGACGTTACTTTTTTAATTGCATTCTCAAGTTTTGATGATGCACCACTTGCTGTGCTATTTAATGTTAAACAAACATTCTTGCCAGAGTTTAGATAATTACACCATTCTTGAATTTTCTTTTCATCACCCAAATCAGATTTATTTAGAACATAAATTATAGGTTTATCACCAATAAGCATAGAGAACTTAGGATTTAGGCATGCAAAAGGTGCTCTGGAATCCAAAACATAAACAATTGCATCAACAATTTTTATATCTTTTTCCATAGTTTTCAATGCTTTATTCATGTGACCTGGATACCATTGAATTACCATCTTATTCTCCTTTTTTATCTAACAAATCTGGTCTAAACCTCTTTGTTTGCTCTATTTTTTGAGCATCTCGCCACTTCCTAATTTCTGCATGATTACCAGACAACAAAACATCAGGAACTTTCAAGCCCTTAAACTCTTGCGGTCTTGTGTACTGCGGATACTCCAAGTAATTATCTGAAAAACTTTCTTCGCTTGTACTATTTGAATTATGCAAAACTTTTGGAATATACCTACAAACTGCATCAACCAACGCCATGGCAGGTATTTCTCCACCAGTTAAAACAAAATCGCCAAGGCTTATTTGTTCATCAACACATAGTTCTATAACTCTTTCGTCAATACCCTCATAATGACCACAAACTAAAATCAAATGTTCGTAATTTTCTGCTAATGACTTAACTTTTTTCTGCGTTAACGTTTTCCCCTTTGGACTTAAATAAACCACCCAAGAATTATCTTTTTTAACGCTATTAATACAATCATACAAAGGCTCTGGCATCATAAGCATTCCATCGCCACCACCAAAAATATAATCGTCCACTTTGCCATGCTTATCTTTGGAAAAATCACGAATATTAATAATATTAATTTCAACTAAGTTTTTCTCCACCGCTTTGCCAATCAAACTTGTTTTTAATGGCATAAACATTTCTGGGAATAACGTTAAAATATCTATCTTCATTATTCTTGCTCGCTTTCTACTATCTCATTAAACTTTTCTTTATTTAATACTAATTTTTTTTCGGTTAAATTGAAGTTTTTAACTAATCCCTTAACAAAAGGAATTAGAGTTTCTTTATTATCTTTTTTAACAACAAATATATCGGCAGAACCATAAGTTAGAATATTTTCAATCTTGCCAATTTCGTCTTTATCAACGAACACGTTTGAGCCAATCAAATCTCTTATATAAAATTCATCTTTATCAAGCGTTTTTCTTTCAGAAATCTCAGCATAAATGGTCTTATTCCTTAAATTTTCAACCACATCAATATTATCTATGCCTTTAACTTTAAAAATCTCGAAACCATCACGATGGGTTATTTTTTCAATCTCATATTTGTTATTTTCTATTACAACTTCTTTCAACTCGCTCAACATAGAAAAATTAGAGTAATTTAATCTTACTCTAAAATGTCCTTTTAAGCCTTGTGGTTTAGTAATAACTCCAACTTCACAAAGTTTATTCATTAATTATTTCCTTTTTCATTAATCTTCACAATATATCTTTTATTTAATCTATTGGAAGCAGACTTAACGATAGTTCTGATCGCTGTTGCAACCTTGCCATTTTTACCAATAACTTTGCCCATATCCTTTTCAGCAACATTTATTTTCAAAACAACAACTTTTTCACTTTCATTAGTTGATTCAATTACAACCTTATCTTTTTCTTCAACTAAATTTTCAACGATATATTTAACTAATTCTTCAACCATTTTTTAACCCTTATTTATTTTCTTTTTTCTTAACATCAGTTTTTGGGGCTCTTTTCATTGGTTTGCAGATACCAGCATTAACAAGTAATGTTCTAGCGGTTTCTGTTGGTTGAGCACCTTGTTGAAGCCAAACTTTAACTCTTTCTTCGTTTAATTTAACTTCTGCAGGTTGTTTTAATGGATTGAATGTACCTAAATTTTCAATATATTCTCCATCTCTTGCTTTTCTTGAATCAGCAACAACAACTCTATAGAAAGGTGATTTTTTATCTCCTAATCTTGTAAGTCTAATTTTAACTGCCATCTCTTTTCTCCTTTATAAATTCTAATATATAAAACTCATTTAATGATCAATTAAATAGTGTTTTATCTACCTCTAAGCATATTTGAAAGCGCAGACATTCCGCCAATGCCCTTTCCGCCTTTAAGTTTTTTCATAAGTTCTTTTGATTGATTAAATTGCTTAAGTAATGTATTTACATCTTGAATTGACGTACCACTTCCCATCGCAATTCTCTTCTTCTGGCTTCCTTTAATTCCATCTGGATTAAGCCTTTCGGCTTTTGTCATGCTAAGAATGATTGCTTTATTTTTCTCTAATTGTTTTTCGTCTGCATCACTAACATTTAGTTTATTTGCACCCGGAATCATCTTTAGAATATCCATCATTCCGCCCATCTTTTTCATTTGTTCAAACTGCATTAGATAATCATCTAACGTGAATGAATTTTCTCTGAACTTTTTCTCTAATTTCTTAGCCTGTTCTTCATCAAAATTTTCTTGGGCCTTCTCAATCAATGTTAAAACATCGCCCATATTCAATATTCTGCTAGCCATTCTATCTGGATGGAAAACTTCAATATCATCCATCTTTTCGCCAACACCACAGAATTTTATAGGTTTTCCTGTAACAGCCTTAATGCTTAACGCTGCCCCGCCCCTTGTATCACCATCAAGTTTTGTTAAAATAACTCCAGTGATATCTAATTCATCATTAAATGTTGTTGCCACAGTTACAGCATCTTGACCAGTCATCGCATCAACCGTTAAAAGAATCTCTGTTGGATTTGTTATCTTTTTAATTTGCTTTAACTCGTCCATCAATTCTTCATTGATATGAAGCCTACCTGCTGTATCTATTATAACAGTGTCATAACCTTTTTTCAATGCGTAATTAACTGCGTTCTGAGCAATTTTTTCAGGTTTTGTTTTACCTTCTTCAAAAACTTCCACCCCAACGCTTGAGCCCACCAATTTTAATTGGTTAATGGCTGCCGGTCTATAAATATCACAAGCCACTAGCATTGGTTTCTTGCCTTCTTTTTTCAACATCTTAGCAAGTTTTCCGCACATAGTTGTTTTACCAGCACCCTGCAAACCGCACATCAAAATTACTGTTGGCAATTTGCTAGACACTTCTAACTTTGCATTCTTATTGCCCATTAAGTTTGTTAATTCTTCATGAACTATTTTAACAACTTGCTGACCAGGTGTTAAACTTTTTAAAACCTTTTCACCAATTGCTTTTTCAGAAACATTTTTAACGAAATCTTTAACAACTAAGAAATTGACATCTGCTTCAAGCAATGCCACTCTAATTTCACGCATTGCTTCTTTAATTTCAAGTTCTGTAAGTTTTCCTCTTTTGGTTAGTTTATCAAATATATGAGACAACCTTAAACTTAAATTTCCAAATGCCACAATTTATCTCCTTTTAGTCGCCCTTAAACAAATCTACAATCTTTTCAACTACTGGTTTTGAAGGATCATCATCTGGTAGAGCATCTCTTATTTCTTCAATTTGAGTTAATCTTTCATACAAATGAAGTTTGCTTTCAAATTTATATAATTTTACTCTGCCTTTTCTAACAGCATCATCAACCGCTTGCTTAGAAATCCCATAGATTTTGCCAATTTCTGTTAGGCCTAAATCATTAAAAAGGAAATCTTTCAAAAGTTTTGCTTGGCTATCTGCCAATAATCCACCATAAATGTCAAACAATTTTGTAACTTTGATACTTTCTTCTAATTTCATATTTAAACTCCATCAAGTCTCTTGACTTTACATAATCATTATATAACATAAAATTGACTATGTCAAGCCTTATTGTGTGATTTTTATAAAAAATTTTTAGGTTTTTTTACAAAAAAGAAAAAAGAGACCATATCGGTCTCTTATATAATACCTTCAACAAATTCTTTAGCGTTAAATCTTTGCAAATCGTCAATCCCTTCGCCAATTCCTATATATTTAATAGGAATTTGATAATCTTTAACGATTGAGAATACCACGCCACCTTTCGCAGTTCCATCAAGTTTTGTAAGAATAATTCCATCAAGTCCGACAATTTCGTTAAACATTTCAACCTGAGATAGTGCATTTTGACCAGTGGTTGCATCTAAGACTAAATAGTTTTCATGTTTACCCTGCCATTCCCTTTCAACTATTTTATTAATCTTTTTTAGTTCTTCCATAAGATTAACTTTATTATGAAGTCTACCAGCAGTATCAACCAAAACAACATCGTCTTTCTTTGCAATGGCAGATTTTATACCATCGAAAACCACCGCTCCCGGGTCTGCACCTTCATTATATCTAACAATTCTACATTTTGCTCTTTTGCTCCATTCTTCCAATTGGTCAGAAGCAGCGGCACGGAACGTATCACCAGCAACCATCAAAACGCTTTTCTTCTCATTTTTAAATAAGTTTGCAAGTTTTCCTATTGCAGTTGTTTTTCCAACTCCATTAACCCCAACAATAGTTATAAGTTTTGGAAACTCTTCCTCTTCCTGCTCCACAGTTAAGGTTTCAGCCATAACTTGCCTTAGAAGTTTTTTAAATTCTTCTTCAGTTTTAATTTTTTGCTTTTTAGCCTGTTTCTTTAAACCTGAAATAATTTCTTCCGTTGCAGAAACGCTAATATCTGAAGAAATTAAAACATATTCAAGTTCTTCATAAAACTCATCATTTAACTCACCAACAAAAATTTGAGATAGTTTTGCAGCAATTTTATCTTTTGTTTTCTTTAAGCCATTAAATATTTTTGAAAAAAAGCCCATTATTTTACCTCCGCCATTTTAACAGCATCACTCAACTTAACAGATACAACCTTACTAACACCCTTTTCTTCCATTGTTATACCAAACAAACAATCGGAATTTTCCATAGTTGGCTTTTTATGTGTTATACAAATAAATTGTGTTTCGTGAGAATACCTTCTTAAATATTGAACAAATCTAAATACGTTTGCTTCATCAAGTGGTGCTTCAATTTCATCGAGCAAGCAGAATGGCATTGGTTTTAATCTTAAGATTGCAAATAAGATTGCAATGGCCACTAACGCTTTTTCTCCACCTGATAGCAACTGAGTATTCTTCAACTTTTTCTCTGGTGGTTCTGCATAAATTTCCACACCCGCTTCCAAAACATTATCTGAATCCACAAGTTCTAGTTTTGCATTTCCGCCACCAAATAATTCTTTAAAGATTGAACCGAAATTTGTATTTATCTTATTAAATTCATTAACAAACTGGGTTGTCATCTCTTCGGATAAGTCTTTAATAATTTTCTTTATATCTTCTTCAGCCTTAATTAAATCTTGAGCCTGCTCATAAATGCCACCATGACGCTCCTGCAACAACTTATAATCTTCAATCGCATTTACGTTTACATTGCCAAGTGCTGAGATTTCTTTCTTTGTTTTAGCAATATCTTGCAACCCTAGTTTTAAATCAAACTCGGGCTTCTTATAATCCATGGCAGTGGCATACGTAAGTTCATATTCACTCCAAACTCTTTCTTGCATTGCTTCAATATCTGTATCAACTTTCGTTAGATTCAAATCTTGAGCATATTTCTTATCTTGAAGCCTAGAAACTTCGCCAGTTAACGCCAATCTCTCTTCATCAAGATTTTTCAACGCCACTTGAAGTTCGCCCTTACTTCTTTCCAACTTTGCCAACTTCTCTTTAGTTTCACTCAATTCATTTGAGTTTTTAACAACACTTTCTTCGTTATCAATCTCAGTTACTTTATTCTGATGTTCCTTTAGAAGTTCTGTATTGTTATTATGAGTTTTAACCAAATCTTCAAGTTCTTGAGCATTTAAAGAACTTTCATATTCTAATCTTTCAATCTCACTTAAAATATTCTGCATTTCATTTGAGATTGATGCTATATTAACTTTTAATTCAGTGATTTCATTAGACAAACTTTCTTTCTTTTCTTTCAAATCACCAAAGTTATCTATATCTATGAGTTCTGCACTAACTTCGCCCTTTTCTTCACCATTTAAAACAGCCAATTCTTTATTGATACTATCTAGAATTTGAGTTGCTTTGGCTATTTCACTTTCAAGTTTGCTAAGGGACGCAAAATTATCGTTTTTACTATCAACAATACTAACGTAAATCTCATTTTCTTTAGCACAAGCAAGTTCATACTCACGCAAATTTCCTGTTTCTTGTTTTAACTCTTTGCTGATTGCCTCATATTCGCTAAGCCCGAATTTTAATGCTTCATCTTTCTTAACTCTTTCCCTTGTTGCTTCTTCAATCTCTTTAATGATGGCACCAATATCACTATCTTTAGAAAGCAAACTTGTTCCAAAGGATTTTTTACTACCACCTGTCATTGAACCAGTTGGAGCAATAATATCTCCATCTAACGTTACTATTCTAAATGAATAATTAGTTTTATTTGCAAGATTTACTGCTTCATTTATATCTGAAACAACAACAGTTGTACCAAGCAAACTTGAAATTACTGGTTCTAGATGCGAATTATATTTTATTAATGTTTTTGCCACACCAAAGCAACCTGTTGAATTTAAAACCCTTTGATAAACTGGGTCTAGATTTCTAGGTTTTACTTTATTAATTGGCAAACATGTAATTCTACCATATTGGTTTTCTTTCAAGTACTTAATTAAATATTTTGCATCTTCTTCATTTTCAGTAACAATATTCTGAACTGCATTTCCAAGAGCCATTTCGATAGCGGTTTGATACTTTTCAGGAACTGAGATTAAGTTTGCAATAACGCCCACTATACGCTTTTTCAACTCGTTCATTCTCTCAGCATCTTTCAAAAGTCTTTTAACGCTACCATTAAAGCCTTCAAACTCTTTCTGCATATCTTCCAAAAGTTTTTTCTTTTGATGCAAACTTACAATTGATGTATTTAAACTATTAATATCTAACTCAAGTTTTTTATTCTCAGCCAACTTTTCATTTTGTTTAACAATTAAAACATCAATCTTTTTACTACTAATTTCTTTGTTAGAATTTTCTAATTTTAAAATTCTAGAGCATTCTTTTTCAGCAGTTTCAAGTTCGTTGATTTTTGCA
The DNA here is from genome assembly GCA_934754335.1 of uncultured Clostridia bacterium. Lineage (GTDB taxonomy): Bacteria > Bacillota > Clostridia > Christensenellales > UBA1242 > UBA11490. The sequence continues at coordinate 20,010 of CAKVHY010000003.1, forward strand.
ACCACAGCAATCTTATCTTCAAAGTTTCTTTTGATATTTTCTTCATAAGATGTTTTCTCAGCATTCAATGCAGAAATCTTCGCTTTTGTATCTCCCAACTTGTTTAAGGATTCAAAAATACGTTTTTGCTGAGTTTTTGCCTCATCTTCTCCGAATGCCAATTCTTTTGTTACGTTTTCATATTGCTCTTCCAAATCTGAAAGTTTGCTTCTATTTCTATTTAATTCTTCGCCAAATTTCTCTTTTCTAATTCTAGAATTTTTAAGCCTTTCAGTCATTTGCTCAGCCAACTGAGTTTTCTTTTGAATCTCTTCATTCAACCTTGATTCATCACCTGTTAGGCTTCTAATCTTTTCTTTTAAAAGCGAACTTAAACCAGCACTCTTTTCCAAACCAACTGTTAATTCCAAAATTTGCGAGTTTAAATCCTTAATATTTTGGTCTAAGTGGTTAAGTTTATCAAAGGACGAATTATATTCATCAATAACCTTTTCCAACTTATCTTGCTTAATATTTAAGTCTTCTAAAATCTCATCAATTCTTGCCTGAATAACAGCCTTATTATCGTTTGCAGAATCATATTGATAAATATAAGCATTTACTTCCAAAAGTTTTAATTTCTCTTTTAACTCCAAATATATTTTTGCAGTTTCAGATTGCTTTTGCAAAGGTTTTAATTGCCTATCAATTTCATTTAAAACATTTGTAATATTATCTAAATTCTGTTGAGTTCTTTCCAAATTTCTTTCGGCTTCATCTTTCTTTGCCTTAAAGCCAGCAATTCCTGATGCCTCTTCAAAAATAACCCTTCTTTCTAACGGCTTACTATTAACGATTTTATCAACCATACCTTGAGAAATAATAGAATAACCGCTTTTACCAACACCACTATTATAAAGCATTTCAGTTATATCTTTAAGCCTACAAGGATTACCATTAACCAAATACTCACTAACGCCCGAACGATAAAGTTTTCTAGTGATAGTGATTTCTTCTAGCGGAGTATTAAAAATTTTGTTATTGTTATCAAACACTAAAGAGACTTCGCAAAAACTAGAGCCTTTGCGCTTTTCAGTACCTTTAAAGATAACATCTTGCATTGTTGTTCCTCTAAGGTTTTTAGAACTTTGTTCACCCAAAACCCATTTAACAGCATCTGCAACATTACTTTTACCGCAACCATTTGGTCCAACGATTGCATTTATACCTTCTTCAAATTTAATTTTAGTTGGGTCTGCAAATGATTTAAACCCCGAAATCTCTATCTGCTTGAAATTCAAAATAGCCTCCGTTTCGAACACTAAAAAAAGTATTCATAAAGCAATTTAACACTCTTATTAAGTATAACAAATTACTTTATAAATACCAAACAAAAATAACATTTTATTTTTTTGACATTTCAATATAAATATTTTTAGCACACGATTGCTCTGCCTGCTTTATAGACTTCGCTCTACTAACATTTTTTAAAACATCGTTTATAAACAACTTCACTTCAAATTCGCCATCAACTTGCCTACTTTTATATTCAATCTTCAAGTTTTTGGACTGACATAGTTCTTGCAATGGGGATTTATAATCCATAATAACATTTTCAAACAAAGCCACATTCTCTTTATTCTTAACCAATGTTGTAAGAACAAAATCATAAGCAGTTTGCAAGTTGCTATCCAAATAAATTGCTCCAAGCAAACTTTCATATATATCACAAAGAATGCTTTGCTTAATCTCATTTCTCAAACTCTTGCCAATTTTAATAAATTTGTTTATTTCCATAGATTGAACCAAATCTGCCAATGTTTTTTCTTGAACAAGTTTTGCTCGAATTTGTGTTAAACTTCCTTCTCTTTCGTTTGGGAAATTCTTATAGATATAGTCACTAACTATATATTCAAGCAAACTATCGCCTAAGAACTCCAACCTTTCATAACTTTGAGTTTTATTTTCGTTTGCGAAAGAAGAATGAGTTAGAGCAGTACTTAACAAATCCTTATCTTTAAAAGAATAGCCAATAATTTTTTCTAGATTATTCACCTTCAACCTCGCCTGCATACTTTTCAATATCTTCAGCGATTAAATCCACAAGTTTTGCGTTATACATTTCAACCACCTGATTAATGCTTGCAGAGATGCTTTCAGCCTTACTACTACCATGAGATTTAACTATAATCTTTTTGCAACCTAGCAACACTGCTCCACCTTGGTGGCTATAATCTAACTTATTTTTCAAGCCTTTGAAAGCGTTTCTCATAAGCAAAGCACCAAGTTTTCTCCAAACGCCATTTTCTATCTCTTGCTTCATCATTTTTAACAACGATACCATTGCACCTTCAGAACTTTTTAATAAAACATTGCCAGCAAAACCATCAGTTACAACCAAATCGTAATCACCAGACAAAAGTTCTCTTGCTTCCATATTGCCAACAAAGTTTATTCCTTCTAATTTGCTAAGCATTTCAAAAGTTTCTTTGCTAAGTTCATTGCCTTTATGCTCTTCAACACCAACATTTAAAAGCGCAACTCTTGGATTCTCCACGCCATAAATAGATTTTAGATATGCCGAGCCCATTAATGCGAAATGAACTAAATTGATAGGTTTTGCGTCCATATTAGCACCACAATCCACTATTGCCACAGGAGTACCCTTAATTGTTGGAAGAATTGGACAAAGAGCAGGTCTTGAAACGCCTTTTAATCTTCCAAGTTTTAGGAAAGCACCCGTTAGAACAGCACCGGTTGAACCAGCACCAACAAATCCTGCTATTTCTTCGTTTGTTCTAAGTTCATCAAAAGCCTTAACAAGCGAACTATCTTTTTTAGTTCTGATAGCAACTGTTGGCGATTCGTTATTTTCAATCACTTCTTTTGCATCAATTATTTCAATTCTATCTAAAAAAGAGCATTTTTCTTCTTTTAAAATCTCTTCAATTTTTTCTTTATCGCCCGTAAAAACAATAAACAATTCTTTATTTTTATTCAAGGCATCAATTCCGCCTTTAATTATCTCAACTGGAGCATTGTCTCCACCAAAAGCATCAACTACAACTTTAATCATATTTTTCTCCTAATAAATTAACTTTACAATAATTAAGAGAAAAAGTCAAATATATAAAAGTAAAAAAAGTCAACCAATAAATGATTGACTTTCTTTTTTATTAATTTTTATCTTTTTTTGAACTTTTATTAACATTCAAAGTTTCTGCCATAGTGGTTGCTAATGTTGTAACATTTTGCAAATCACTTGGAACGATTATTTTTGTGCTTTGACCATCTGCTAAATACTTCAATGCTTCAAATCCTTGTAAAGTTAGATAAGCAGCATCAGGTTTTGCTTGCATAATCTTCTTGATTGCTTCTGCAGTACCTTCCGCCTCCACCTGAGCCTCCTGAAGAACTTCCACCTGTTTATCCGCCAGTGCTACCACCGGTGCTTCCACCGGTAGTGCCTGAACAGCCTATTCACCCATTAGTTTGTTCTTTCCCAGGAATGACTGTACCTGAAGTTTTTGCTAATGACCAACCGAAGTCACAACTTGTTATTTTACTAATTACAGAATCATCTAACACTTTTCCAGACGAAGTATATGCTCTTACGTTATAACTTAATTCGTCATGAGTTACAGTTCCTTCTTTTAGTGTTCTTGAAGTTATCAAACCTAGAAGATTACTATGCATATTTAAACTGTTAATTTTTAATTGCTCTTCTTCTTTCTCAAAATTTATCTTAAATGTTACAGTTTCTCCATTTTTAATAATTTTTCTTGCAGAAGATTGAGTTAAACCAACATTTGAGAACATACTATTGATGTTATAATCCACCACAACATTCTGATTTGCATTTATTGCAGTTTGCCTTGCATATTCTTTACGCTTATCATCCTTGTCTGCATCCTTAATTACAAGTTCGCCATAAATAGGCGTACCATCAATAATTGTTATAGATTGACCTGCAGATGGATTAGGAACTGATTGAACAATCTTTTCAGGTTCTGCATTATATGTTGCAGTAATCTCTGAAGATTCATAAATATAACTTATAAATTCATAAGTGTAACTTAATCCGTTAGATAACGATACTTCTAATTCACATAGCACTACTGGAATCAATTTAACATATCCTGTTACATTCAAAGTACCGACCTTTATATTTTCAGAAACTTGTGTACCTCTATATGTGATATATCCTGCTCCATTACTATAATCGGTTTTATAAATATCTTGTTCACTTTCAACTATTCTTTCTGACGTTATCGGTCTTCCTTCCTCATCATATCCAATCGTATCTACAACCGTATGCCAAACTTTTTCCTTATGACTAAAGATTTGATTATAAGTTATTTCACGACTCGTTTCAACCCAAGAACTAGCCGTCTGATATGAGATTTGTGCTTCCACGCTTTGAGTTCCTTGAATTCCAAGTTGAATTTCTTGATAATTTGAGGATTTTTTAATGCTTTTTCCATCACCTGGCATATATGTAAATTTATAAGTTGCCGTAACATCTGGGCTATTGAAATCAGTTTGACCTTTCGATGAAAGGATTACTTGACCTGTGGAATCAATCAATTCAACAGTTCTTTCCAAATGACTAATTCTATTTGGCTTTTCACCGCTAAATATCATTTGATCATGATCATACGTACCGCAATCTTCATCATAGTAACCTAACTTTAAATTATTACCTATAATCTTACCAATATAGTTAAATGCATTTAATGTGTTATGGAAATCTTGACCAGTTACCACAGTTCTTGATTTTCCCGCCTCAAATCCTGGAGAAAGCACTCCCAACATATCAAAAGTTCCTGAATCTCCAACTTTTTTTGGCAAATATGCAGTAGTATAATATGTACAATATTCGCCTTGGCTTTTGCCATTACATACCCATGCATCTTTTCCGTCCCTAGTGCCTAACGACAACTGTTTTCCATAATTTGTACATTTTGAATTATTACAGAAATAGTTATGAATTATTTCAGTTACCTTATATCTTCCTTCATAATATCCGTCGTTGTAATCAGTATATAATGATGAAGAACTTTCAACACTACTTGAGATTTGCATTGTGATTTGCTTTACAATAATCTTATGATTATCTGTTAAGTTTGCACCAACCGCTGAATAACCAGCAAGTCCTCCAACATACATAGATCCCATTATAGCACTAACAACTTTTTCTTTTGAACCAACAAATTCAGTTATTCCTTCAACACGTAATTCTGTACTTTCACTCTTCTCACCAGCATCTGTATCAACATAACCAAACAAACCACCAACATAAGAGCCACCAGATATTGAACTACGTGCTGGAACTGTAACCCGACAATTTCCGAGTTTTGCTGAAGAAGATGCTAATGTATCTTTATGGAAGTTTCCGCAAATTCCACCAACATAATCTCCTTGTGCTGAAATTGAACCAGTGTTCGAACCGCTAATCTTTACTTGTTGAGTATTATCACTTGTACAATGTATTAATTCACCAGCGATTCCACCAACGTAACTTCCAGACGCTGTGATTGTTGCGCTATTTTCACCGCTAACCGTAGGAGATGAACATTGTTCTCTTAAGATATTCCCGTCTCCATCATAAACATATCTAACATCGCCTTTTCCAAGTACTCCGCCAACATAGTTTACGCCTGAAATAGTTATATCATTATTAGCATCTTCACCGGCTGTTTGCCCTGAAATTTTACAGCCACCTATTGCATAACCACAGATTCCGCCAACATAACTTCCTGATGCTGTTATGCCATCATATGTGTTATTTCCATTAATTCTTAGGCTTCTTGCTGAAGCAGTAATACTACCGCCATTAGAGTAACCACATATTCCACCAACGTAATTTGTTCCGCTTACTCTAACGCCTCTATAACTACCAACCGCACAAAGACCATTTGAATAACCAACAAATCCGCCGGTATAATCGCCCGAACCAACAACTGAAATATTTAATCCGTTTTCATCTTTATTGGTTTTTAATTTTAAGTATCTAACATATAAGATTTTAGATTCTCCTGACACACCGCCAGTTTTAGTTCCGCCATTGACGATAATATTCTCAATATTTCCATTTATAGCGGTAATACCATCATTATATCCGAATGCACCACCAACATTGCTATTTCCATTTATAGAAGCAACACCATTTTCAATATTAACTCCGCCACCTATATAACCTGCAGTTGCAGAATCTACAGTTTTAGCAGATCCGTTTGCCCCATCTATTAATGGATAGTGATAATTATAACTATCATTTTCTGAGTCAAATTCTGGAGATCTATTATTTTGACCTAACGTTAGACCATCTGCTGAACCAACATAATTAGTATTGAATCCACCTTCCAATTTTCCAGCAATACCACCAACATAAGCGTTACCAGATATTGAATAAGTTGAATCAGTAAACAATACTTGAATTCTTTCAACATTAATATGACCTGTAACCAATCCGGCGATACCACCAACATAACTACCCGTGGAGTTATCTCCTAAGACTGTTACATTAGCAACAACAATACTTGTATGTGCTTCAATATCATCACCGCCACCAGGACGACTTTTATTTTTCAAGATACCGCCATTTAAGTAACCAACTACACCTCCAACATAACTTGAACCAGTTATTTTTTGGCTTTCATTACCTTTAACAAGGATTTTACCCATGATATCGCCATTTGCTCTACCAACGATACCACCAACATAACTTAAACCAGATATTTGAACCGAACTTGTATCCATTGAACCTGTACTATAAATATCTGCATATGCAACATAACCAAACATTCCACCAACGCCATTTCCACTAGCAAAAATAGTTGAATTAGTTATCTTAGAAGCATTAATACTAATAGTCTCATATGTTTTATCTGGCTCTTTAACGCCATATTTTACCAATTCAGCACCAACTCCGCCACCAACGAATCCGCCATTAGCATTAAGATTTAAGTTTTGAATCTTGAAAGATTTCGTTGAAACACTAGTCTTTCTTGTTACACCTGCACCGCCACCAGCAAATGCATACGTTTGATTAACAGAACCATTTCCTGATGGAGTTATATCTTCATACAACTGCCATGTTAAAGTTTCTCCAACTTTTTCTGAATATCTTGAGAAATATGCATAAATTTCATCTTCGCTTAACGCCTTACCTGTGGCAGTAACCGTGGCATTATTTAATTCAACTGAAGAAACATCAGCATAACCAGCCACACCACCAACAGCGTAAACGCCATTAACCGTTACATTATTTAATGTAATACTACCAACATATGGTCCATAACCAACAGCGCCACCAACCATTGCATTACCTTTAACGGTTATTTTTGCATTATTGGTTATGAAATCAACTCTATTTTTACCTACTACCGAGCCTAATTGACCTTTACCAATCAAGCCACCAACCTTATTTTGATTTGCTGTTACATTAATTGTGCCAGCAATCCAAACTTGATAATCTGCTTCGCTTGTTAGTGTACCTTCTTCTAGTCCACCAATAATTCCGCCAACATAAACACTTTCGGCTTCTTCAAATTCCTTAATGTAATTTAAATAAGCAGGATCGGAAGATGTTAAAGGTTCTATTGTTTTCTTACCCGCATTATCTATAACTTCTTTAGTTTTATCAGGAAGAACTGCGATATATGTTGAGTTAACAACTATATTACTAAATGCTTCAGCACCTGTAACTAATGAGCCAGCACAACCAATCAAACCACCAACATATTTACCATTAGATGTGATATTAACTCCGCTATCTGAAATAATAACAGCAACTTTATTAACTTCACGTCCCGCATAACCAATAGCACCACCAACGTTATTGCCCTTAGTTGTACCATTATCAGAACGAGTTGAATTAGTTATTACAATATTTCCAACGTCAATATTATTATCTGTATTTAACTTATCTACTACATTATTGCTAAGACTTGCATTTTCATTAGTACTATCTGTTTTACCTATTGCGCCACCAACGTTATCCCCATTTGCAGTGATTGTAATATTTAATGCAAGGATTCTACGTTTTGCTCTATAATACTTAGTTCCATCAACTTTTGTGGAAGGAATCAAATTCGAAAGTTTTTCATCGTCATCATAATTTGGGGTTAATTTTCCGTTCGCATCTTTTTCATACGATAAAATCGTTTGATTTACATGGGCTGAAAGGATTTGAGTTTCAATAATGCGACCATTTTCAACTTTATTTAAACTATAGCCTTCAAATGCACCAACAACACCGCCGATGTTATCTCCAAGAGAAGAACTTATTGTTAGATTTCTAACAGTGATAGTTCCGCCTGAACCTCCAGCATAAGTATATTTTGACCCTTTATAATTGTATGCGCCTGCTGAGTTACTTTCTGTTGTGTAATGTCCTAAATCCAGATTAGATTTACCGAATGCACCACCAACATAATTTCCTTGAGCAGTAATACTAACCGCATCTGCTTGGTTTTCTCCGCCAACTAAGATTGTGGCATAAATTCCAACTTTATTTCTTGCGAACTGATCTTTACTTGAAAAATCATTTACATAATTATTCGCTGTAATTAAACCTGCAACACCACCAACGTAACCATCATCAGTATCTCCAGTTTCTTTAGCGAGTCTTCCGCCTGTTAAAGTTAATGCTTTAACGTTAACTGAACCCAAAAGTCCGCCACGGATATAACCAGCCACACCACCAACATATCTACCAGTGGTTGAAATTGTTACGGTTTGAACTATGATAGTTGCATTAACTTGGCAATTTCCATTTGCACTTGAATAATTATTTGTTCCCTTTTCCTCAGCCTTATTAGTTCTCCATTCGCTATTATCTCCAACACTACCGCTCACACCACCAACATAATCCATTTGTGATGATACTTGTGTTTCATTGATAATAATCACACCGCTTAGAGAACCGCTAAAGCCTGCAAGTCCACCAACAAATGAACCTTGAGCAGAAACAATAGTTTTATCTATCAATGGGTCTTGGCTAGCAATTAATCCATTTATTCCAACTGCAGAAATTTCTCTATATAAAGAACCTTTTGCTTGTTCTTCGCCAACCAAATAGAAATTAACGAAGCCAGCAATACCATATCCGCCACCAACAAATGCACCATCAAGCAATGTATGATTTGAATAATGAACACCTGCGTTGAATGAACTTGTAATAGTATTATTCAATGCTGAAGCAACACCTAATGTAACTTCACTTGAATAACCAGTTAACTGACCGGCAATACCGCCTAGGAATACACCATTTGTTGTGGCATTTACGTCTTTGGCTTCAGTTGAATTAATCCAACCAACTGTTCCTGCAACGCCACCAACAAATGCATAATTTTGTCTGTAATTCCTTAAGTCTTTTGCAATCTTAGTTTTTAGATTTTCAATAGTTTCTTCAATTTCTTTAATGATATCTAAAACTTCGTCCTTATTAATGATTGCATTAGTTTTGATTTCAACAAATTTTTCTTCATAACTACTAACTTGTTTGCTTAATGTTCCCAATTCAGCCAACTCATCTTTTAGATCACTAATTTCTTCAATTTGAGCCAACAATTGGTCGCACTCTGCTTGCTTTGTGTTCATTGTATTTGTTAGAGAATCAATTTCATTTTGACCATAAAGAGCAATTAGATCTATAATTTGTTTTTCAAGCCCTTCATATTGAGTAATGAATCTTTGCTTAGATAAACCATTAATTATATTTTCACCATCTTTTTTAGGAGAACTGATTAAACTATTATACTTTGCTTTCAAACCATTCATTCTTTCTGCAAAATTAGTTTTATTTGTTCCACTTAATTTTGATTCAAATGAATTTAAACTTCCGCTAGCAAAATAAGTATTATACAACGTTGAAGTTGTGATGCCATCGGCTGACCAATATTTTGCATAAAGGTTTTCACCGTCTTTGGCCTTATATAGATAATTATTGTTAGCATCTTTATATTTATGAACTTCAGCCACAAGATTAGTAATTTCAACTGAAATAGTTTCTACTTCTTCTTGTAAGGCTGTATATTTCTCTTGATCAGCATCAGTTAACTTGCTCTTTAATTCCACTTTCTTTGCGGAGATATACTTATTAACTGCACTAATTACTTTATTAGATTGCTCAATCACATAAGGAAGTGCTTTATCTCCAGTTACGAATTGATTAAATAATATTGCGTCGTTTGCGATATCTTTTAATTTTTCATAATACATTTTCTCAGTTTTGCCATCTTTTTCTGTGAAATAAGCCTCTTTTTCCGCTATTAATGAAATTAAGACATTTAATTGATTATTTACAGTGTTTTTAAAACCTGACAAATCTGAATAATCAATCTCATTAATACCAGCGAATGATTCTTGAGCAATTTTATCTTCACTATTTAAATAAGGTCTAATTAAAGAATTTAAATTATCGCAATTTTCTTCTGTTTCTTTAATTTGTTGAAGCAATGTTTCAAATGCTTTTCTAAGCCTACTATCTAGGCTATCGCCAACGTTCTCAATTTGAGAAGACACATCAACTTTTGTAATATATGATTGATTAATGCGTCCTGCTTCACCAGCAATTCCGCCCACATATCTTCCTTTTGCTGAAACATTTATTTCTTCTGCGTTTGCATTATCAATATCTTCAATATATCCTGCAACGCCACCAATATAGCATGCTTTACCTGTGGTTGAAACAGTAATTTTAGAAGCATTAATTGTTTTGATTACATAACCATATCCAACAACACCGCCAATATAACCATAATTATCTTGATCTGCTATAGAAGAAACCTTTAATTCGCTAACATTAATTTCGCTTACGCTCGCACCATAACCGGCAACACCACCAACGTAGTTTCCGCCCGTTATTCTATCTTCTTTAGTTGTGCCAGCAGTTACTGTTACGTTTTTCATATCAAGAATTAATGAATAAACACCATTATAATCACTCTTGATTGATGCATCAGAACGACCTGCCACACCACCAACATAGTTTCCTAATCCTTTGATTGTTATCGAACCAGAACCACTACTTGAAGGAGCAACTTTAAATTTATAGATTGTACCATATGCATAACCTGCCACACCACCAACAAAATTTGCGTTACCAGTGATAGAAATTGAACCATTACCTGCAATTACATAAGGCATTGTAATATAGCCAGTTGAATAACCAACAACACCGCCAACGTAATTTGCTTGAGTTTTTTCATTTTGATAACCAACGTTTGAATCAAGCAAGCAAACTGATTTTAATGAGCCATATGAAAGACCTATCAATCCACCAATGCAACTACCATTACCAGTAATTTCTGAATTTGCAACAAATGTGTGAGAAATTAGATAAGTTTCATCATTACCAATCACACCCGATTCCACATAACCAATCATACCACCAGTTTGAACACCTAGGTTTGTTATTGTACATTCAATCACACAAGCAGATTCAATACTTGCAGATGAAGCACCTGCCAATCCACCAATACTTTGAGAACTAGTATCAACGCCTGTGATATTTGATTTATAAACTGCAACGCCACCGGCGATTCTTCCATTATTACAACCAACCGCACCGCCGATATAACTAATACCAAAAATTGTGATACCGGTTTCATTTGCAGAACCAACCATAACTGCACCAACTCCGTGTCCGCCAATTGTGCCAACGTTCATACCTGCAATAGCACCCGCATTACTTACGTATTTATTATTAAACGCACCGATGCTTGAATTTGTAACCTTAACATTTCCAATAGTTCCTATGTTATATGCTGAAATTATACCAACACCATTCTTTCCGGATAGAATGCTACAGCCATCAGCAAATACCCATTTTATTGTTTTATTATTTTGACCAACAACAATTGCAACATCTTTATCGCCTTCTAATTGTTCATCAGTTAAACTTAATGATTTGAATGTTAAACCAGCAATTACACCGCTATTCTTTTCAAACATTGGGCCATTTAGTTTAAATCCAGTTAATGTAATTCTAAATCCAATGAATTCATCTTTAATATCTTTAAAGCCAATTGCATCTTCATTAACGCCACCTAGATTATATACTTTTGCTTGAGTACTATCATTTAAGATATATACAGGCAAATCAATACCTTCTTTTCTTAATCGTAAATCTTGATATCCATAAATATCTGAAGTTAACAAATATCTATTGAAATCTTTTTCACTCTTAATAATATAAGAAGTTGATTCTGTTTGGAATAAATTATATGTGCTACCATCAAGAACGCTCTTAGGCTTTGCAGGGAATTTATTTTCAATATCACCATCTTGAGTCTGACCATTATGATAATTTATTGAACCTTCTTCAGCATTTACATAGATTTCATTTGTATCATTTTCAACCTCATATGTAAGTTTTGCTTCAATACCTGTGGAGATTACAACACCTTGTCTGATATTATATAGATAATAGTTTGTATCTCTATATGATTTATCCCAAATGTTATTACCAGCATCGTCAATGCTATTGAAATATGAAATATTTTTGTCTAACAAATCATCAGTTTGACTATTATTATAGTTATTTGAACCAATGCTTGATGTTCTATAAGTTTTAACTTCATTAATAGTTTCAACCTGAGCACCAAGAACTTCTTGAGTTACAATTTCATAAGTTATCTCAACGCCAACCAAATCAACTTTATAATCAATAAATTCGTTTGCATGGAAACTTTGTGAAATTCCGCTATAAGTTCTTGTTTTATTTATATAAGCAAGTCCAACCGCAACCAAGGAATCCTTTTTCTCACCAGTTGGGATTTTATTTTCTTCTTCGGCGTCTTTAATGTTTATTTCATAATTTTTAACAACGCCACCAGTTTCATGATATTTTGCAACCCAATCAGTGTTTACAGTGGAATAACAATCTTTAATTATTCCTGAATTTTCATAAACAAATCCACTAATAACCAAATCTTGTTTTACAATATCTTTTTGAGTCGTCTCATCTTTTTCTCTTTCAACATTACCTGTAATTTTACCAGTATATGTTACAACCGCACCGCATCTATAAATATCTGCATTATTTGTTTTCAAGAAACTTGAAACGATTGTTGGATTCTCAACATCATTTGAACCTTTTATATCTCCTGTAACTTCACCGAACGTTACACAGTTAAATACTCTTCCGTTGTTCGTTCCGATGAAGTTATGTTCTTTAACATCATTTGAAACCCTAACCGCAAAGCCTGAGATTATACCAGTGCTTGCTAGGTTTGTAATATTTACAGTTAATACTGGATAATCCTTTCCTCTATTTGCAGAATCTAACGGAGTGTTATTGTTTTTATTAATAGAATTTTTATTTCTTCCAACTAACACGCCTTTAAACTCATCAATATCAGAAATTGTAATATCAGTAGTTAAGATATAATAACCAGTATTATTTGCAATTGCATTCTCTGTTATTTCTTGTGGATTTAACTTAGTTCCTTTTTCAAAACTAAGTTTCCCTAACTCAAATGGAAGTAACATAGTTTTTAAACATGTTGAACGACCCAAAACAACTTTTGGTTCTGAATTTGCATCACTAATTTGAGCATCTTCAAATCCTTCACTATTTCCCAGTTTAGTTCCAACAAGTTCAATGAAATCTGCATAGCCAATTGCAGTTGTACCATTTTTAGACTTATCTAAATCGGTGTATGAACTATAATCATATGCCTTAGATAATATTTCAGTACTACTAGCAACGTCCTGATATTTAGCATAGAATTCTAGTACGAAATAAACTTCGCTTGTGTTATCAGTATTGCAAATTGAAGCAATTGTATTTAGATTTGCATTATATGTTTTCTCAACGTTAACAGGTTCATTTATGCAATAGAATCTTGCAACAGAATAACCTTTCTTAAGTTCAATAGTTGTTAAACTTGCAGAACCAATAATTCCGCCAACATTATTGAAGAAATTATCTCTTGAATAATAGTAAACATCACCATACTCAATAAAGTTTTCAATCTTAACAACTTTAGCAAAACCTATAAATCCGCCAAGGTTCATCTCCACAGTATCACTTTGAACTGCTTTTACATCGCCTGCATTATAAACATTTTTGTAAGTTCCGTTATCTGAATAACCAACAAGTCCGCCAAGGTTTATAATTCCAACTGAAGAACATGATTCTGAAAGTAATGTAACATTTGTTACACTAACTTCACCAAGGTTAAACATATTTGTAAGTACATTTCCGCTTGCTTTGTTATAACCTATCAAACCACCAATATATGCATTATCTTTAGCGTTAACTAAAATACTTGCTTGAATACTTGAATAGTTACCATAATCATTCTTGGATTCTTTATTTCCAGAAATAGAAGAATTATCTTGAACGAAACCAACAAGTCCGCCAATGTAATTATAGAAATAATGAGCATTTACTAAAATTTCTGAAACATTTAATGTACCCGCTTTTGAATTTACAATATTTGTATTTAAAATGCTTCCCGCAATGCCACCAACATAAATTGAATATGTTGATTTCTTAAGCGTTTCTTCAACACCATCTCTTTGAAGATTAATATTCATTCCAGAATTGTTATAAACATTTGTGATTGTGGAATACGCAGAAGATGCCACAACACCACCTATGTAGATATCAAAGTAAACACCGTATCTTCTCATGTTACTTAAATAATTTGAATTTAAGTCATAATCGGAATTTACATTAATATTTTTAAATTCAATACTACTAATAGAGTTTGACGCAGATTTTGCAACAAAACCAGCAAAATTTAAGTCAATCTTATTATTGGTGGTTCTACCATAATTCACAAGTGCATTCAACTTCAATTTATCATCAGATTGAATTGAGATATTATATAAACTTGAACTTTGTGCTAGTCCGATAAATCCACCAATTGTGGAAGCAACGCCAGTTCTAATGCTAAGTTCTTGAATACCATCATCAACTGTTAATTTAACAATTCCATTATCTTTGCCAACAATATTACTTGCTGTAACTTCACCGAAGATTAAACCGAAGTTATTAACATTATTAAATCCTTCTTCAATTTCGTTATAAGCCAATTCAAATTTTAAATTGCCATTATTTGATTTAATTGTGAATGTACAATCTTCAATTGTAGATAAATTAACTCTTGTTGCAATCAAACCAAAATTGCCATTTTCAGAGCCATAAATTTTACCCACATTTCGGCTATTATCAATTTCAATTACGAAATCAATATTACTAATTACCGCACCATTAATTTCATTTAACAATGCATAAACGCTATAGTATTCGTCATCAACAACTTGACCAGTCTTTAGAATAACTGTTGGTCTATTTCCATCTTCATCAACCATACCAGTTAATACGCCCCTAAATACCGTATTAAATCTAGCAAAGTTTGAACGATTTGAAATCTCTGTTAAGTCAATTACATACTTTCCGCCCTCGTCAGTACTTAAAGTATTCATAGTATAGAATCTTGAATTATCTGGTTTAGATAATGCTTCAATTAATTCTTGACTATTTTTGATAGTGGCAAAGTTTGAATAGCCAGCAAGTTTATATTTAGATAAATATTCATCACTAGATTTCATCCAAACATAATTTTCTCTAGCCTGAGGATTTTCTGGATTAACCAATGAGGCATTAATCTTATAACTAATCTTTCTTTGACCATTTTCAATAATATATGAGCCATCAGCATTATATTCATAAACTGTATAAACATTCGTAAATAAGTTTACAGAACTCATTTTATCAATTGTTTCATTTGTTGAGCCTGATGGAAGAGTGTCCACATTCTCATAATAGCCTGTAATATTTTGAAGATATAATTGGATTGCAGTTTGCATTCCATCTTTTTGGATTATGCTTGAATATTTATAATCTCCAAACACTTCGCCAATTGATTTGCTATTATCTTTTTCAACTTTCACAACTCCATTTGAGAATAACTCAGCATTTGCCAAATTGAATGTTGTTACTCTTGAAGTGGTTGGCAACGCTTGATTAATTACGCCATAGTTCATGCTTAGATTTTCATCATCAGCACTCCCGCTTGTGGTTAACGTTGCATAAGTTGTTGAAACAACGCCATCAAAGTAATCTCCAAGTTCCCCTTCAACCAAATCATTAACCTTATCTTGCTTGATAAATCTATTTTCATCAACCACAGAATTCTCACTATGATTTGTGAATGCACCGGTTGTTGCATTTGTGATGATATTATTATCAACCATAACTGTACCAACAAGTGAACCAACATATGTGAATGAGTTTGCATTATTGTTATAACTTAAATTTTTTACACTTGCATCTATATTATAGTAAGTGTATTCATTTTCCTTACCTGCAACTTGTTGTCTGCCGATTTTTGAATAAGACGTGATTTGTTGGTTTCCAATCTCCGCCATTCTTAACGTAAATTTATAATCAACATTTGCTTCTGTGAACAAATGAGAAACGTTATTTTCTAATGCGGTTCTAACTTTTCCGCCCCATTTATTCAATGCAATAACGTGTTCCATATATAAGGCATAATTCAAATCAAATTCCTTATTTTGATTTATTGCACCAGCCAAGTAATAGCCCACTGTACCACCGATTACTTCGTTTGCAAATACAGAAGATGTTATATATGAATAACCAATCAACGTAAAGTTTTCAGCATAACCAATGATACCACCAGCAACCAATGCGTAATCGCTAGTAACTGGAACTTTAACCATTGAATCATAAATTGTACCACCATTATTATAACCTGCAACACCACCAATAGAGATAATCTTTCCTTGATAGTTTTCTCCATCAACTGTAAATAATCCGCTAGTTTCTTGCGCTTCATTTACTTTTCCAAGATTATTCCAATTATTGATTTCCGCATCATAAGTATTTTGCGTTTCATCTTCGAATAGAAGTTGTGCTTTTTCAACTACGCCCCTATTTTCTGCAACGATACCACCACCATAATTCTTTGCTTTAATACCAATCTTACTTTCATCAGTATTTGCATAAAGAACCACGTTTGAAACTTTTGAATTACTTCCAAGATAACCAAATAATCCACCAGCATTTTCGGCAAATATATCAAATTTCCCGCTTACGGAAATATTTTGAATTGTTGCTTCTGTTTCTTTATAAACCGCCTCATCAAAATTCTCTGTAACTAAGTTTTTGATTCTCTCACTCTCGTTTACGTTAGTATTACTATCAAGATAAACAATACCTGCAACGGAACCAGCATATGAAAGTGAACCAATTCTATTACTAATATATGAGTTTAATGAAACTGTATCGCCCTTATTTTCAATATCAACTAAAGTATAGGACGAAATAACAGTGTGATCCATTTGAGTGGTTGCAAATTTCTTATATATTCCATAAGGATTTGTATACGCACTTGTATAAATTAGATTTTCATAACTTGAACGAACTTTCAAATCAGTAATCTCAATATCGAATAAGTTAGTTCTATCTGCATTTTCTCCAGTTGTGTCATCTAAGATTAATCCGGAAACACCACCAACCAAGTTCTTTCCTTTAACCACTGCTGTCTCATCATTTGAAGATGAGATATTAACATTAATAATTGTACTATTATAAATACTACCTGCTAATACGCCTGCTTTATCTGGAGTGGTTTGAACTCCCAAGTAAGCAACTAAATCAAAATTAACATTCTTAATAACTGCACCTGCATAAGCATCATTTATGCCTAAGCCATCTCTATTATCTTTATTTAAACCAATTTGGTTAAACAAACCGAAATTATGAGAATTTACTTTTGCTTCAGTGTCGTTTTTAAATGTTAAATTTAAGTTGTTTATATCTAAGCCATTACCTTCGTAATTACCTAAGAATATAACTTCTCTTAAAAGCACGCCATTCTTTGGAGTATTCCAAATATTTGTTTCATTAGTTACTGCAAACTCCAAGTCATTGATTTGTCTAATATAATTTACCGTACTAACCGCATCTGTTTCAGTTTCGTCAGCAGTTTTACCAAAGACTCTAACAACTTTTTGATTATTATCTATATAGGCTCTAGAATTTTCAATTATGAAGTTAACAAACTGCTCGGAAGTGCTTACAAGCAATGGATTAACTCTTGTGCCATATTGATAATCGTTCGCATACTCATAATTATATGTGTACTGAGCACGTTCAACTAATGTTAATTCACTAAAATCCAACTCTGTATTTGTATTTTCATCATAGATAACTTCACCAGTTTTCTCATTAATCATACCAGTTAAAATTCTATGTGAATATGTGTTAATAATGCTTGTGCTAACAAGTTTTGGACCATTTTTAGTCATAAACCAAACGGAATCCTCATTATTATCTAAGAATATAAATCCAACGAAGAAATTTGCCTGATCAAATTCAGAAATCATTTGACCATTTTCGCCATTGATATTTTTAATGCCTGAAATTCCCACAGCCTGCTCATATGGAAGTTCGCTTTCTCCCTCAGCCACAAGATAATATGAATTATCTATAGTCCCTGTACCTGAAGAAGTTTCATCTAGCCATTTATTAAATGCACCATGAGCAAGTGAGCCACTATTACCTGCTTTAATTGCAGTGTTGTAACTTGTGGAATAAGCATATTTAATTGAGCCGGAGTTCTCATAAACAAATCCGCTAGAATTTGAAGAATGAGTTTTTAATGCAACCGAACTATATGCATTCTCGATTGTTCCTGAGTTCTCATAAACAAATCCACTAACATTATTTTCGCTTGAGATTGCGAAATCTTGACTTGTTCTATAAGTATTCTCAACAAATTCATAACCCTCAACAAATGAATTTAAAATCTTACCTGCATTTACAACAACGAATGCTCCCGTTTCATTATTTTCAACGCCTTTATATTTATTCTCAATTCCAACTGCTTTTGCAAAAGTTGAAGAAATGATATTGTTATTAACCACAGCCACTCCTGCAAATCTGCCAGAGCCTGCCAATTTAAATGGATTTAATGTTATATCTTCAGTTTCGCCTTTACCATCTTCAATTACTTTATCATCAGCGGTTTCGTTTTTCCAACTTATGAAATTGTTATCTATCTCGTTGTTATCTATTGAAATAATATTATTTATGCCCACAAACGAATTTGTGATAGAACCATTATTTATGGCTGTAATTCCACCAAAAGATAATGTTGTGTTCACGCCATCAATGATACCACTAGTTAGAATATGTAGATTTGAATCGTTAATATCTTCTAAACTAACCACTTTAACATTTGTAATGCTACCATTATTAATACCAGCCAAAACACCAAAGTTCACATTTTTATTAAATGCTAAATCCAATTTATGGCTAGAAATTGTATTGTTATATGCGTTTAAATTTTCTGCGATATCTGAACTCGTTACAAAATTATTCAAATATCTATAAACAAGGTTTGTATCGTCTTGAGTATATTTTCTAATATCATCATCGCTTGTGAATAGCGGACTAATATCAATTGTCATATTTTTAACAATTGGAGTTCCCGTTGCACCAGTGGAAGCATCTGTATATTCAGAAACAATTTCTGTAAATAATCCAACGTTTACTTCTGTGCTCAATCCCCTGAAATCTTTCAAGTCAAAACTTTCAATTGTTATCTTATAACCATTACCATCTAATGATGCCATATTGCCAACTCTTGGAATATAATTTGATAGAGTTATATCATTCATCATTATATAATGTTGACCTTCAACCATACTCTCAAAATCTTTTTGATCATAGATTGGGTTTGGATGATCATAAGTTGTGTTCTCTTTAACAATTAAATCAAATTCATATTCGATTGTGTAAAGATTGTATCTATAGTTTTCTTCAATACCATCTTCTGTTTTGTAAGACTTTTCATTATCTTTAATTCTAACTCTATATAAGTCGTTTTCCTTTACAAATCTTTCATCTTCTATATCATCACTAAATGCTCTAATTTCACCAAAGCAATCATAGAAATAATCAAATTTAACTAGAATTGTACCAACATTACCAACACTTGTGGCTTTCAATGAATAATAATGGAAATTATATTTTGTACCATTTATCACTTTGGTTTTAGTTTCTTGCTTAAAGATAAATCCATTATAGTTACCATCTTTAACAAGTTTTGTTTCAGTAATCTCACCATTACTATCTGTAACTTTATAATAGAAATTAGCCTTTGAACCAGTTACAAATGTATTTGTTCCATCTTCATCAATATAAATTCCACTAATAGCAAATTGTGCTTTTTCTTTATTAGAAAAATCCATCATAGAATATCTTTTTGAAACATCAACAAATTCGCCATAAAGATTTACAAAATCTGCACCGGTATCTGTAGTTTTTTCAAATTCATATAATTGATAGTTATTTATATCATATATTCTATTTTTATATAATAATGTTGTGCAAACTCTATTTTCATAAGAATCATCATTACCCAATATTGCTTTAATTTCTTCTAAGTTATAGAATCTTTCAAAAGGAACGTAAATTCTAAAATATGCATATTTTGCAGTATTCCCTGCTTCATAAACAGTAAGATTTAAATAATTTTTAGCGTTATATTTCCAATAGATTTCATTTTCACCCTTAAATACTCCGCCATTTTCAATCATATATTTAAGACTATAATATCTTTGCTCATTTGCATAATAATATTGAACATAATCAAGATAAGAATCGCCTAAAACTGATTTGGCATTAAATGAAATTCCATCAATTTCAAATTGAATATTAAGTTTCTCAAAATCCTCAATTTTTAACTCTTTCTCATTCTCACCAGTTATAACTAGTTTACTAATTAAATAATATCCCTTGTTTAGCAAGTAATATTGCCCACCAGCAACCATTTCTTTTAAGTTGATATAAGAATTAGATACGCTATCATATAGATAAACATTATCGCCAACATTGGACAAATCAAAACTTGGATGATTATTCTCATCAAATCTATTTTCGATCAAATCTCTATTGTAATAACCAGTTATATTTTTATAAGCATCAACCTTTTTACTATTTTCAATTTCAGCATTTAAGTCAACATAGTTATTATTAAAGATTACATATGAGCCTTTGCCCTTTTCTGTTTCTTCTTTAAATCCATAGATTTGTCTGAAGATATTTGTACTATCTGAAGAATCTTCTGATGGATTAATCAACATCTGCAATCCATTTGAAGTACCATTCAAAACTTCAAAATTATTTGAATCTCCATTGCTTGTTGAACCTGCTAGGGTTACATCTTTAATTTCCAAAGGCACAACTTGAACAGAAACTTCAGCACTTGTTGGATTAATAACACCATATTTAGAAACTGTTGCCACAATCTTAATCATGGAAGCATTATCGTATAAATCATTACTCATTAAGTTGTTATGTTCAAAGAATGTTGTTAAGCAAACTAAATAATATGACTTACCTTCTTCAAACATTCCTGTAAAACCATTGGCTTCAGGATCAACGCTCTTTCCTTCATTTTGAATGAACGAATTTAACCCACTTTCATCAACAATAAATAGATAAGGCATATAAGCGTTATTTGCATAAGAAACTGAAACTTCTACTATGCTATCAAAGTTTTTCGCAGACCAATAAATTTGCTTATAATCACCTGGCTGAATTTCAGTTTTATCATAGAACAACGCACTATTATTGATATAAACTTCAATTTCAGGCAAAGGTTTTACAATCAATGATTTGGTTAATGTTGAACCAACCTGAGTGCCCTTACTATTATAGGCCTTAATTACTAAATTAATTTCTCTTTCGGATTGTTCTAATTTATAACTTTCATCTAAGCCAAATTTTAGGAAGAAAATATCATCAAATATAATCTTATTATCAATATTTTCATATTCGCTTGATGTTTTTTCTAATGTAACAACGCCATTCTCGTCAATTGAAGTTAGGATAGGATAATATCCAATGGTGTGATACAAGCCTTCATTTTGATCTTCTTGCAATCTTGCTCTAACTTGAGTAATATTCAAATACCTATATAAATCTTTTGAATTTGAATCTAATTCAACAGTAAGATAACTGCAATTACTAAATTTCTCAGAAACTTGGATTTTCAATAATCCTGTGTAACCCGGAGACAAGGTTGTTCCCGGATTCTCTGCAAATCCCCCTGCTTCTTCTCTCTCACTTTGGGAATAGAAAGTGGCAGTAATTTTTTCAGGATCTGATGCTGAAATTACAAAATCATAAGTATCTGTGGCAAATTTATTACTACCAGCCAAGAACTCAACTTTATATTTTAATTCGTCAAGATTGAAACTTGTTGCATTTTCTTTATATCTATCTTTGTTAAATCTAAATGTAACATCATAATTGATTATATATTCAGAACTACCTGCAATCATCGTTACAAATGCAGTGCTTTGCTCCAAAATAACCAACGAACTATTTTCAATGTTTTTAAATCTTTCAGTAAATGGCTCGTTTTCCAATTTAACGTCACCAGATTTAACCAAGTTATATTTCTTATTGGTTGTATCGTAATAATAGAAGTTAATTAAAATATCTTCGTTAATAACTGCCAAATAATCTATATTTTCTGAACCATCAGCATTGTATAATTTAACTCCTGCTCCGCTAGTTTTATCCACTAATGCAACATTACCTGTTCTAACCTTAATATTTACTTCATCACTACCACTTGGTTGAATTTGAGCATCTTCATTTTCAATAACTATTTGTTTCGCTTTAGCAACAATGTTATAAGCATATTCTTTTCCTAAGTTAGTTAGAGCCTTAACTTTTTCACCTTCTGCAAGTTCCGTTCTAACATTTACTTTAGTTTCATCGTTCTTAACATAAATTGATTCAAAATCAACAATGCCTTGAACCGTTTCCAAATTCAAAACTGGAGTTATTTTCAAATAAACTACGCCTATTTTTGTTCCTTTAAAGATTAATGAAGATAAATCATTAATATTACTTATATATATTAAAGAACCAATATCTGCAATTGTTAAAACTTCACCTGCTTGATTTACTTGAATTTGACCATTTACATTTTCGTCATTTAGATCTTTAGCATCTAAAATTTCAATGATTGCACCAATATTTTTGTTTGTGTTATAAGCAATCTCACCAGCAACGCCAGCATTGAAAATGTTTACCGCTTCCAACAAATAATTAGAATCTTCATCAATATAAATTGTTTCAAAATTTTCAACGCCTTTAGTTAAAGGCTTAACTTCTTCTTTTTTTACATTGATATTATATAATTTAACCTCGCTGAAGCCATCTACAACAGCAAAATGCACGGTTGTACTGATTTCAGGATTTAATGTGTGATAGAAAGTTAAATCTACAACACCTGTTCCAACAGTTTCAATTAAATTACCTTTAATCTTCAATACTCTTTGGTCAATATCTGAAGATTTAACAGAAATCTCCCCATTTAGAAGCAATTCAACAAAGTTTGTTTTGATTGAAGAACTTGCACCACCAAGGTTGATACTAATCAATCTTGAATAATTGTAATTTGTGGCATTACTAAATATTCCATCAACACCAATCAAATATTTGTTATTAACAACATTTGTAATTCCTTCGTTATTATGGTTATAGAAAAGTACAACATTCTTTTCTGCTGACGAATTATTACTATCAGATAATTCTATATACGCTCTATTATTAAAACTTAAGTTATATAAAGAAGCATATAAATTTTCTGGCAAGTAATCATACATAGGAACTAATTTATCATTTATTCTTCTTAGAATGATAGGTTGACCATCATTTACTTTTTCATTTATAAACCAATCGCCCTTATTGATTGAACCATCAGTTGTATCAAAGCCAGTAAAATCAAAATTATCAACTTTATTAATCGTACTACCAGCGTTTCCG
This sequence comes from uncultured Clostridia bacterium, assembly GCA_934754335.1. Lineage (GTDB taxonomy): Bacteria > Bacillota > Clostridia > Christensenellales > UBA1242 > UBA11490. Next base: position 43,828 of record CAKVHY010000003.1, read on the forward strand.
CCACCATTACTTAAAATCAAGTATTTATTTCCATTCAGATAAGCATAGAATTTTGAAACATTTGCTTTTGTAACGAAGTTTGAAATTTGCTCTTCATTTTTATTAACTTCATCTAGTCCGTCACATAATCCATATACGCTTGCAGAAATATCTGCTTTTACATAAGAATTATTGATTGAATATGTATTATTTAATTTTTTTGTTGAAGAAGAACCATCTTCGTTATATACAATAATACTTGGATTCTTCGTCCAAACACCAACCATGCCCGAAACCTTTGGATTATTCACATTTGTATAAACACTTGCGTCAAAGTAAGTTTTATCTAAACTAACTGACACTTCTGCACAGCCAACAAGACCTCCAATAGAAACTTCGTCATCTGCCCAACCATCATACTTTTTGCCATAGATATTGCCAAAGAAATTTGTACCATCAACATTGCTAGTGTTAAATCCCCTTACATATGTTTCTTGAATGGTTATTTTGGCCAAATCTTCATTAATCGCACATGCATAACCAATAAGGCCACCAACATTTTGATTTGCAATAATTGAAGATGAATTAACACCTAAGGAATCCATTTCAGAAACCAAGTAAACCTTAGAAGCAGTTAATGTAAGTACACCTTCAACCGCACCGATTACACCGCCAACATTCTTCTTCGCTCTTAAAGTTGGATAAGACGTTAAGCCAGACAATGTTGCTGAACCGCGTAGGAAACCTACAACTCCCCCAACATTTGCATAGTTAAATTCACCGTTTTCATCAACTACCACGATGCTTGCACTTGATGTTAAGTCGTAAAGCGATTTGGAAACTCCTGACCTATAGTAAGCATAACCAAGCACACCACCAACATTTATGAATTTGGAAATCGTACCTTTTTGTTCATTTGCCTGAACTACGATTGCAATGTCACTATTAACATATGAGTCTGTAACATTTGAAGTTTGCTGATATTTACCACCAATATTTGCGTTTACAATTGTATTTCCATTATTAATATCTGTTGATACAGCCTTACCAACCATACCACCAATATTTATTTGCTTGTAATTTTGGTTGTTATCATTACCAACAAAGTTGTCCGCCCAATTATTAGCATTTATATTTAAAATACCTTCACTTTTACAATTTAAAATACTTGTAACAGTATAACCTGCAATCCCGCCAATATTCAATGTGCTAAATTTAACTTTGCTAGCCAAAACAGAATTATCATTTTCTTCAGCCAACTGAGTTACAATCTTCGGCAAATCAGCATTAATATTCATATTAACAGCCAAGTTTTTAACAATTGCATTTGTGCCTGCAATAAATGGCAACACCGCAATATTTAATTCATTCGTATAAATTAAGTTTGAAATTTGATCATTTTTAATGGCATCTGCAATATCTTTTTGAGTTATATTCCAAACCACATTTAATGTGCTAAATTTAGAATATGAAACGCCATTATAAACATAATCCAACTTACCATTTAATGAGAATGTGTCTAAGTCTTCACCATTATTTGTAGCAAACACACCACTAATATCTTTCCAACTCAAGGCGTTATTGTTAGAAAGTGTTAAATCGTTTGTTAAAACATAATAGTAGTTATTTTTAGATTTTAAATCTGCATACATCTGTTTTAGATCTGATATTTTTGAAATTTCAAATGCTGTTTCTTCAGATTTACCATCAGCCACTTTTACTCTTAAAACAACCTTAGTTGAAGCATCAACTGTGTTGCCAATTTGATACATACTATTTTCTGTTTGAATTGTTAAGTATGCAACACCGGCAGACTTAGGAACAATTTTGATATTATTTGAGTTTATACTACCATCAGCATTAACGCCTTCAACCTCAAATACTTCATTATTAAAATTACTTAGAATTAATCTGTCTTTAAATACAACAACAGATTCTGTTCTAAGTTCAAGATCAAATGAACTTGCAACATTATTTCTTTTCTCAATATAAACGCCTGTTTCATCAACGTTTTCTAAGATAATATTCTTAATCTTGTTTGCTCTTTCAATTTTTATATCAACATTTTCAGCACCAACAAGCAAACCAAATTGTTCCAAAGAAACTCTAAACTTAATATTTAAAGCATCAGAATAAATCCAATTCTCTAATATTTCTTCAACATCTGAAGCACTTAATTTGCTCAATTTATTAATTTCAATCCATTTATTGGCAATCATTTTTATTCCGCCAGCACTTGCATCACTGCCATCATAACCAATCAAAGAATAGAAATCAACCAAATTTATAGTTAGAGTTTGCTCATCAAATGTTGCAATATCACCCAATTTAATTCTCAACACTTCATTATTTGAGAATTTAATTTCTCTAACCACAACATTTTCAAATGAATCAACGCCATATTTACTTTCAAACAAGTAACCGAATTCAACACCGGCTTTAGTTTCAGTTTTTAGCCCGCCCATGTCTTCAATTGTTGGTTCAACGCTATATTTCAATTGATAACTTGAATACTCGCCTGCTTTATTCATTCCAACTGAGTTATAATCATACAACACAGGTTCAGTTTGACTATTAATTGTAAACTTGCTTAAAGGTTTAAAGCACCAAACTTTAATACTTTGAGAGTATTTTACCAATTCATATTTACTTTTTTCTTCATTCCACCTATAACCAGAATAATTAAATGTAATAATTGCTGGTTCTGAAGCATTAGTAACCGCACCAGTTGTTACAATCTCTCCATTTTCCCAAGACAAATATTCTGAACCCCTAATTGAAACTGAACAATTAGCAGTTATATCTAATTTTCTTGAAACTCTATCACCATTCGCATCAATCGTTAGGATATAGTTATACAATTTTAAGCCAATTTTTGTTGGATTTTTAGAGCCCTTATCATTAACCCTTACAACCAAATTAGAAATTGTGGAATAAGTTATCTCGCTCCAAATTTCGTTTTCATTTTCGCCATTTCTTTTATTTGGACTATATAAAATTTGTGAATTTAATCTACTATCGTTATAAATATCTCCATTTCTAAATACTGAATTATTATCATTCAATTCCATTACAAATGGATATTTTACACCATTATTTTCACCAAAGAAAATAGGAATAAACAAGTTACAAATTGATTGAATGCTTACAGTTTTGTAACCTGAAGATGCACTATTAAGTGCATAAATTTTGATTGAAGTTTTTCCAACATTTGCGTTTGAATTTGGAACAACATACAACTTCGAGCCTTCCGCACTTAATGAAAGAAGTTCTCTATCATATTCAGCATTCTTAATATCAAAATAATCAGCAACATTTACATTTTCTTCAGACAAATCAATTAACAAGCAATCGCCTTTATTAGGATATGTAATATCTAAATCTAACTTTGCAATAGCCAAACCCTTTAAATCTTCTTGACTCAAAGACTTAATTAGGTTAAGTTTAATAGTTTTACTTAACGAAGTTTCTATTTGTTTGAATGTACCATTTTCTTCTCTTTCACCTGTTGAAATTCTAAATTCAAAAGAGATTTTAACTGAATATTCATCTAATAAAGCATCAATTTCTTCATTGTTTAAATTATGCTTTATATAGAATAAACTTCCACTTTTTCCACCATCAACGCTATTTCCATTAACATCAATAAATCTTATAGGAGAAGTTGAAATATCTGTTTTCTCCCCATTTTTTAACAATGCTAGAGAATATCTTCCAGAATATGAAGGTTCCGCAACAACTTTAATTTTTGTACCTTGAATGCCATAGTAATCTTTAAAAATACTAACGCTTTCTAAAGTTGAATCATCATTAACAAATATTTCTCTTGGCATATTTGAAACCGAGACTCTAACCTTAATCTCTTTTGTAAACTGACCAACATAATCTTTATAATCTATCATGAAGGTAATAAGTGCAGAATCAGAAGTATTTGCAATATCAGAAGAAAGTTTGTAACTAGCACAATTAACTAAGTTGGCCAAATCTCCACCCATATTTCCGAAATTACTACTATCGTAGTTCGCAACTTCTGCAACCACATACTTTGATGGAGCAGATACAACTTGTCCGGATCCAGTTTTTCTTACAATTTTATTATCAGCATCTTTGATAGAAACAATATAATTTTCATCATCACGTCCACCAAGTTGACCAATTTTAAATGTTAAAATTCTGTTAATCAAATAATTATAATTTTGTTTTTCTTCTTCAGTCAAACCTTCTTGCAAAATGTTAAGGTTTGCCATTCCAATTTCATACTCACCTTTTCCATTCTTAGAAACAGCAAATACACCATTTCCCTCTGCGTTATTTGAATAAACAACTATGTTGCTATCGGAAATAACGTCCACAACTTCAATCGTTTTCGTTGCAACAATCGGTTCAATACCTTCCTTGCCAACCGTATCAAGAGCAGTTACTTTGATTGGAACGCAAGTTTTTCCAAAAGATGTTATTCTATTTAAATTAAATAAAATATCATCTTTTGCAACACCACTTTTAACTCTCAAAACACTATTTACGATTTCAAAGTTATCAGTTAACCATTTAAGTCTACCAGCATTGCTTGGATCACTTAAACTATTAGCACCAACTTGGAAATCTTTATCAAATTCAACAAGAACATTTTTTCTACTTATATCGTTTGGAACGAAAGTTAAAACATTATCACCAGTCGGTGAAAAATCAAGTCCGTTTCCATTTACGTCAAGAGCCATATTTTTAACAGATAAAGAAGTAATACCCTTTTCGATATTTACTTTAATAGTCTTCTTTATTCCGCCTTCTTTTGTTAAAACAGTTATGATAGATTCACCATCTAACCTAGGAGTAATCTTAACATAGTTTTTGTTATCTTTAAACTCTTTGGTGATGGAGATTTTTTCATCAGTTTGGATATCAATCTCCTTACTAACCTCATCTTTACCAATAACAGTTATAACTACCGTTTTCTCCTCAGCGTTTGTAATTAAAACACCATCTTCAATTCTAGAAGAAATGGACAAAGAGATAGCATCGTTATCCGACAATACCGAGCCATCAACTTCAACATTTATCTTCATGCCATCGTAAGGATTTCCACAAGCAAACAAAAATCCTAATGAACAAATAAATGTCATTACAATCACTAGCAATCTTTTTCTCATAACTTTCATTCCATCCATAAACTTATTATTTGTAATTTTATTTTTATAATAACTTTTTCAAATATAATTTTTAAGATTTATTATAATTAATAATTACTAGTAATAGTATAACTATTTTGTCGAAACATGTCAAAGAAAATCAAGTATTTATTAAAACTTTTTTAATATTTTTATATTTAATATTTACGCCTTTATAAAGCCCTTTTTATAATGTTTGGATAATACTTTGCAAAATAAAAAATTAAAATAATAATTAGGCTAAAAAATTTTATTAATTTTTATAAAAATTTTTTCAAAAAATCTTTTAAAATCCTATGAAATATGCTAAAATGTTTTAGTTTTAAAAGGATAAAAATATGCAAAAAATTTTAAGTTTAATGCGTCACGCAATAGATAAATACTCAATGATCAAAGAAAATGATAGAATAGCAGTTGGAATTTCAGGCGGAAAAGATAGTCTTCTTCTCGCCAAAGCACTTAAGCAATATTCTAAGTTTTCTCCAATAAAATTCTCAGTAGTCGGCATTACAATTGATATGTTTAACGATAATAATTTTAAAGAAATTGAAGAATTTTGCAAAGAGAATGAAATTGAATATCATATAGTCCCTTCAAATATTTATGAAACGGTTTTCGATATTAGAAAAGAAAAAAATCCTTGCTCACTTTGTAGCAAATTAAGAAGAGGAATGCTTATCTCCACCGCAAAATCTCTAGGTTGCAACAAACTTGCATTAGGTCATACAAAAGATGATGTAATTCACACTTTTTTCTTAAGCATGATTTATGAGGGCAGGTTAAATAGTTTCTCTCCTGTATCTTATTTAGACCGAACTGACATGTATGTAATTAGACCATTTATACTTTTAGATGAAAAGTTAATACTAAAGAAGGTTTCAACATTACCTGTTAAAAAGAGCAAATGCCCTATGGACAAAACTTCAAAACGTGAATATGTTAAAACCCTAATCAATAACCTTGAACAGGAGATTCCAATTTCAAAAGATAGAATTTTTAGAGCAATCATCACGCCCGAAAGTTATAACTTGTTTGACAAATTTGAAAAACAAATAAAAGACGATTTTAATAAAAATTAAAAAACACCTGCAAAGAGAAACCAATAAAGGTTCTCTTAAACACAGGTGCTTTTATTTTCCAAATATGCAAGCCTTGTGGCTTCCCCACCACGAATATGCTTTTCATTAAAGTTTTTAATCAAAATTTTCTGTACCTTTTTATATAAGCGTTTATTTATATAAGGCAACTTATTTGAAACATCATTATGAACTGTACTCTTACTAACATTATAAAATTTAGCAGTTTTTCTTATAGTTGATTTGGTTTTAATAATATATTTTGCAAAAATTTCCGCCCTTTGAAACATAAACACCTCCAAGCGTTTTTAAGATATTTATGTCGAAAAATGCGGAAATAGAACAAAAAATACGACTTAACGCCGTATCTCCGATTACTTATTATCTTTTTTATTTTTGCCAACAATATTAATAATATCATCAACAGTTTTGATTTTAACTGCTTCTTCGTCCGAAACAGTTACACCAAATTCATCCTCCAAAGTCATTAATAATTCAACAACATCAAGCGAATCAGCGCCCAAATCATCAACGATTCTACTTTCCTTTTTGATTAACTCTGGTTTTAAATTTAATTGGATAGATAATAGTTCTCTTATTTTTTCAAAATCCATGACTGCCTCCACGAATCTATCATTCGTTGAATTTATTATAATGAATATAATTTTTTTTGTAAAGCAAATTTCATTAATTTTTAAAAATTTATTTTGCAGATAAACTTAAATATGCATTAGGGTCGATTTTCTTACCATTTTCATCTAAAGTTACAAAATGAAGATAAGAACCAATTCCACATTCTCTATATGCAGATTCTGATGCAACACCAATTATGTCACCCTTAGAAACAGCGTCACCAATTTTCACTTTAACATCATCACCTAAAGAACCATAACTGGTTTTTAAACCATTAGCATGTTGAATCACAACAACATTACCTTCCAAATAATTGCTATAAACGTCAGCAACAACTCCATCTAAAACAGCATACACATTCATGTTTGAAGAAGCCAAGAAATCGATAGCCTTATGTGCTTCATATTGTTTCAAAGTTGAATTGTAAATAAGTTCGCTACCATTATAGTCTTTATAGATTGATGCATCAAGCATAGGTAAGCAGAAAGTTATTTGAGAACTAACTTGTTCCTGTTTACCTCCACCCGATTTATTTGGTTTCATTACAGCACTCAAGATTATAACTAATGTTAAAAGCGCTAACCCCGATAATATTGCAATTAAGTAACCATACCTACTAAAAAAATCTTTAATCTTTTGTTTTGTTGAATAATTTTGCATTTTAAACTCCTCCCTTTAAGTTTTCAAAATCATTTCCAATTAAAAACTTTTTAAACATAAATTTTTAAAATTAATAAGATGACATAATACAAGGATATCCTAAAACTATCTGACAATCAGAAACAGCCACTTGAATATTAAATCTCTCACCACCACTTTTTAGAATTTTCGTTAAACTACTATCATATATATAATATAAAGTTAATCCTTCCACGTTTTCAGTCATCACAACTTTAGATCTCGTCAAAAATTCGTCTAAGTTAAAATCACTTTTACTATAATAATAATTTTCACTAACTCTATCTTCTTTTTCAATTAAATTTAATTCATTAAAACTACTCATAGTTATCATGTTCAAATTTCCACACTTAACCATATTTAAATCTTCGTAATTTTTATATGTAAAAACAATAAGTTTAAAGTCAGCACAATCATTAAACTTAAACAATCTATCGGCAAAAGAAACTCCCCCAACGCCAGCAAATATTATTAATAAAATTAAAAATAAAATTAAAAAATTCTTTTTCATTTTTAATTTATTGCCATTTTTAATAAAAAAATACGTGTTATTATTTTTCCATATTTTTGTCATCATTTCACGCATTATTGTCATAATCTTAATAACTAATGTCATAAAAATATTATAAAATGTCAATTTATAGGAGTATAAACAATCATGGAAAAAACTATTATTTTAAATAAAAACGAGCAAGTTAGTCATTCAAGTAATATAACTTTAAGCAATAGAAAAACATTAAACTTAAGCGGAGTCGATGAAGTAATTAGTAGTAATGAAAGCAGTATTTATTTAAAAGTTTCTGGTACTAAACTTCAAATTTTAGGCTCTAATATTACTATCACAAAATTAGATACAGACAACCATATTTTAGAAGCCACAGGCTTATTTGACTCGTTTAAATTTATGCAACCAAATGAAAGATTTTTTAAAAGGATTTTTAAATGACATTGATTGAATATTCTCAATTTTCTCAATTCATATTTTTCTTTTTGGCAGGAATTATTGCAAGTTTAATTCTAATAACCTGTCATCAAATCATCTCAAATATTTTTAGGAATAGAATAGTTTATATCATTCTTGATATTGCCATAATTCTTCTATTCACCTGCTATTATATTTATCTGGTTAACGTTGTAACATTTGGGGAAATTAGATTTTATACCATAATTGCTTTCCTTTTAGGAATAGCATTAGAACTTGTAAGTTTTAGAAAATTGTTTGGAGTTTTATTAAAAAAGGTTTATACTATATTTAGAAATCTTGGAAACAAATTAAAAGATAAAAAATTTATAAAATTTATTTCTAAATAGGAGTAAAACTTTGAGCAACAAAAAAACGACAAAAATTATTGTTATAATATCAATTTGTTTGGCTGTTTTATTAACGGTTATTTTAACCTGTCAGTTTGTTAAAATAAACAATTTAAAAGCCACTCAAAATAAGTTGGAAACCACCTATTCAGAACTTCAAAATAAGATATCTGAAAAAGCAAATCAAAATGAATTACTTTCAAATGATTCTGCTCTTGATGATTATGCCCATGGTGCATTGAACTATGGCAAAGATAGTGAATTATGGTTCTCAGGAAAATAAAAAATAGGCAAAGTTAAAGTTTGAACATTTAAGAAAAATTTTTTAAATTTCACTTTAAAACTCGCCTATTTTTTGTTGATAAAAAAAATTGATATAGATTAATCTATACCAACTTCCCCCCCCCTTTTATATTGCCTTTTAAAATCTATTCATTCCGTATCTATCATCATATTTTGAATAAGATGATTCGTATTCATCATAATCATTAACTCTTATTGATGTTTGAGATGTTTGAACTGTTTCAGGTTCTTCACCCCTGCTCAAAAGATCCATTTTTGCATTTGCTTTTTCTGCTTCTTCTGCTTCCTGAACATCATGTTTTGCACCAGACTTAATCCATTTTAAAAGACTTGAGAATGCTTTCTTATCTTCTCCCATTGCTATCTATCCCCCTTTTTAGATTATGGTAGTATATCAAAAAAAATTTATTTGTCAAGAGTTTTTAAAAAACTTTTTCAAAAAATTTTTCCAACACTAAGAAATAGCAAAAATTAGCCTATCTTTTTTTTCAAATAACATCAAAAAACTTCAATTTTCCCCATCAAAATTGTGCACAATTTGTGCAAATCTCAAAACCCACATTTATTTTAAATTTATAATGATATAAAATTGAACCTTCATTGTTAAGTCAGCAAATATCATTGCGATAGCAATTTCGTTGAACCACAAGGTTCAATTTCATTGCAAAAAAAGAAAAGCCTTTTGAGCCTTTCTCTTTTATTTACTTGGTAGCGGGAGTGGGACTTGAACCTCACGACCTTCGGGTTATGAGCCCGACGAGCTACCATCTGCTCCATCCCGCGATATCAATTAACATATCTATGTTACACCTTTTATTTTAATTTGTCAATAGTTTTTAACAATTATTCAAAACATTCAGCAAGATATGTTAATTTTTACTTAATTTTAGTTCCACCTAGAAAATTAAACAATAATATATTATATAGATTTCAATTCAAATTTATGACCTTAAAATTAATTCATTTTAAAATTTTCTTGATTTCTTTCTATATCAGTTTCAGTTTCGGCTGAAACACCTTCTTGTTTTAATCTCATTCTATAATCATTAACTTGAACATTAATTGCATAGAACAAAACACCAAAAATTAACAAGCCGATTATAAAATATATAAATCTTTTCGCACTCATTTCCTTATCCTCCTATCAAGTTTTTTTATTATATCAAATATATTTAATTTTGTCAATACCCCTGAAATCCACATTTTATAAACAAAATTAATTTTATTTTGTTTTTATTAAGTTTTCCACAAATAATTTGACTTTGAATGCCAATAATCATACAATAATAGTATATGAAAAAGGAGTGTTAAATGGTTGCAAGAAACGAAATAGATAACAAGTATAAATGGGATTTATCACCTATATTTCAAAACGATGATGAAGTATATAAGGCCCTTGATAATGTAAAACCCACACTAAATGTTTTAAAAACTTACAAAGGAAAACTGGGAAATGCAAAAGACTTTTTGGAATTTTTAAAACTAGAAAACAAAATAGGATTAGAGTTTGAGAAAATTGGAGTTTACGCATTTCTAAAGCACTCCGAAAATTTGGAAGATACAAGATATGTTGAAATGAACAATGTTATTGAGGCAGTTGCTCACAAATTTGATGTTGAAACATCATTTGTTGAACCTGAACTTTCAAAACTGGACGAAAAGATACTAATTTCATACCTAAATAATCCCGATTTTAAAGATTATCACCTATCAATTAAAGAAATAATTAGAAATAAACCGCATATTTTAAGCGAACAAGAAGAAACTTTGGTTTCAAATGTTGGCAAGTTTGCAGGTGAATTTTCGGAAATCTTTGATATGTTTGATTGTGTTGATATAAAATTTAAAGACGCAGTAAATTCCAAAGGCGAAAATTTACCTTTAACCAGTGCTAATTTCTCATTACTCTTAGAAAATAAAGATAGAGATTTGAGAAAAAGCACATTTAAAAATTACTATCAATCTTTTATAAATATGAGCAATACTATCGCCACAAATTATATTGCCAATGTTAAAAAAGATGTAGTGTTTACAAAGATTTATAAGCATAATTCAACCCTAGAGCAAAGCCTATTTGGCGGAAATATTGATAAAGCCATCTACGAAAACCTAATAAAGAATGTTGAATTGAATACCAACCTTTTGCATAGATATTACGAACTAAAGAAAAAGATTTTAAATCTAAAAGATTTTGAATATTATGACACCTACGTTTCAATTTCCGATTATGAAAAGTCCTATACCTTTGAAAAAAGTGTTGAAACTATTAAAAAGGCCTTGGCTCCTATGACTGAATCTTATGTTTCGTTGGTTGATAAAGCGTTAAAAGAGCATTGGATTGATGTTTTCCCTACCCTTGGAAAAGAAACAGGTGCATATTCAATCGGTTTATATGGCGTTCACCCTTACGTTTTATTAAACGATGTTGGCAATCTAAATAGTGTTTTCACACTTATTCACGAATTGGGTCATGCTTTCCATTCATACTATTCGGATTCCTCTCAACCTTACGAGTTATCTAACTACCCTATTTTCTTAGCAGAAATTGCAAGCACAACAAATGAAGTATTTTTAATTAAATATTTATACAAAAATGCAACATCTAAAAATGAAAAAATTTACTATCTAGATAAATATTTATCTATGTTTAAAAGTACAATTTTTAGGCAAACAATGTTTAGCGAATTTGAAGACTATGCACATAACCTTGTTGAAAATGATGAAGCAATTTCAAAGGAAAAATTAAATAAATTCTATGGTGAATTAAATAAAAGATATCACGGAAAGGCTATTAATCATTGTGGAGAAATTGAGTATGAATGGTTAAGAATTCCACATTTCTATAACAGTTATTATGTATATAAATATGCCACTGGTTTGGTTTCTGCAATAAATATTGCAAATGGAATTTTAAATAACAAACCTAATGCATTAGAAAATTATTTAACTTTCTTAAAATCTGGCGGTAGCGACTACCCTACAAACATTTTAAAAAATAGCGGAGTTGACTTAACTACCTCAACCCCATTTGACATCGCATTCAAAGAGATGGAATGGGCATTAAACGAATTAGAAAAATTAATATAATTGGAGATTCTAAAGATGAATAAGATTATAACAATTGAAGGAACTGATTGTTCTGGCAAACAAACTCAAAGTGATTTGCTTTTAAAAAGATTAACTGAAGATGGTTTCAAATTATATAAAACTTCCTTTCCCCAGTATGATACTCCAACAGGAAGAATTATCGGAGAATGCGTGTTGGGAAAAGGCAGAGAACATTCCTACTTCCCTGAAGATGTAACCACAGTTAATCCAAAAGTTGTTGGTCTATATTTTGTTGCCGATAGGCTTTACAATATTGATAAGATCAAGAATGCATTAGTAAACTCACATGTTATCTTAGATAGATATGTTGATAGCAATTTGGCACACCAAGGCGGAAAGTTTAAAGAAAAAGAAAAAAGAGAAGAAACTTACTCATTTTTTGAGACATTGGAATACAACCTTTTAAAACTTCCAAAGCCAGACATTAAAGTTCTATTGTACTTGCCACATGAATATAGTTATATTTTAAGAAAAAATAGAGCCGAAGCACTAGACGAAGCAGAAAGAAATGAAGAACATTTAAAATCTTCTGAAATGGCATACTTAGAAGTTGCTAAACGCCATGATTACAAAATTATTAACTGTGTTAAAGATGGCAAAATTCGAACCATTGAAGATATTAATGATGAACTTTACAACTATGTTAAGTCTGAATTAGAAAACTAAATAACAAAAACACTACTTCATTTTAAAGTAGTGTTTTTTTCTTACAACATAACTGTAACTCTATAGAATCCGCCATCTTTAATTGTTTTAAATAAGCAAGTTTTAAGTTCTGTTTCAATACTATAAAATAACGAAATATAACCATCATTATTACCTTGAACAGAATTATCGTTCTGTTCAAAACTCTTTTGTATTTCCAACTTTCCACCGGCCTTTTCTAGAACAACATTTATTATAACAAGTTCCATATCAGATAATCCAAATTTCGTTTTAAACGTTTCTTTATCTGAAATTTTTGTACCTTCTGGATGAACTTCCAAATCCCATTGATTCTTTGAGTAGATAAAGTAACTTTGATTAGTTCCTTCTTCCTCTTCACCGCTCACATAGAACACAAGCGAGCCAAGTTCATTTTCCATTTTCTTTGCAAAATTATCGCTATCATCTAAACTAGAAGCATCTTCCACTTTTTCCAACTTATCTGTATCTAGAATAAACGTTAACTCATCATAATTCTTTGCATATCTTACAACACTTTTTAATTCTTCAATCGTTTCAGGTTTGAAATTAAATTTTCCATCATCATTATTATTTACAGATTGATCAATGCTTGTATAGAATGAACCTTTTTGAGATTTACTATTATAGAAATGTAAATCATTAAAACTTGTGGCTGTTTTAGAATTTATTTCAGTATCTAAAATACCATAATCATTTTTAAGATCAATTCCAATATTAATAGACCTATTTAGAAGCCATGACTTACTTGCACCTGTTAAGAAGAACGATGCAAGGTTAGATTTATCTGAGTTATTTATTTTCAATGTTGAGCCATTACAATTCGAACCCCTAAATAATTTAGGTTGCAAATTTCTATCGGTGTCACCATTTTTTATCCACCACCAAAATCCACCATAGTTGATTGTTTGGTCGGTGGCACTTAAATCACCTTCAAAGCCCGCAGTTTTAATTTCAAACCTTTCTCTAATAATATTTTTGAATAACGCCGGAACATTTTTAGGTAAAACTTTTTGCACTCCACCTTCCGTTCCGCTAACACCAGCATCGGATTTAAACTCGTCTTCACCATCAAGTTTTAAGAAGTTATTTGCATTGAAGAACATTAATCCAATGTTTGCCGAGTTTCTATTATTTATCTCACCACTTGCCTGATAGTTTAATTGAATGAACATATCACTAAGTGAAATATTTGATTGTAATAATCCACCATAAGCACTTCCCACAAATCCTGCCACATATAGATTTGAAACGGTTTTTATATTCATTTTAACTTTTGAAATATTTCTTAAAATGTATGAATCTCTAGATGTTCCAACAAGTCCACCAATTGACAAAGTGTCAATTCCTTCAGCGTAAATTTCTCCCTTGGTTTCGTTATAAAATAGCGAACCTTTGCTTACACCACACAAGCCACCAATTGCTAATTTCCCGCTATAAATCTGCCCCGAGCCAGTATTATGCGTTCTAAAATTTATATCTGCTATGCAATTCTTAATTTCTGCCTTTATATCGGCATTTCCAGATAGTGCACCAATGAATGAAGTTGTGTTATTACTAGAACTATAATCAAAATCAAGTTTCGCATTACAATCTTCAACAAATCCGCTTGTTTCACCAATAATTCCGCCTAGCGTTATGCTGGCAATTCCTTCACTATCCACAATAATTTCCGCATCACTAGTTTTAATACTGGAATTATAATTTAAAACTGGAGCAATGCCACCGGCGATAACTTTACATGATGATTCACCCGCCAATTCTTTCTCGTTAAAACTAATTCCGCCAAGTATTGAACAATTTGAAATACTTGTGTTTATAGTGCTTCCCTGACTAATCAATGTTAGAAATCCGATTTGCATCACATCACTTCTAATATCAAAAACACTAATTTCATACTTACCTTTTAATCTAATGTTATCAAACTCTTCAACGTCTTGACAAAGTGCAAAATTACGCATGTTTCCCTTTTGATCATTGTCTATTTCACCCATCAAAACGCTTAAATCATATATTCCTTTAGCATTTTTAAATAATACATGATTTAGATTACTTGTAAAACTTCCGGAGTTATCCACCTGATTAGATATTTTAAAATTTGAAATCAATTTACCATTTCCAAATAAATAACCGCCCTTTAAATCAAAAGCACCTTCAAATTCTTTTTCATCTCTAAAATCTAAATCACTCATCAACACATAATTTCTAGGTGCAGAGCCTTCTTCTAAATCATATTTGCCAATCTCTTTAAACTCATCAATATTATTGATTGCCACTGCATCTTTAACTGCCACGTGCTTAACTTCCAAACTATCTTTAAACGGTGCTTCCCAATAATCCACTGCGCCATTGCCGTTTGTATCGTAAAGCCTTAAATATCTTTCTTCTTCAGTCTCTTCTGGTTCTTCATTACAACCCACCAAAAATAACGTAAAGAATGCTAAAAAGCAAAGTAAAATTTTTGTAATTTTTTTCATTTTTCATTCCTTGTTTTTATTTTATTATCTCACTTAAAATTTTAGCAAATACAAAATTAATTGTCAAACTAATAATAAATACATATTTATTATTTGTAAAATACTATATTTTATTGAATTCACTTTGTTTATCTTCAAACTTCGTGCTATTATTAATTGGAAGGAAAAGATATGAGAATTGTTGTACAAAAAGTTCACAAATGTAAATTATATGTTGAAGAAAAATTAAAAAGCGAAATTGGAAATGGTTTGCTAGTTTTTGTTGGAGTGGACAAAACCGACGATATTGCCTGCACGGAGTACTTGGCAAGGAAAGTGGCTCAAATGCGTTTGTTTAAAGACGAAAACGATAAACTAAACAAATCCGTTTTAGACCTTAATGGCGATGTTATGGTGGTTAGCAATTTCACGCTTATGGCAGAAATCGCCAGCGGAACAAGACCTAGTTTTTCTAATGGCGCAGATTTTGAAAAAGCAAATGAGTTATATCTAAATTTAGCAAACGAATTTAGCAAGAACGGCATTAAAAACGTTCAAACTGGTCAATTTCGAAGCCACATGCATTTAGAAACCTCGCTTGATGGACCATTCACAATTGTAATGGAAAGGAAGAGTAAAAATGAGCAAACTAGATAATTATTTCAATGCCCTATCTAGATTAAAAGTTGCACAAGAAGATGTGAAACTTATTAATTTAGTGGCAAGCGCTATAGAAAATTATGAGAGATATTATTCCATAAATATTTTAAGCAACATTTTAGTAACATATAAATTTGAGATCGATAAAATCAGCAAACTTATTGGAAATGACGAAATAACCGTTGAGAAGAAAGAACCAATTGAAAGATATAACGATGAAGAAATTTCCGATGAGCAAGTTTTACACGACCTACACTATGTTCGCGATTGCCTTATACTAATTTCTGCAGTAAATTATGGCATGGCTGAAAGTTTGAAAGATGCACTGCAATATATTAATAGTTGATTACTTTAAAAAATCAATATTATTCAAGTTGATTTTACATCAAGTTTATGCTAATATATTTATATAATCATTAAAGGAGAAAATCAAAATGTCTGAAATGAATGGAAAATTTGCCAATGAAGCAATGTATAAAAAATGGAAAAAAAGACTTATTATAATCGGCTCAATCTTGCTTGCTTTAGGCGTTATTATCATGATAGTTTGTATAATTGCATTTGCTAGCAGTTTAAAAGATTTTGAAGATCCAAATAGTTTCCCAACTAAAACAATGTTTGCTCCTTTCGGCATAGTTGCAGGCTTCGGATTTATTGGTGTTGGTATAATGCTTCTTATCACTGCCCATAAAAGAGAAATTGCCTCATTCCATGTTGCCACTGTTGCCCCTGTAACCAAAGATGTTTCTGAATACGCTGCCGATGAAATCGCTCCAAGCATCTCTAAAGGAGTTTCTAAGATTGCAAAAGATTTGAAAGAAACTAAAGAAGAAACAAAATATTGTTCAGAGTGCGGTGAAGCATGTAAGAAATCTGCAAAATTTTGTTCTAAATGTGGAAGCAAATTTGAAGACTAATAAAAAAGTAACTTTGAAAGAAGTTACTTTTTTTATCTAATTTAACGTTAGATATTATGGCTTAAAATCTTTATGACTTCATTATATATTTCTTAATCAACGGAATTATAACCGCAAAGAACACTAGAGCAAATAACGCCACGAATAATATCAACACAATATCCGGAACCAACAAACTTTGGCTAGTTTTAATTAAAATGCTCTCCATTTCACTTTCCACCGATTTCCCATCTTTGGATTTCATAACGCTCTTAAAAGAAACAGAATATTGCCCACCTTTTGTCAATTTCAAAGTGTCGCCTTTAATCCATTCTTCTTCATTGCTAATCCTATAATAAATCTCCGCACCTTCATCAACCGTATAGAATTTTATTATATCTTTGGCACCAATCGTGCTAGAATTATCAAAATCTTTTTCTTCATCACCAACCTTTAATTTACATGTTGGTTTTGTTGGAGCAATCGTGAATTCAAAAGGCTCAAACATTGAATATTCAACACTATCTTTATTGTAAACATTTTCCAAAGTTGTAGGATTTATTGAATAGTAAGCACTAAAAGTCCCAACACCCAACAATTCTGACAAATTAACGCCTTCACTTGCATTGAGATCGCTTAAAACCACTGGTGCAATATCTGATTCTTTTATGCCCAAAACTAACCTCAAATTTTCAATACCAGTTTTGTAATAATAAGCCGATTGGCTTGTTGTGAACGAATTACTATGATATGAGTTATTCTGAAAACCCAATAGCAAATTAATGTTACTGGATGTAAAATCAGGCTTCTCTAAACAATTTGCCATCACATTTATATTCAATTTATTCTGCAATGAATTATCACTTGGAAACTTAATATCTGACCACTCTGAGAGGTCGTTACAACTTAAGTTTACATTTAACTCATTCTCTTCTGTTGGACTTAACATAGATAAATCCACTTCACTCAACGCGTTATTATTCAAATTTAAAGTTTGTAGATTCGGCATGCTAAGTAATGTAACAGATTCAAGATTATTATTTGAAATACTAAGAGTTTTTAAGTTTGGCGAAACCCTAAATAAAGGATTTTCTCCGCTAATTGTTGTGATAGATATAATATTATTAAAATCCAATTTTAGTTCAACCAAACTCTCATTAAAATATAGCCAACTAAATGATGTTAATGACGTAATATTCTGGTGACTTAAATCCAGCGTTGTTATCTCTAAATCAGAGAACAAATGCGTGGATAACGATGTTACATAATTAATTGAATTTGGCTCATAACCCATTTTCTTGTTATAAATTTCAATTAACGCCCTGTATAAATTTTCATCCATGCCAGATTTTTCAAGAGAGATTAATTCTCCACCATCATTAACGGTTTTAGATATTGTCGAACTTATATTCTCACTTTTAACCGGTTCTTCAAATTCTCCTTCTGCCACAATAGATTTTACAGAAAAGAAACTGATTGTAAATATTGCCACAACCATAAGCGTTAATAAATATATAACTTTAAAATTTTTCTTTCTTTTTTCCATTTACTATACCTTATATTAGTATGATACAAAAATTACAAAAATTTGTAAAGTAAAATAATGTGTTGTAAAATTTTTAACATTCAAATTTCTAATGGGCTTATTTTCACTAAAACATGATAACATAAGCGGGAAACACGTAAAAAGCCCTAGATTTATAAAAATTTAATTAAATTAGGCAAATCTGTTGACTTATTAAAAGTATTTTGTTAAAATATATTCGTTTTCAATAGAAAACACGGAGAGTTACTCAAGAGGCTCAAGAGGGCACCCTGCTAAGGTGTTAGTGCGGGCAACTGCAGCCCGGGTTCGAATCCCGGACTCTCCGCCAGTAAAAAACGGCTACATTAAGCCGTTTTTTTATTTTTCAACAATCTTTATAAAAACATAAAAATCATATTTTAAACAACTAAAATATTCTTTTTATATGAATATTTTATATCTTAATTTACAACTTCTTCAATTTGTTTATTATTCTTTTTCTCGCTAATTTTATCTTTTACTTTATAAATCAACTGAATTAAAAGGAATAAAAGTATACAAATTGCAAGGAATGCCATAAATACTAAAATTTGAAGAACCGGATAGAACACCGCACTACCAATGCTGAATTTTATATTAAACAAGGTTAAAATCCAATCACCTAATAAACCTGCAGCCTTTTCCCCATTAAACATAAACATGTAGTTTGCATACCAGAAATTATTTTCTGTTGCAACTGCAATACTATTAAAGATAGTTCCCAAAACCCAGGCACAAGCAAAATATATCACAAACCCCAGCAAGCAATCCTTTAAAGATTTTCTATCAAGCCTTGGGAAAATTCCAAACGAAAGTGCCAATACTGGAACAACCAATACGTTTGTATGTTCAAATATAAAGTGCATATTATACAAGAAGAATAAGCCTTTTCCTTCAAAATCTGGGCTAACTATTGCTATTATTACGCCAACAACATTAATAATTACAGTAAAATTAAATAATTTTCTATTTCTAGTCATTAGCGAAATCAAAATGAAGAATGCACCCAAATTGCATAGTTGGAAAGGCAATCTTTCTATGTTTATACTTATCGCAGAGAACATTTGAAGATATTGCATAATAAGTGAAAGCGAAAGAACAAAAAGTAGAACCATTTTTGTGTTTTCATCTTGTTTTCTAAACAAGAAATAAAGCACTATTATTTCCAATACTACTATTAGAATCCAAGCAAAATGTAATAATGTAAAGGATTCCAAGATCAATGATGAATAGCCAAATAAATGTTGTGGAACATAAATTGGCATTGCAGATAAAAGTACGAACGGTAGCGATATAAAAAAATACATATATTCTTTGCTATTTTTAAAATCAAACACATGTTTTTCGTTGATCGCCAACACCACAGGAATTAACAATTGCAAACAAATAACAAGTCCAAAACAAATTGACCTAAATATTGGATTTATAAGAAAACTTTTAAACCCTTCAGAAATAACTGGTACTGAGTTTAATCCCCTGCCTGCAGTTGATGTGAAATCTGCTAAATATTCAGAATAATAACAAATTTGTGCAATAGTAATTGCGACTCCGAAATATATTGCAATATTCCTAATTGTTCTATTTTTATAAAAAACCGCAATTGGCAAAGTAATGAAATTTACTATCGCAAACCATCTAATTATTTTATAGCCATTAGATAAAGTCTCATTTACCAACTCTTCTTCCGAATAACTTAATTTAAACGCATCAGGCAACAATATCGCAACCAGCATCAATGAAGCATAAACAATTACAGAAACTTTTAAGATCTTGGTTGTAACATCTTTAAATTTTTCATTGTTTTTAAACACACAATAATTAAGAACGCAATAAAGTGTAATAAGTAATGCTAAAACAATCGATACAATTAAATAGAACATACCTCTTCTTCCTTCTTATTTATAATATTTTTATCAATCCTAATTGGGGGATTGTATAAATCAATAACTTTATAATTTTTAAAGCACAACGCCACAAGATAAAATATTAGAGCAAATATTGGCAACAATGGTATCAGATAAACAAACGGGACTGGAATCAATTTATATAAAGGCTCTAGAATCATAATTCCGCCCGGCATCATAGTATATGAATGATTATGCGAGCCGGCAATCTGCCAACCATTCAATCCAAGGTTTGCAATGAAGCAAACTCCAAAGTAGATAAATATACACAAGCAAACCCAAGAAATATATTTCTTTTGCGGCTTAAACCAGCGTGCTGAAATCATAAGCAATGGAACAAGCGTAATCAACAAATGATCTATCCAAAAGTTTAGTGTTACAATTGAATACCACATGGAGTTTTCAACATCAGAAACATACGATACAAATGTGGACATCGCACATGGCATTGAGAAGTAAAATAGATACTGTCTGCCAAGTTCGTTTTTCTTTATTAAACAAAGTGGTAGCAAAATAAAATTAAAATTGCAAACTTGAAACATCTGAATAAAAAAGTTTTCAAAATCTAATTGAGTACCATAATGTGTTAAATGTAAAAATAGGATTCCAAACATACATAAAAAAACTGCCGAGTAAATCATAACACACTGAGTTTTATAACTTACTTTTGAAATAACAAACATTAAAGCAACAACGATTAGAACCGACACCAGTACCATAATTATATGTGCGGTCCCACCAATGGTCATCATAACCTTTCCCCTAACAACTCTAATTTAGACTTGAAAACTTAGTGGTTAAAGTTTTGTCACAAGTATGCTATAAGTTTAACAAATAAAATTTATATTGTCAAAAACATAAATATAAATAATTTTATTTAATACAAACTTAATAAATTTTGACAACTTCTCATTTAAGTGATATATTTGAAATTAATATGAAATGTTTAAATAAGAATCATCTAAAAATAATAGGTCTAATTTCAATGACAATTGACCATATAGGTTTGCTACTCTTTCCCGATATTTTAATCCTTAGAATATTGGGACGTCTAGCATTTCCAATCTTCGCATTTTGCATTGCCGATGGTCTGAAACACACCCGCAGTATAAAACGATATATTTTACTGCTTTTTATATTTGCAATCATTTCTCAAATTCCATATCATTTTATTTTTCAGCCACAAGTGAAACTTAACATTTTATTTACATTCTTAATTGGCATTGCATTTATTTTATCGTTAAATAAGATTGGTGCTAACGGCAATATTTCAAATAAATTTTTAGCAATTGTATTTTTGATTCTACTCAGCACTCTTTGTATAGTTGATTTATATTTAAGAATTATTGAGTATTCTTTATTTGGAGTTTTATTAGTTGTCACTTTTTATTATTTAGATTACAACAAGATTTCGTCTTACTTAACGCCCACTATTCTTATATTGCTAATGACACTTTATAATTTACTAATTTATTCATTCAACTTTCATAATAGCATTTACATCTTTGCATTACTTGCACTACCCTTAATTTATTTTTACAATAACGAAAAAGGCAAATTTAATATAAAATATTTATTCTACATTTTTTATCCAACGCATTTATTATTACTATATTTAATAAAAATAACGTGTTTTTAATAAACACGTTTTTTATTTGCATAATACATATTTATGTTAAAAACATATTAGATATTGTCAACATTCTTTAATATATTGTCAATATAATATATTTACATGACATTTTTACTTATCATTATTTATATACTTTATTACAAAGAAATACGCTAATATTGCAAGCACAAAACAAATACCTAAAACAATAAATACTATTATTGTGAAAGTATCTATGGCTTAATTTCATCTAATTTTCATAAACGCAAAAGCCACCGATAAACACACGGAATATTAGTTCTTACAAATGATAAACTTGTTCTCACTCCTGCCAGTTCAGTTCTTTTTATTGCCAAATTTAAAGTACTAAAATTATCATCATTTTTCATAAAACCTCTCCCCTAAAATTAGTTTTTAAAATTAATAGAATATTATTTATATTAAAAATAAATTTTAAAATCTATTGAAAAAAATCCTTGAAATATATAATCATATGTGCTATAATATCCGTACTTAAAAAGCAAAAGAAGGAGAAACTATGAAAAAATTTTTTAATGATTTTAAAAAATTTATAAGCCGTGGAAATATTGTTGATATGGCAGTCGGCGTTATTATTGGTAGTGCTTTCAGTGCAATTGTTACAGCCTTCACAAATAAAATTATCATGCCATTTATCAACCTATTACTATCTATCGGCGGAACAAATGGTCTTGAAACTGCGTACACCGTTTTGAAAGCAGTTTACTTAGAAGATGGTACTCTGGATTTAACAAAATCTATCTACATTGATTGGGGTGCATTTATAACGGCAATTATCAATTTCTTTATTATTGCATTCACATTATTCCTTATCTTGAAAGTTGCTATGAAGAGTAGCGAAATGTTTAAGAAAGGAGTTGATGATCTTCAAAATTCTAGAATCACAAGAGGCGAAAAGAAACAACTTGTTGCCAACGGAGTTGATTTAAAAGACCACCGTGCAGTTAAAGTTGCTATTGTTAAATTAAGAGAAGAAAACGCAAGAATTGAAAAAGAAAAGAAAGAAAAAGAAGATTTGGAATTCAAACTTGCTCACCCTACTCAAGAAGACTTATTGAAAGAAATCAGAGATTTGCTTAAAGAAAATAACAAATCTAAAGATGAAAAGTCAGAAGAAAAATCTGAAGAAAATAAATAAGTTGTAATTAAATTTTACATATAAAAAATATCACGTTTAATTTAATCGTGATATTTTTTATTATTCAATTATAAAACTGGCCAAATAAACTTCAATGCTCTTCCATAGAATTTTGTTAAAAATCCTGTTTGAGATAAATCCTTTATTGTAACCAAATGGCTATTCGTAATTAATGTTTCAGCAACACTCTTCAACTTCTCATTAATCTCCAAATTATTAATCACCAAACAACCCATTTCAAAGTTGTTATTTAAATTCCTAAAATCTAATAAGCCACCGCCAATCATTGCAATGCTATCATCAATCAATACAAATTGTTTCATCAAAATATTATTCTCATATTGATAAACCCTAATTCTATCTTTAACCAAACTTTCAATGTTTGCAAGGCTGATTGCACGTTGCCATTGTTTATCAGTTTTATCTGAAATAATCATTTTTATTTCAACACCATTTTTACTACACAACTTTAATGCATTTATAACTTCATCATCTATGGCTAAATATGGAGTTATAATCAATATCGAATTTTTGGCTGAATAAATTGTGTTTAAAAGATTTGTTTTAGCCAACTTATCTTTATAGAAAGGTGCTGTTCCAAATGATTGTACAAATGATTTATTTTTAGTTTTATAACTTAAGTTCTTTTTATAATCTTCTAATTTATATGATTCTTTTGTGAACAATTGCATGTAAGTGAAATATAATACAATCAAACTCCAAACGCCATCACCCACAATTTTCAACCCGTCACCGTTCTTGGCTTTAGGTAAATCGTTATTTATAAACTCGTCTTTTATTGCCACTGTTGAAACATATGCTACGTCACTATCAATAATTATCAAGTTTTTTCTATCTCTACAATACGTAAATGAAGTTGAGAATAATTTAAGTTTATTAAACTTTACTGTTTTGATTCCATGATTTCCAAGTTTTCTAAAAACTTTCTTATCTTTGAAACCATTCAAACAACCTTTTTCATCATAAAGCAATGTAATACTAACTCCTTGCATTGCTTTTGTTTTCAAAACTTCAAATAAATTCTTCCAAGCATCGCCATCTTTAATACTATCTAATTCTAATAAAATTGATGACTTTGCATTTTTTATATCTTTACAAATATTATTTAATAACAATTCAGCATTATCAAAATATTCGCAATTACTTTTTGAATATAATGGCATATTAGTTGTTGCCAACAAATACTTGCTTAGTTTAACCGCTTCCGGACTAACCTTTCCAAGTTCATCTAGAGTTTTAACAGTTGGTTCAAATCTCTCAGCATTTTCATGATTTATTTTACGCCATTTCATTCTAAAAGATTTAGTTCCACGCTTTGCTTTTGTAAAACAATATTGTACATACGCAACCAATGGCAAGAACAAGAAAATCAGCGATAGAACCAATTTGTAATTGGACGTTGCAATATTATCGTGACCAAACAGCAAAAACAATATTGCTGATAATATACAAACACCAATATAGATAAATATGTTCAAAAAGATTGCTGTTAAAACCATGATAGCAATATTCACAATCAATGAACAAAGCAATATTAATTTTCTAGAACGTATAAAATTTATAAATTTCTTCATCTTTAAACCTAAATAAATGATAACATAAATTCAATAATTTTTCAATACTAATTGCAAAATTATTTTACTTTTCCACTTTTCATTAACACATTATTTAGGCAAAATTATCAATCTATTGCAGAATGAACCTTTGCTTCATGCTGAGTGTCGCTTGCTCCTATTCTTCTCTTTTTATAATATTCTGAATCTTTATAGAAGTTATCCCCGTCCTGACTTTGGAAATATACTCCCACAACTTTATTGTTTTTATATTTTAATAATGAATAAGCAGCCCTTCTTCTAGCACCACCAACAATCTTTTCAGTATCTTTAACATTACTCTCGATAAACACGTTATATGCCAATATTCTTCCAGCGTTATCAACAACTGTAATGCCATCGTAATTTAGCATCGTAACGATTAAATCAACGTAACTAGATAGTTTAAACTCTTTGAAATTTTTACTTTGCAAGAATAGTTTGCCAAGTTCGATTGGTTCTTTTAGCCAAGTGCCATCTTTTAAGAAACCCTTTTTATCAGCAAATTCCTTATCAACCACTAAGCAAATGGTTCCATGCAGGCCTTTAAACATTGAATAAAATATATTATAATAAATATTCTTAATATCTTGTTGTTTTTTCATAGAACGAGTTGGAATTTTCTGAACACAAGCGTTAACGAATTTTATAATATTTGCTTCCCATTCATATTCAACTGAGCCGGACAAATTAAAGCAAATACTAGTTTTATTTCCTTTAACGCCACGAAGAATAATCAAACCGCCAGAAACAACATCTATACTAATCAAATTCAATTTTGCTTCCAACGCTTCCCTTTTATCGTTGAAAATCAATGTGTTTAAAGACTTATCTTTAATTGAATTTAAAACCTTAACCAAGCCATACTCCACTTCACTATCAGACGAATATGAAATATAAATTTGCCAATTGTTTCTACAAAAACACATCAATGCTTTAATACGTTGTTTAAAATTTGAACCGTCAACATCTTTATACATTGAAATTTTATAACAATTCGGAATTATTTTAACAATACCATTGATATTACTGGTTATATAAAGATTGGGTCTGATTTTCACACCCTCTTCTTCATAATTACTCAAATGATAAAAGTAATTAATAAATCTATTAAGTTCTATCTCTTTTAAAGAAGGAAATTCCACGCCAAAGAATTCACTTATTGAACTTTTTGCACCTTCAAAATAAATATTATTAACTGCCATTATTTGAATCCCCCTAGTAAACTAAAAACTACATATTTTTCAAAACGTCAGAAACTGTTTTCATATCACATTTTCCATTGTAATTTGATTTAAAATATCTCATTACGCTTGGAACTGTTTTATCTTCTAATCCCTCTATTATTTTACGTATTTCTTCCGCACTTAGAAGGCTTGGAAGATATTTTTCCAAAAGTTTCTTTTGGCTTTCAATATTTAAAGCCTCTTCTTGATTTCCAACCTTCTTATAATTATCTTCTTCTTCAGTTAGTTCTTTTATTGTTTTTTGAATTATCTTAACCATTTCAGCATCACCAATTTCTTTTCCAACTACTCTTGCTTCGATAGTTTGTTGCATATACTTACTCATAATTATGCCATAAATCGCCCTTGCTGAAGCGTCTTTATCTTTCATTGCTTGAACATTTGCTTGTTTTATATCATCAATAATCATATTCTAAAAATCTCCAATTATATATCAAACTAATATTAGTATAAAATAAAAAAAAACTTTTTCCAAGTGTTTTCCCTTAATTTTAGGGATTTTTTTCAATTCTTTTTATGAAAATTTTTATGTAAATTATCACTTTTAACGATTTATAGTTACCAGTTTATTTTAAAAAACTGAAACCAAATTAAAAAATTTTAAATTTTTGCCTTTTATTATTGCTTTTTATTTTATTTTATGTTATCATTTCCCTAGTTGAATGGCCCTATGGTCAAGCGGTCAAGACGCCACCCTCTCACGGTGGAATCAGGAGTTCGATTCTCCTTAGGGCTACCAAAGAAAAAAACCTAAACCATATTCTGATTTAGGTCTTTTTTATTGCTTTTAATGTATAAATATACTAAATTTCAAATATTTATTAATAGAAATCTGCTTACACAAAGCCCAAACTTATAAGCAATGCGTTATCAACAAGTCGCATTTTTAAAGTATCCACATATCCGATTTTTTCTCTCAATCTTCGTTTATCTAATGTACGTAATTGTTCTAATAAGACCACAGAATCTTTGGGTAATCCGTATTCTTTAGATGTAAGTTCAACGTGCGTTGGAATTTTAGCCTTATTTATCTGACTTGTAATTGCAGCCACAATAATTGTTGGACTATATTTATTTCCAACATTATTCTGAATTACAAGCACAGGACGAACACCACCCTGTTCGCTACCAATAACAGGGCTTAGATCTGCATAATAAAGTTCACCTCTTCTATAAATATCTTCCATTCCTTAACCAATTTTCATACATATTACATTCATCAAACGAATCAAACAAATACAAATCCTTATAAACCCTACCTTGCATTTTTAAATAGGCTTTATAACTCTGTTCATATTCTTCTTTCATTATATGAGCATTTTCTATTAATTTGTGCTTTTCGTCTTCAACTGAATTGTTAAGATTATTAACATAATCTTCATATTTATTCTTAAGCGTTTCTAAATTTTTCATATTTTCTCCATAAAAAAACCTTGCTACATTTAATATGTGCAAGGTTTAAGATAATATTTATAAATTTTTATTATTGCATAACACAAACTGCTGTGCAAACATCATCAGTATGGCTAATATTAATTTGAACATCGCTAATTCCATATGTGGCAAGAACAATTTTAGCACCATCACTAAGCCTTATAAAAGGTTTGCCATTTTCATCATGTGCCACTTCAATTTCATTTAAGGCAATGCCATTATTAAGACCAATACCTAAAGCCTTTAAAAAGGCTTCTTTAGCACAATATATTCCCGCCAAACTTTGCGTTTTTCTCATAGTTTGACTAACATACATTGCCTCATAAGGAGTAAAATACTTACCCAGAAAATGCTCATTCTGAATAAACTTTTCCATTCGCATAACATCTAAAATATCAATCCCAACTAGCATCTTCAAATCCGCCTTTTTTTATTTTATTTAAAACACTTTTTATATCATCGTAAGAAAATCCACGCATTGATAAAAACCTAGATAATTTTATATAATTTTCTTCCGTTGGTTCTTTTCTTTTCATATACTTTACAGCCAAATTATATATTATTTCATCATTATTGTCAATTTGTTTAAGGCTATCATCAATTATATTTTCTCCAACACCTTTTAACCTTAACTTTTCTTTTAATTTATATTCTCCATATTTAGACTTAAAAGTTTTTAAATACGCATCAGCATATGCTTGATCATCTAAAAAGTTATATTCTTTTAACTTATCTATAACATAGTCAACAGTTATTTTTTCATATCCCTTTTTATATAAATAATCTCTAATTTGCTTAGTGGTTTTTAATGCGGATTGCATATATTTTGCAGTTTTATTCAGAGCAATAGTTTTTTCACTTTCAAGGACATATTCATCAAGAATCTCTTTTTCAATCTCCTTGCCTTCTTTTAATCCATGTCTAACGCAAACATCAATATATAAACCACAATAAAAGTCACCATCTAAAAAAATATTATATTTATCATCTCTTTTTTTCTGCTTTTCAATCTTTGTTATTTTTGCCATTTTCACCTTCCGCAATCATCTTTTTCCCTAAACTTATTATCTCACAATCACAATGATTTTTTATTTCGGATATATCAGAATTCTCGTCTTTTACTCCAAAATTATAAGCGATTTTCCCGTCGTTTATCTCGCTAAAATCAACTCCAAACAATGTATAATTATGCATAAGTTTATCCATTAATTTTTTATTAGAGAAGTCTGTTTTAACTAAAAAGCATTCATATTCATTATAAACTTTAAATTCTGCCTTTTTTAGGACTTCCACAGCCGAATTAGAATATGCTCTAGTTAATCCTCCAGCACCTAGTTTAACGCCCCCAAAGTACCTTACAACCGCAATTAGCACGTTAGTTAAATGTTGATTCTTTATTACGTTTAAAATTGGCAGACCGGCTGTTCCGCTCGGCTCGCCGGCATCAGAGCACTTTTGAATTGTTGGACTAGATATTACATAACCAAAACAAATATGACTTGCATCTTTATGCTCTTTTTTTATTTCGGTTAATTTTTCTTTTACCTGGTCTTCATTAAATACAGCAAAAAGATAAGTATAAAATTTAGACTTCTTTATTTCTATTAAATTCTGTTCATTACTTACGCATTTAAATTCCATTATAAATATTATATACCTATTAAGTTAATTTTCAAAGCGAATTTCTTTATAAGTAAACTATCGAAAAATCGCTACTTTTCCCAATTATTTTAATTTTGTGATTAAAAATTGTTTAAGAAATTAAATCTTTATGTTATAATAATTTTGCCTGAACAAAATAAGGCATATACTAAATTTAATTGGAGAGATTTTATGGAAACACTTAAAGAAGTATGTGAGATGTATAAAGTTAAAAACTTAGAACCTCACGGACCAGCAGTTATCCCTCAAGAAGGTCATTGGGATAAGGTTACAAAAATTGAACAAATTAGCGGTTTTACTCATGGTTGCGGAACTTGTGCCCCACAACAAGGTACTTGTAAACTAACTTTGAATGTTAAGAACGGAGTTATTCAAGAAGCATTAGTTGAAACAGTTGGTTGTTCTGGTATGACTCAGTCTGCAGCGATCGCTGGCGAGATTTTACCAGGGAAAACATTATTGGAAGCATTAAATACAGACCTTGTTTGCGATGCAATCAATGATGCAATGAAGAATTTATTCTTACAAATTGCTTATGGCAGAACTCAATCAGCGTTCTCTGATAACGGACTTCCTGTTGGTTCATCTTTAGATGACTTAGGAAAGAACAGAGCAAGCCTTGTTGGTACAATTTTCTCAACAAAAGAAAAAGGTACAAGATATCTAAATACTGCTGAAGGATATATCACAAAATTAGGTCTTGATGAAAACAACGAGATTATTGGTTATGAATATATAAATCTTAACGCAATGATGAGATTAATTAGAACTGGCAAAGACGTTAAAGACGCCTATAACGAATGTATCAAAACTTATGGTAGATTTGCTGACGCTGTTAAGCAAATTGACCCAAGGAAAGAATAGGAGGTTTAATTTGTATGATTAATTTCGAAGGTTATGATAGAAGAATTGAAAAAATAAACAAAGTTATTGCTGAATATGGTTTAAAAGACCTTGAAAATTGCAAAGCAATTTGTGATCAACATGGAATTAACGTTGAGCAAATTGTTAGAGAAATACAACCTATTTGTTTTGATAACGCTGTTTGGGCTTACATTTTAGGTACTGCAATTGCTTTAACTAAAAATGAAAAAAGTGCTGAAAAATGTGCTGAAAATATCGGACTTGGTCTTCAAGCATTCTGCGTTGAAGGAAGTGTTGCCGATTCAAGAAAAGTTGGATTAGGTCATGGTAGACTTGCTTCAATGCTTTTAAACGAAAACACCACATGCTTTGCTTTGCTTGCGGGTCATGAAAGTTTTGCCGCAGCAGAAGGCGCTTTAGGAATTGTTAGAAACGCAAATAATGCAAGAAAAACTCCTTTAAGAGTTGTTTTAAATGGTCTTGGAAAAGATGCTGCTTATATTATTTCAAGAATTAATGGTTTTACTTATGTTAAAACAAGATATAATTTTGAAAAACAACAATTAGAAATTTTAGATACTCACCCGTTCTCCAATTCATATAAGAAAGATATTAAGGTTTATGGTTGTGAAGATGTTACAGAAGGCGTTGCAATTATGCAACATGAAAAAGTTGATATCTCTATCACTGGTAACTCAACTAACCCTGTTCGTTTCACTCACCCAGTTGCTGGTATCTATAAGAGATGGTGTCATGAAAATAATCGTAAGTACTTCTCAGTTGCTTCTGGTGGTGGTACTGGTAGAACATTACACCCAGATAACGTTGGTGCAGGAAGCGCTTCTTATGGTTTAACAGACACAATGGGAAGAATGCATGCTGATGCTCAATTCGCAGGTTCTTCTTCAGTTCCAGCCCATGTTGATATGATGGGCTACATTGGAATGGGAAACAACCCAATGGTTGGTGCAACAGTTTCGTTAGCAGTTAAGGCTTATGAAGCATTAAAATAACAAAAATAGCAGATGATTTCTGCTATTTTTTAAATAGTACATAAAAAATGACCAATTGAACATTGGTCATTTTTTATTTTAATTTACTCCTTAATAAGCAGGCTTAAAACCCAGCTGATGTTAGATCATCAATATCTGAAACTTTGTTATATTTTTCTAAATCAACGCTTGGAATATTTACTGAAAAACTACCATATTTAATAGTGATTTCAACTTTAATTTCACCAACTTGCTTCCAATTCATTTCTTCTTCAGATGTTGCTTTTAAATTAGTATTTTCATAACTAACGAGTCCTGCTTTTAATCTTGAAATCTTTCCATCTTTAATAGTGATAATCATTTCTGATGACATTTTAGAATTATCACTTGCAGTTTCACTGCTTATTACCAAGTTAAAAGTGGTATCATTCACTTTATATAGAGTGAAAATATCTGCATCTAATTTACTAAAATCAAGAGAAGTTAAAAATGATTTCAAACCTGTATTTCCTTCGAAGTCACCAATAATATCATCTAAATCGGGGATATTTAAGATGAAATCTTCTTGTGCAGTTCGATACGCACCATCAGTAAAGATATATTTGTTTTGAGAGTTAACGTCAAATGCAACATAGTTATCGCCAACTTTAGCAAGATATGTATCAACATTAGTTTCAACTGTTGTTTTTGAACCTTTGCCAGATAAAACTGCATTTAAATTTTGAGTTGTTCTAACCTTTGCATTTTCATCTGAACCAGTTCTAACACAGGTTGCATCCATTTTGACATCCGCATTTACACCTGCACCGAATATACCCATATCTCCTTTCATTGATACGGTTGCATTAACAGAATAACCTTCTTCATATTCCACTGTGTCTCTAACCGCAGTAGTGATAGCAGTTTGTGCTACTTGAACTTCAGCATCAGATTTGATTTCAGATCCTAAGTTCTCTTTACAACCAACAAGTGCAACCAAGGCAAAAACTAAGCACAAACTAGTTGTAATAAAATGTTTTAAAAATTTCTTCATATTTTTCTCCTTTTACTAAATTTTTATATTAAAATTTGAAATATTTTGTGCTATATTTAAACAATCTGACAACTTTTATTTCCTTGGTTTTATCAAATCTTTAGCAAAAACAAATCAAATATTAATACCGTTATTAAAAAATAACTTTATCTATAATTCCGCCACCCAAACATTCCATCTCGTCTTTATATGGTTTATATAAAACCACAAATTGCCCTGGAGTAACAGCCCTTTGTTTTTCTTTAAAATCCACCCTTATTTTCCCGCCATCTATCTTAGTAACTATAACTTCTTGGTCGGGTTGCCTATATCTAAACTTAGCAAAGCATGTAAATGTTTCTTCTTTAGGCTCATCGCAAATCCAATTCATTTTATCGCTAACAAGACCTTTAGAAAATAACTTCTCGTCTTCACCCTGGCTTACATAGAGAATATTGTTTTTAATATCTTTATCTATCACAAACCATCTCTCTCCATTTCCGCCTGCCTTACCGCCTAAGTCTAAACCCTTTCTTTGTCCAAGTGTATAAAACATAACGCCATCATGAGTACCTACAACATTGCCTTCTAAGTCCATAATCTTTCCTGGTTTTGCGGGTACGTAATTTTTTAAGAACTGTTTAAATCTACGTTCTCCTATAAAACATATTCCTGTACTATCTTTTTTAGTCGCTGTAACTAAGCCATATTTTTCCGCAATTTCGCGAACTTTGGGTTTTTCTATATCAGATAGCGGAAATAACACATTAGATAACTGTTCATTTGATAGTTGATTTAAAAAATATGTTTGGTCCTTATTTAAGTCTTTAGACTTCAATAAATGCACCTTACCATTTTCTCTTTCAACTTTTGCATAATGCCCAGTGGCGATATAATCTGCGCCCAATTTCTCGGCAAATTCCTTAAATGGCCCAAATTTAATCTCTCTATTGCAAAGCACATCAGGATTAGGCGTTCTGCCTTTCTTGTATTCATCTAAGAAATATGAAAACACTCTATCAAGATATTCTTTCGCAAAATTTACGGTGTAATAAGGAATATCTAATTTTTCACTAACTCTTTTAACGTCCTCATAATCAGAAACAGACGTACAAACTCCGTTTTCATCGTCTTCTTCCCAATTAACCATAAATAATCCAATAACGTTGTAGCCCTGCTCCTTTAAAAGTGCCGCAGCAACAGAACTATCAACGCCACCACTCAAGCCCACAACAACTGTCTTTTTCTTATCTGACATTTAGATCAACCTCTTTCTCAATTTCTTCTCTATCTGGAACAACAACTGGGTACTTATAAATATTTAATATAATAGAAAACAAATCAACCACCCAAAATAGCACTGTAATCGTAGCACACGCCACAGCAATTTCGGCTATCAGGTTCACTATACCTAAAGTATAGCCCCTGTTTTCAATTAAAGTTTTTATCAAATACACCACAAATGCAATAGAAGTGGAAAGGCAACAAAATAATCCTTTTCCCTTTCTTCCAACATAAAAGTTCCCAGCACCAACAAAGCCTAAGAATAATGTTAATAGCAAGAACTTAACCCTATCAACATCTTTGGGCTTAACACTTGAATAACA
Source organism: uncultured Clostridia bacterium (assembly GCA_934754335.1). Lineage (GTDB taxonomy): Bacteria > Bacillota > Clostridia > Christensenellales > UBA1242 > UBA11490. The sequence goes on from CAKVHY010000003.1 coordinate 77,465, forward strand.
AACTTTATCTTTCTGTTTCTTTTTTAAAAGTTCTTTTGCTTTTTTATTACTAGCAAAATAAACTTGCTCTTTAGAAATATCGCAATAAGGACAATTATTCGTTTTTTCCATTGAGCAACCACACTGCGGACATCTCATAATTTTCTCCTTAAAAACAAAAAACATAAATCGGCATCACCAATTTATGTTTTAATAATTAATCAAGATAATAATCTTCAACTTGAATAGTAAAATCTATTGGCGATTGCGAGAAAGAGATTGAAGCATCAATAACGCTCATTCTTATTGTAAATAATTTAGTTGCTTCTCTTCCAATAACTGTATCTTCATTATCAAAATTTGAAGCAAATTCTCCACCTTCAATACTATAATCAAACGCCACATTGTTTAGATTTTGAGTATTATTTCTAAATTCGAAAGCAATCTTATGATCACAATTATTCTTTAGATAAATTTTAATATATATTGGTCTTGGGCTTCCGCTTTCATCAGCACCAAACACCATATCTCCAATATCCCAATTTCTAACCCTATTACCATTTAATTTTGTTGAATAATCTTTTTTCTTTACATTGCTTAATTCTTCATCATAATTTTCAACTGTGGCAGTAATGATAGCCCCGCTTGAGCCTTTTGCAAACACTTTAAGCGAACTACCCGCACCATTTTGAATAAATAATTTGACTGAAAAAGCCAACATAATTAAAATTACGCAACTTGAAAACAACGAACTAAAAATTTGCCATTTAGATTTTTTCATACATGCTCCTATAAACTTATCCTATTTATAATATCACATCTTAAATTTATTTACAAGCCCTAAATTTATTTATTGTTTTCCCATTTTCATAAATTAAAGTATTTCTAATGCTGGCAAACCAAGTTCACCAGCATTATTTTTATCTAAAACCTTTCAAAATTTCGTTTGGTTTCTTTTTAGCAAAGTTTATAAGCGGAATAATTGCACCTATTGCAGCAATCAAAACGCTAACACCAAACATAAGCAACACTGCTCCAAAGTTACTACTCATTAAGTTGAACTTAATGAATGTTGAACCACTAACCAAACTATTTGCAATAACCGAAGCAATTTCTGTTATAAACAATGTTACGATAAATGAAAGAATTACAAACATTGAAGTACTTTGTAAGAATATACTTGAGATATTCCAGTTACTAAATCCTAACGCCTTCAAAACGCCAACATCGTTCTTTCTATCAACAATTATTTGATTTATGAAATAATACATCATAACAATTGCAAAGAATGCTGAGAAGCAACCAAGCAATATTGCAATAGATTTATATATTTCAATACTACTAGCCATCTCGCCAATGGTTTTGCTTGTGATAGAACTAAAAACATAACCTTTCGCATCAAAATTCTTAACAATATTTTGAAGTTCTGTGTTATTTGAAGCGGAATAATTTTCAATGCTTATAACCACGCCAGTTGTAATGGCTTTTGCAACTTCAAAATCTTTTGATGCATGAACCGTTAAGTAAACATTGTTCATGTTATATTTATACATATCCGAAGGTAATTGTTTATTGATATAAATAAGAGTTGAAGCATTGGCATAAGTTTCATAGTCTGTGTCGTAAACGCCACAAATTCTATAAGAAACTCCACCTAAAGTGATTGAATGACCTATTATATTTTGTTCAATATATGTTTCACCCCACCTACTTTCAACGCTTTCTTGCTCAGGCTCAATTGCTCTTTCAGTAACCCATCTATCGCCAACACCTTGGCTTAGTCCATAAAGTCTTATAAGCCCTAACATATAATCTGAGATAACTACGCCATCAACTGCACTTTCAGGATACATTCCATAAAGGATTTCTTTTCCGAATTGGTTATTTGTACCTTTTCTATTAGGCAAAGGTCTTTCAGATCTAATTATGCTAGTTACACTCAATTCCTGATGCTCTCTGCTCATAGGTCTTATATCTTCGTCAACATTAAAACTAATATTTAAAGTTGCTTTTTGGAACTCATAATAAGGCTTATCACCTAAAACTTTCTCAATTTGAGTTCTATCATTAGAATTTTCACTGAAATTAATATGGTTGTACTCATCACTCGATTTTTGAAACATTACATAAGGTGCAATTCTTACATTTTTATCTCTAAATAACGAATTAACTTGCGCATATGCAGTGTTAAAGTTGCCAAGAATTGCAAATATTCCGAAGAATGACACCGCCAAAGTGCAAAGGATAACCATAAATACAGTTCTCCATCTTCTATATAGCAAACTATCAAGGGCTAAACGGAATGAATATTTATAGCCAAGGCCATGCTTTTTAGTTTGAACCTCTTCAGGTTTTGCAACGCTTTTTTCTTCTTCTTTCTTTTCCTGCTTTCTTCTAACGTCTCCACCAACAGTGTTGTTTTCCAAAGTTATGATTCTATCTGCATACTTTTCAACCATAGCGCTATCATGGGAAACTGAAATAACCAAGCAGTTTTTGGAGATTTCCTTAACTAAATCCCAAATAATTGTTTTATTCTTATCATCTAGATGGGCCGTTGGCTCGTCCATGAATAAGATTTTTGGAGTTTTAATCAAAGTTCTTGCAATACAAACTCTCTGCCTTTGACCAGAAGAGCATTGCGAAACAGGCCTTTCTTCAAACCCACTCAACTTAACCTTTTTCAAAACTTGAGCAATTTGATCATCAGTGGGAACTATGCCATTTGCCAAAGTTCCAAGCCTAATATTTTCTTTAATACTCATTGTTTCAATTAAGTTGTAATCTTCGAAAACAAAGCCGATATGTTCACGCCTATAATTATCAAAATCCTTGCTAGAGAAATTTTTAAAACTCTCGCCATCAATGATAACATCGCCCGAATCAAATCTTTCAAGCCCAGCAATAATACTTAAAAGAGTACTCTTACCATTTCCGCTTGCACCACATATAAATGTGATGCCGGAATTATCTAACTCAAGGTCTATATTTCGTAAGGCTCTAACCTTACTACCATCTCTGTTATAAAATGTTTTTGATACATTTTTAACTCTAACCATTTTCTCCTCCTTTATTGATTACCCTTATTCGTATCTTTGAAATTAGGTTCCATAGATTTTTTCAAAGATAATTTTGCATTTCTAACTTCCCTAATCTTCAAGTTCTTTTGGTCACCAGCATTGAAATACAAGAATTTATTAAACCAAATCTTAAATCTATTAGTGATTTTCTTGGTTATAATTCTTCTGCCTTCCACTGCTCTCTTTTTATTCTTAAGCATAGGATTTTCCAACGCTCTCTTTCTTCTGTTTTTATCTTGCATATATTCATCAACTTGTTGAATTAATTGAACAGATAATAGAAGCAACATAATTCCGCAAGGAACTTCAACTAACCAAATAATACCTTGTAAAGATCCGCAGAAACCAATTACCTTACCAAACCAAGCCTTGCTTTCTGAATATCTTCCAATAATATAACTTGCAGGAATAATATAACTATCATGTGGAAGAGAATTTGGATTGTGTGGGTTATTTGAATCAGGACCATCGGTTATGAAATATAACTCACCCGTTACTGTATCTTGGAATATTTTTTGAATAATATGGAATTTTCTTCCCCTAGAGCCAGCGGATAGCGATGCTTTTTGTAAAGTTTGAGAATCATCACCAGTTTTTGCATCAGTTACAATAGCCTTTTGCTCTTCAGTACCTTCATAAGTTATAAACTCATGATCAGCCATAAGTTTTTCTTTGATATAAGTATAAGAATTATGTTGTTCATTCGTTGTTTCAGGAGTTCTAACATAATTTTTGTAATGATTTAGATATGTTAGATATTCACCATCGGGAGCATTTCTTTCCGCACTATTCCAGATTTTACCACTGCTTAAATTAGTTAGATAGTTTGCAGTTCCAAGCCTTTGTTCTTCAATTTCAATTGTTTGAATTAAAGTCCAAATCGGACTATTCGCATCATAAAAACCAATCTTATCTCCAACTTTTAAATCTTTTATAGGAACTGACTCTAAGACCACCACATCGCCAATATTAAAGCCTTCGCTGACCATAGAACCCGATAAAACTCTTGCAGCACTCATTCCAAAAAGAGTTGGAACTTCGTTGTTATTTCTAGCACTAAATAGCGAAAAAGTACAAACACCACTCAAGATGATTATAGGAACTATAATGATGTCTGTAATAATATCTATTATTTTATAAAACACTTCACCAAATTTCTTCATTTTTAATCCATTTTCCAATTCATAATAATAGTTTTCTCATTCAACAATATTTTACAATTTTTTTAGTAAATATCAAAATGATTTTAATGTATTTCTTTAAATAATAAAAATAAACTTAAAAATTTATTCAAGTTTATTTTTTGCATAATATTAAATTATATTTACATTTTAAGTTTTTAATAGGCTGATTAAAAGACTAGGCGAAACTCGAAGAAGTTTGGGAGCCAAGGTTTAGGATAAAAAGATTATCCGAAACTGAGAAATCCTTTTTGTAATCGTTTAGAGTGTAAACAATCTTTAGAACATAGGTATAACCAGAAGGAATACCCGAACCTTCAGGAACTCCTTTCGCTTCATCGTCCACTCTTATACCTTTGTAAATCATGTTGTTCTCACTCAAAAGGTCGGCTCTAGAATCAATAATCCCAACTCCATCGTAAAAACTACGAGTTATCTGCCCTTCTGAACCAATAGAACTATTAAGACTTTGCAAGGAAATAGTTAGAAAGGTATTGTCGGTGCAAGTATTGGTGATAGCAATAAACATAGTTATGCTTTGAATTTGAAGAGAATCCGAAGAAGGATTTTTCTTCCATTTAAGTTCGCCCATTCTAAGGCTTATGTCGGTCTGCCCCATATCTTTGGTGATTTTGGCAGACGACTTGAAATAGTCCAAACCAGTATCGTAAGAAGAAGTGTCTTGACCAAGAGCATATAGGTCAATATCGGCTTCTACATTGTTAACCTGAATTAAGTTGTTGGAGCCGTTTGAAAATATAAGATTCTTCGATGCAAGCCAGATGGCTATAAACATAGAAAGCAAACAAATAACCATGCAGATTATTGTTAAAATCAACTTGGTCGTGTTGTTTAATTTCATAAACTCCTCCTTTTAATTAGATTTGAATACCGCCTTCTTTCTTCCCGCCACGAAGAACTTTTTGATTACGAATTTTGATATCATAATACATTGATTGCTCGTCAATCGGACTAGGTACTCTGTAAACGTCTCTAGGTTTTCTCATATCGTATAAAGGAACTTTGTAAGATGGAGTAAAGATAGAACGCAATGGTGATTGTTGCAAAATAGAAACTATGCATTCGCCTGAATTTGGCTTTAATGCGGCAAGTTCGGCTGGATAGATTAAAGGACGAGAATCCACGGAAATAGATGTGGTTGTACTAGAAGAATCGTCCTTTTTACCCTTAGATGCTGAAGTGGTTTCGGTTTCAACTGTAATGTTACCGCATCGCTTACTAAATTCATCAAGAGAACCTTGGTCGTTGGAAGCAATAAAGATATGAATATTGCAGTTATCTTTGATGGTGGCAGAAACATCTGAACCATACTTAATTTGAAGTTGGGCATAAGATTGAAGAATCAAAGTGAAATAAATCCTTCTTGAACGAGCAACCGTGATAATAGTATCAAAGTTCTCAATTTTTGGCATGTTACCAAACTCATCTAGCAAGAAATAAACATCTCTTGGCAAAGCCCCGCTCCCACGCTTGTTGGCAACGTCAACTAAGATTTTGTAAAGTTGAGAAACGAACATTGTGGCAATTGGGTGCCTTGTGGTTTTTTCATCAGGAATTTTAATAAATAGGGCTGTTGGCTTGTCAGCAAAAGTTTCTAATTCCATCTCGTTTTTGCTGGTGGCATAACAGATACCTGAATCGGCAAATATGCCCATTCTATCGGTTACAATACCCATATAAGACTTCGCAGTTTTCTCGGCATTGGTTACAACTTGGTTTGCTAACTGAGCAGCCAAAGATAATGAACCCCTGCCCTGAAAATACTCGGTAATTGAACGAATAGGATTATAGGCATCGTTATCTTTTAGGTTTAAAATTTTGCTAAGATTATAGAAATTAAACCTGTCTTTGGTCATGCCAAGTTCGGGATTTTCGCTGTCTTCAAGCATGGCAAGCATTGTTCCTAACACAAGGTCCTTAGCACCACGCTCCCAAATAGGGTCGTTATTGGATTGAATAGGACAAAGAGTGTTTGCTATATCTCTTAAGTCTTCAAAGGCGTCATTCTTAAGTTTTTGCTTAACAGATACCATTTGAACCTTCAAAGATTGCTCGTCTGCAAAGGCCTTTCCATCAAATTCATACCAAGTTCGGTAGTATTGATTAGATGTTAGAGTAAGCCCTGAGTTCCTAGGATCTTCACCTTCATGAACCCTAACTTCCTTTGCAAGATTCATAGCCCTTTCGTTCATTTCGTAGGCTCTGGTTAATGGGTTCCAGCAGGTACTTTGAAATGGTTCTTTTAAGTCAAAAACTAAAACATTGTAGCCCCTGTCACGAAGTTTTTCTGAATGAAGATCGTAAATTTCACCCTTAGGGTCGGTTATAACAAGGCAAGGCTTTGCATGGCTCTCAGATAAGATTTGTATGGTTGGATTTACAAACTGAGTGGTTTTACCTGAACCGGTAGTACCAATAACCAAGGTGTGAATACTCTTGTACATATTAACTTCAAGTTTGTGACCAATAAGTTCGGCTCTGATAGGAATACCTATATTGTCAGACCTAGAAAGTTGGTCATAGGTGTGATACTTAAACTGCGGATCTTTCTTCAATTGCTCGATAGAAAGCCAGTTGGTGTCGTAGTACTTAGAAACCTTGCCCTTGGTTTTAACTTTAGCACCTGAAGAGCCACCGCCCCCACCGCCAAATAAACCTTTGCCATCGCCAAGATTAAGAAGCAAGAATAATAAAACAACCAAAAAAGAAACACCAAAAATGCTGTAAAACTTTTGGTCGGAAAATAATTCAATTGAAAACCTAAACTCTTTGTAGGTTAAATAACTTGCTAAAACATAAGAAGCACAAAATAAGGCTGCCGCAAAACCAAGCATAATTAGTAAGAAATTAGTAAATCTGCTCCAAAGCGAGCCTTTTTTCTCTTTATCGTCTGCCATTTCCATTCTTTCCTTTATAATAATTAATAATAGTTTATATTAATTTATAAATATAGTCAAATAAATAACTAAATTTTAAGATAATTGTGTGTCTAAAAATGTTTAAAGGAAAAAATAAAGCAGGTTTATATAACCCGCCTTATTTTTTATTTTGATAATTTTTGAAGGATTGCCAACATTTGTTTTAAATCTTTCTCGCTTGCTTTCTCTTGGCTTGCTTGCTTTGCAAGTTTTTCCATAATTTCATCAATTCCTGCAATTTGAACACCACGGTTTGCAAGCATTCTCTTAATTTCTTTAGCAGCCTGAACTGCAACCGCATGCTTACCCGCTTCAAGATCTCTCTGCATTTTTTCTATCTGTGCTCGAAGTCCAGGATCTTTCATTGCAACTTCCATCTTCGTTTCAAATGTCTGCTTATTATCAATCTCAGCCTGTAAAGTTCCAGCATTTCCGGTTGCATTAAAGTTTGCTAACGCATTAGCCAACGACGACAACGCATCGTTTGAAAGTGCTCCAGAATCTTTTGCTTCTTTGAATTTGTCGTGTAAACCTTTCTTTGCTTCATCTTGGTTAATTACACCAGCCTTAAAGTCATTAAGAATTTCTTGCATACCTTGTTTTACACCCGCTGCAGTTGCTTTTTGTTGCGCATTCATATCTACTGCCATTTTCATAAACTGTCCTGCGCCATCTTGAGCAATCTTACTTCTATTGTCAACTTCTGCCGCCCTAGACCAGCCCTTCTTAGCATCTCTTTCATCAGCCTTTTTAGACTTCGCTTTACCCATTTGGCTAATCAATTGTTTCCAAGCATCCGATTGTCCTGAAATTTCATTATCATAAGCACTTATTCCCTTACCGCCAGCAACTGTTGGAGCCATATCTCCCATAACTCCCTTAACAAATTTACCAGCACCAGAGTTTGCCACTAATCCAGTTATATTATGCATTGCTGCAGTTGTAAATCTAGCGCCACCCAAACTTGTGTGTTTGCTAAACTTCCTAAGTACTCCCTTAACAGGATTTTGTTCTTCATTATCAGCCGCTTCGCCCGCTGCTTTAGCCTCTGCTCTTGCAGATTTAACCACACCGCCCGTAGCAGCCACTCTTGCTTTCGCTTCTTGAATATCTGCTCTTTTATCTATTCTATTAGTAACAGTTTTCTTATAGGTATCAGAGTAACCTTCAAATGTTTTTAATGCATCTGCTTTTTCATCATCAGACAAATCATCGAAATTTTTACCCGCATATTTCTTATTTCTGCTCATTACGTCTTCAATCTTTGCCTTATTTTCTAAGTTTGATAAGTCTTGCTGTGCTTTGCCTTCTGCTTTTTCTGCATCTGCTAAATTCTTATTCGCTTTATCTGCGACTTTTGCTTTATGAGATCCAATCCTTCCAGCGATTCCTCCCGCCGCTTTCATTGCCAAGCCTGCACCGCCTGTGGCAACTGCCATTCCCAATGCACCAATCTTAGCAGCACCTGCAGTAACTTGCTTAGCCATACCTTCACCAGATTCCATGGCATCTTTTGCGCCAATCAATCCGCTGATAGTTTTAGATATATCCTTAAGCATATAACAGCCAACTAGGACAAATACAACTTGCACTAATCCATTAAAGAAGTCACTCGCAATTGCCCAAGTAAAATCATTTTCACCGAACAGTTTAATTTTCTTAATAATTGGAAGAATTGTTAAGAAAATATTTAAACCAACAACTGTACCATAGCCAGCCAAAACCTGACCAATAAATTGGCTCTTCCAATTTCCTAAGGCTTTACCATTATCTAATGGGCTCATAGCAATAATTGGTGGAGAAATTATGAATAATACTGCACACATATATAATCTCATAACCATACCAAAGGCTGCTTTATACAGGCACATAAGAGCAAAACCTGAAACTATATACATTAAGAAATAACTAAAATCTTGAAGATTATAGAAATAATACACCGCTAAAGGATTAGTATAATTTATAGGGGCATTCTGCCTGATAGTGGTTAAAGGAGAAAGAGAAACAAACCCAACAACAGCATTATCAGACGCACCGATTCTAATTGCTGATCTAACTAAATCATCTCCGCTTAAAGAAAACATATCATCAATATTGTTTGCCAACTTCATGCCACTAACACCACGCAAATACTGTGGTGCAATTTTTGTAGGATCTAGAGAAGAAGACTTAATTGTAATTGTACCAGAAATACCGTCAAAATATATTTTTATATTAATATCTTGAGTACCTTCAAATATGGTATACTTTTCTATATTATCCTTACCAGGACCTTTCTCCGTTTCTCCTGTTGCCACAACCTGCAACTTTGCAATAGTGGCCATGGTATTAATCATATCAGAATCATTACGTCTAAACCCTTGTACATAAAGTTCATAAGCATTAAAACCAAAACTTCCTTCATAGGCTTCATATTTAGATAAATATTTTACTGATTGTGTGGCATTTCCTATAAGCCCACCTGCAGCATATTTACTCTCACCCGCCCGAACTGGATTTGCATCATAAGCACAAATTTTAAATATCTGACCAGCAATCGTGGCATTACTTCCTTTTGTGGCATTATCTAATATTTGAAGAATTTTATTAGATAGGAAAATTCCAACCAAAGAACCTAATGGAACTATAACAAACATTGCCAAAGATTTTAATGATTGCTTAATAATATTTCCTTTAGAGTTTTTTGAACCTTCAGTTGTATATTCAACTCTAATAAATTGAACGATTGTAAATATAAATAAGAGAATTAATCCAACAACTATCAAAGCACCCATTGCTTGCAAGATTTCGGGAGTTGTTAACAATCTTTGCAAAATATCTTCATGCACGAATTTATCATTAGAATCTCCGTAATAATATGTATCAAGTCCAGCAAGTTTTCTAAATATGCTTTGAACGAAGTCTAAGAGCATTAATAATAACGAACCAATGGCATATAAAAGTGCAAATAATGAAGATTTAATGGTCTCAAAAAACCATAGCAATTCACCGAATTTTAATGCTATTGAATCAATTATTCCGCCTAAAAACGAAACCATTCTCCTACCCTCCTTTTCCATTTTTCCATAAGTTTTAAAGAATTGATGAGAAATTTACCATTTTCTGATTTAAATTAATCTTAATTTGAAATGAATTTTCTAGATTGTCTTGCTTCTAATTCAATTTGCTTTAATGAAATTTAATTAAATAAGATATTCTAAGCCAACTTTCATTAAATTAAGAATAATTTACGCCAAACTATTTAATCTCACACCTTTTCCATTTTCATACTTTTAGTATGTTATATTTTACAAAAAATTATAAAAAAATCCAAATAAATTTAACGTATAATATAAATATTTATAAATTTATTTACTTTCACCCAATCTTGCCTTATAAATTGTTAATTTTTTAAACCACTTTCTATCTGATATTTAAGATTATTTACTTTTCCCAATCTTTAACTTCCAAATAAGTAAATATCAATTCTCAAACCATTATTTATCTAATATCTAAGATTATTTACACCTTATCAAATAATTAAATCTTTAGAATCATTTTCTATCTAAAAATGAGATTTTTATTTTAGCCATATTTTTATCTGAAAAACAATCTAAAAATCATTTAAAATTTTTCTAATTAATAAAATTTATATTTCCACCCTAATCATAATTAAAGTTTTCACTTAAATTTCCACCACAAATATAATTAAATCTAATATTTAAATTTCCACAATTAAAACGATTAAACTTTATATTTAATCTCCACCTTAAAAATGATTAAATTTTACATTTAATTATAATTTATTAAATAAAATTTATATCAAAACCCCTACTATTCAAATAATTAAAAAAGCACGAAAAAAAGCCCTAAATATAAGATTGCCGATAATCTAATATTTAGGACTTTTGATATATAAAACTTAAATTTTATATCTAGTTATATTTGCTTAATTATGCAACTAATGCCATAGCGAAGTTAACGCCTGCATCAAACTTATCAACGTTTACATCTGCAGGAGCAGCCATTGACAATGTGATAGTTACTGTTAAAGTAGCACCACCAGCAAGAGTTACACCATCAGTACCAGTTAAAGCAGCATAGTCACCAGTTTCAGCACCAGTAGCAGTACCAGCAACTTGAACAGGAGCAACAGCAGCAGGGGCTTTAGTTAATTTAACATTGATCTTAGTTGCACCAGTGTTCTTTAAAGTGTAAGTGAATACAATATTACTTGGATCGTTTACACCATTATCAGATTCATCTAAGAAATCAATACTTAAATCACCTGCATTTGCATGAATTGCTTCTGTGTTTGAAGTGCTAGAAGTTACAACAACTTGAGTCATAGTTTTAGTAACTTTGCTTGCACCAGTACCATTAACAGAAGTACCATCTAATGTGAAAGTGATACCTGCTTGAGCCTGCCAAGAAACGTTAGCAGAGATTGATGCAGAACCTGCAGTTGCAGCATAGATACCAACCACCATTGCAGTAATAACCAATGCGATTGCAACAACAGTAGTTAAAATTTTTGTAGTTTTGCTCATTTTATTTCTCCTTTATAAAATTAAAACATTTTTAGTCACAAACGCAGTTATCGGCAACTGCAATTGTTACCCATTTAATCAATAAGCAATTATAACACACCGCTTATCTTATGAATAGTTTACCCATTTTTTTCAATTTCGTCAAACAAATTAGCACCTTTTTGAAAACTTTTTCATTTTTTTATAATATTTATTATAATTTCCATGAAACTCTTGCTTATTTTAAAGATTTATAATCTTTATTATATATAATCTTATATAATGTTCTTAATTTTTTCTGACTTCTTTATTTTTTGCTTAACCCTTTGAATTTGACCATGCTATGCACAAAACTAGCACAAACTCGAAAACAATTGATATAAAAATATATTCTATTTGCCCAAATCTGCTTAAACCATGAATACACTTAGCACAGACTTGAAGAAAAAATATATATATGAAATATTTTATTTGCCCAAATCTGCTCATAACACAAAGACAACTAGCACAAACTCGAAAAAAAAACTAGTTACTACAAATATAATTGTTTGCCTACATTTGCTTATATCACGAAGATAACTAGCACAAACTCGAAAAAACTTAGCACAGACTCGAAAAGAAAACTATTTACTATAAATATAATTTCTTTGCCCAAATCTGCTTAAACCATGAATACACTTAGCACAGACTCAAAAATACAAGTTACTACAAATATAATCTATTTGCCTAAATCTGCTTAAACCATGAATACACTTAGCACAGACTCGAAAAAATAAAATGAGTTGCCGAAACTCATTTTATTTTCTTATAGACCGAATGTGAAGTTAACACCTGCATCAAATGAAGCAACGCTTGTGTTAGGATTAGTAACTGCCAATGTGAAAGTGATAGTTAAAGTTTTTCCAGTGGCAACAGTGATTGCTGTTCCTTGAGTGATTGTTGCAGAAGCAGTGTTGTTAGTTCCAGCAACTGTTACTGTTACGTTGCTACCAGTAACTGGCAACTTTGTTAAAGTAACCTTTAATGCTTGAGAAGAAGATGTGTTTACAACCTTATATGTATAAACAATATTACTTGGGTTGTTTACACCATCATCTGTTCCGTCATAGAAACCAACACTTAAATCCCCTGCATTCTTATTTGCAATATCTGCATTAGATGTGGAAGAAGTTACCTTTACTTGAGTAATACTCTTAGCATCAGCAGTTTTGCCATTTGTAACGCTAGCATCTAATGTAAATTCAACACCGGCTGTTGCAGTCCAATTAACTTGAGCAGTAATGGAAGCAGAACCAGTGGTGGCAGCATAGATACCAACCACCATTGCAGTTAGAACTAAAGCCATTGCAACAACAGTTGCAATAATTTTTGTACTTTTACGCATAAAATTCTCCTTTTTCATTAATTTAACCAATTTCAATTCTATTTTTCTTAAAACTCGGCGATTTTATGAAAAACACACAAATTTAAAATCAATTAGATATAAAACATTATTTGGTTTACCCAAATCTACTAAATTATATAAATTAAGCAATTAAAAGTCAAACAAATAAAGCCCTAAAATAAAAAAATCCCCACAATTTGCAAGGATTTAGAATTTTTATGTTAACGTAAACGTAACGCTAGCGTCAAACGCTTTACTTATGCTTAAGTCTGCACTTGGGATTGTACCATCACCGCTTTTCAAACTAAGCGTAATCTTAAAAACCAATGTTTGACCAATCGGAATGTTTAAACCACTAGAACTAACAATCGCCGTTAATTCCGCACCTGTTAGTGCCACGCCATTAAGCGTACCGCTATGAGCCACCTTTGGCGTATGGGTTTGAGCAGTGGTACCGCTTTCATCAGCCACTGCAGGAGCAGATATATTACACATTATATTTTTGCCCCTAGTGGACGTGGCAGTATTAACCAAAGTGTACGTAAAAACAATATTGCTTGGGTTATTAACTCCATCTTTTGTACCATCATAGAAATCGCAATCTAGCGAACCTTTTAGAACGTTTGCAGATGTATTACTAGTGGTGGCAGTAACGATTTGCGTGGCAATCATTTTAGGCGTTGAAGACGCTCCTATGCCATCACCCGCCTCGTTATTCACCACTTGAGCATCTAAAGTGAAAGAAAGACCGGCAGTACTTGTCCAAGTAATGCCCGCAGAAATTACTGCAGAAGCCGATGTGGCCGCATAAATACCAATAAGCATTGCACCCAACATAATCGCCAACGCAATTGCTGTTGTGAAAATCTTAAACTTTCGCTTCATTTTACTCCTTTTATGGTTTCCTTTACTACTATATATAATCACTAGTTATATTTTAAAACATATTAAAACATAAGTCAACACTATTTTATCTCACCAGAACTCAAATTTAAAGATAATTTAACATTAAAATTATTAACGTCCACGCTTGGATCTTTAACTCTTATTTTGAATTCAAGGATATACACAGAATATAGCAAATTTTCATTTTCTTTGCCTTCCACGACTCCCTTTTTGCATTCCAAAAATTTGCCATTTTCTTTATCGTTTAGGCTTGCATCTAAAGGATTTAAACTTTCTTTTTCATCTACATTAAAATACTCTAAACTTTGCAAAGTGGAGAACGGAGTTGTCCAAGAAAATTCTTGATTTTCACCATACAAAACTCCATAGCCTTTTCTATAAGAATAAACCAAATTACTTGCTTCTTCTGGAGCCACAATATTACCTATATAAAGCCTTAATCTTTTATCTATATCTTCTTGATATTCAGCCCTATTTGTGATAGCCAAACGAATGGTCAGCGTTGGAACAAGCAAATCATCTTCAATCAAATTTCCTTCGCCATCATCTTTAATTCCATAACTCCAATCATTCTTATCTCTAGAAAAATTTACAGCACCAATATCCCAAACTTTTGATACCCCTGATGGAGCAGAAGGGCTAATCTCATCGTTAAATTCTTTTAGCGTTCCCCCACTTTTATCATAACCATCAATTCGCCCGTAAATATCGGCTGAAACATAGTTTGCATAGTAGGTTACCGTGCCATCAATTTCCCCTTTAGACGTAACCATAGCATAAATGCCAAGGCACATTGCAAGAAGGATTATTAACAAAAGTATTAACGTTGTTACAAACTTAACTCTATTTTTCATACACACTCCTAACGCATACTACTTAATGATATAATACAAAATTTCATTTATTAAGTCAAACAAATTTTTAACTACTTAAATATTTTTTACAATTACTCTTCTTTTATGATGTATTTTTTATATCTAAAATACAAAGTATATTTATATATAATTTACTCATATTTTGCATTATTTTGTTTTGTTTAAACTCATAAATATGTTAAAATTATTTTGTTAAAGAAATTTATAATATTTTGCTTTAAAATGAAAAATGGGAGATAAATTTAAAATGAGTTCGAAAAAGAAGTTCAATGCAGTTTTGAGCAGTTTTGCTCTAATCATTTCTGTTTTACTTTTAGGCTTTGGCATTCTGAATATTTTCAAACAAAATCAAGTTTTGGCTCTTAGCGATGAGTTCAACTTTTTTGTTGCCACCACGCCTATTAAGCAAACTCAAATCTCAATTGATGAAAATGAGAAAATCCTTCCTGCATACATAACCGATGAGAAGAATAAAAATTATGGTTTTAACTACCTAACCTTCTCGGATTATTTACAAGTGCAGAAAGATTATGGGTTTAATGCCAACCAAGATATTTTCGTACTAGTCAATAATAATTATATCAAACTTATTTTTGGTGAAGACGAGAATGGCAATGTTTACGGAAGCGACCGTGTGAGCAAAGTTGCAAATAAAGAAGCCTTTGACCTTGAAAATGGTACTTATTATGTTAACACCGGCGGACAGTTCATTGAAATCACGACCAATAATTTATTTATAGAAAATTCGCTTCAACCATACTCTTATTCTATCTATAAATTAGTGAACGGAGATACTGGCGCAACGTTTGAAAGGTACAACAACGAGATTAAGTCTAAGAGCAGTGATAATTCCAGTGCTTTTTTACCGAACTATTATTCAAACAACGTTGAGAACCTTTATATAGAAGTTTCTAAGGAATACGCCCTATCTAAAGGTGGTTATAAAATCGCTAAAACCACGGAGGTTAATGGTCAAGAAATAATTCAAGTTCAAACTGACGAAACTGATGGCAAATATTATATTCCACTATATGATGAAGTTTTGGCTTCTAATCTTTCCGCCACCCAACAGAAATTTGTTACATTAGATAACTACAAAGCAAAGCAAAATTTAATTAATGGTTTTACAACAAATGAAAATGTTGAATCTATTTACTTAAGTATCGGTAGCGCATATCTTGAAGGTTTGAATACAAACTTCAATCGTATTACTCGTTTAGATGAAGTTTCTATCACCCTTCAAAACCAATACTATAGCGGTTTGAGAGTTTTAGCAGAAAAACCAATTCTTCAAACTCTAGATAGCGGTAACTCTAACTATTTTTGGTATCAATATATTGATCTTGAAAACGTTAGATACAAAGAAAACGAAAATATTGAAAATTCAGATACTATTTTAGTAAAACACCCTGAAGGTTTATATACCTTTGTATTTTCTGGGCAATACACCACCGCCGATGGCAAAGCAACTGAATTTAATTTTAAATATGAAGTTTATCTAAATAAAACTAGCAATATTACAAGTTTCCCTGATTTCAACACGTTATTAAAATCTAACGATAAGCAATATTTTGATAAAGATTTGGACGAGAATTCTTACAAAACATATTTCTATAACTTCCAAACTCAAGAGTTCCCTACCTACACCTTTGATGCATCTAGATACAATCTTTCAGTTAATCAAACAATTAACTTAGTTGAAACTAATTACACTTATGATTTCAAATCCTTATACAGAGAAGAAACTAAACCAGAAGTCACAGATTTTAACGCTAAAGAAAAAGCACTTGTCACTGAATATATAAATGGTGCTAGGAATAAAGAAACATTGATTGTGGCTGAAAAACGTACGCTTAATATAAGTGAGATAAATAGTTCGCTTATTTCTAACGACCTGAAAGAAACTATTTCCCCTGAAAGTGAAGAATTAGCATATCAGAATGTTTATGTTTATTCCTACATATATAAATCACGAACTAGCGGATTTGACGCAATAAATTATCTTTCTGATGGTTGGGGTAATTTTGAATACAAATTAACAAGTTTGATTTTTGAGAAAGAAACAACCGATGAAGAAACAGGCTTAAAAACCAAAACCTATATCATTAAGCATTACAAAACCACTGATATAGATAAAGTTTCTGAAAGCGATATCATGCTATATTTAAATAGTAGCGACCTGATTAAGAAGGAGAAAATTGAGTACTCTCAAAACCTAACAGTTAAAAATACCACTGAAAACGAGATAGGTATTTTAACAACATACAAATATGGCGTGTTAGAAACCGGCTTATTTGATGGCGAAAATGAAAATGATATCACTGGTTACAAATTTTCACTAACAAACAACTTAACAAGAAAGGTTATCACAAAAGAAGCAAATAACAAAGTTGTTCTATCTGTTCAAAACCCTTATGGCGTAACAGAAGATAATTTCAACACGTTGAATGAGTATCTAACATTATCAGAACATAATCAAACACAAACAGATGAAAAAGGTAATAAACTTACATACAAAAATGTTATCTCTTCCCCTACTCTAGATAATCTATCTAATTTCGATGCATTTAGATTTGATTATGAAATTGTTTATAGCGAACTTGGAGTTTTTACATTAGAAAATAGATACACACTTGGAATTAAACACGTAAATTATGATGGCGGAGATTTGAATGCCACGCTTAATAACGCAGGGCTTAACAACATATCTTTCGTTGTGGATTCAAATGCCACAAACACAGTTTACGATTTTAAAAATGAATATAAATATAAAATTTTAGTCAATAATGCTGAAGAAATACGTAATGCAAGATATAGAAAATATGGCTACACATTGCATATTTTCGGAATTAAATCATATTTCAATAAGAATGGGAAAACCGAATTTAAAAACGTTTCTGAAGGCATTTATAGCGATTTAACAGAAAATGTTAATAATAGAATTAAAGATGAAAAAGAATCGATTTTAAGCATCTTATCTAATGGTAATTTAGTAACAACGTCTAAAACAATAACCTTAAAAGCAGATGCAAAACTTAATGATGCTTTAAGGCCAATTGGCAATGTACCTGTTACAAATATGACCCCTATCACCTTTGATTTCTTTGGATTATATTCCTTCAATGGATTAGTTCCGATTTCAAGATACTATGTTTATGATTTTGATTACGACGAAGATGGAAAACCTTATATCACTAATAACACTCCTCGTGCAATAAAATATTTCACTAAGGACGACCAACCTTCAGAAAGCGGTTATTATGAAATTATTGCTGAATATAAGTACAATATCTATGACGATATTTTCAACAACCTTATAAACACAAAGTTCTATCAAGTATTCGCTTTCGTAATTGATAAATCTAACCCTAAAACCACATATGAACGTTTGACTACTGTAATCGACACTCCAACCACATCTCATAACGCTTGGGAAAAATTAGTGGTTAGCAAAGACAACTCCCCTTACACAAACGATGCAGTTAGAATTACATGGAGTCAAAATTCATTCTTCCAATACGATATTATTCCATATTTCCAAAAGACAAACTTTGATGGCATTATTGTTGGAACGAATGGTAGCCAAAGTACTAGCGGTTATGAGCAATTAAAAACTGCCACCACAACTAAATACGCTGTGGGTTACACAATCACAAATCGAGCAGGCATACAAGTATTTAAACAAATTGTGGATATAAATGGCAAACCATTATCTATGCAAAAATATGCAAACTCTGGTTTGTATCTCGTTCCAGTATTTGATATTTACTTTGGCGAAACATTGAAGTACAAGGATATGTATCCTTTGGATTTCTTAAATTCTAAACTTGTTGACGAATTGGAAAATGAAGAAAATGTTCGATATGTTTATAAGAAGGACGTAAATCAGGTTTACGTTTCAAAAAATGCGAATGTTACACATTATGTTAATTTAGAAACTCCAGAAACATCATCAATTGCCCTTTGGGGAAGCGGAATATATAATTTCCATTTAAAATATGGCTTTAATAATGGTGCTAGTTTAACTCAGAAATTTGTGTTCGACTACACAGATTTAACAGGACTTAAAGTTTTGCCTGTGAACCCAGATTCAAACTCTATCACTTCCTCTTTTGATAACAACACAAGCAATCTTATAACCAAACCTTTCACATTTGTTTATGATAAACGTCCAAGTGGTTCTTCAATTACCACCACCTACACCGCTATTCCATTTAAGAACAACAACGATATTTTAAGATTGTTCTTATCTGACAACTTAGAAGGCATTAGCGGAACACAAAATATAAACCCTGCAAACGCTATTCAAGATGTTAGTTATGAATATGATTATTCGTTCTTCAAATTTGGAGATAGTGTTTACAACAAAAATATTTTCAAGCCCTCATCTTCAATGCTTTATATCTTCAATCTAACCGACACCGCAGGCAACACTTCTAAATATTTCGTTGCATTCGATGTTTCAAATCCAAACTTCTTCTTAGACGTGGAAGGCGAAGATAGTTTCATTGAAAAATATGGAATTATAACTGATTTTGCAAATATCTCTTGGGGAAATTACAAAGCAATCAACATTACAAACTCAAACAACCTTTCAGATACAAATTTATTTGATAAATTCATATTCGGCAATGGAATAAACTATGAAGCATCAAGCCTTGAAACAATGCTTAGAGATGTTTATAAGAATAATAGCAATTATTCTGGCATGAAATTAACAAGAGTTTGGAGTATTAAAACTTTAGATGGTGATAGAAACCTAGAAATTGAAAAAGAGTTTATAAATGAAGATGGTTCAATAAATCTAGATAAAGTTTATACAAAAACAATAAGTAGAAAATTAGGATATTATATTGATAGTGCTTGCACAAAAGCATTAGTACTTGGCAATAACGGAAAGCCACTAGTTTCATACTATTTCTTAATTCCAATTAGGAATGTTAATTTCCAATATTACAACACAAATTCAGACGATAGCAATATCTACTCTTTCAATTACTCCACTGATGCAACAGGGGTTTTGGCAAAGAACTCCACATATCTATCTCCAACTAAAAAGGCACTTGCTTCTAAATTTGGAGTTGGCGTTCGTGAAATTGAACAAGACGTTAATCACGAATATGGTTTCTATGGAGAAAAGAAATATATTTATGTTATCACCGATTTGCTTGGAAATGAATGCGGAAACACATTGTGGATGAACTTAGATTTAACGCTTGCGATGAGTTTTGGTAGTTTTGATTTAACCTATGAAAAATTGAACTACTCCCCTAACATGACGTTATATAACCTAACCACTTATTCATCATACTCTATATCTCAATTATATTTCAGTTGGCTTGTGGACGATAAAATCCCAAAGAGCAGAATTGATTATAAGTTCTATGATTTCGATACCGATTTCTATGCAAATTACATTATTACAAATGTAACTTACAATGACGTCACAAACGAATACACATTTAAGTTTACAAATAAATTAGATCAATCAACAAAAGATATTGTTATATCAGATAAGAAGTTAAACAACTACAATGCAGATGACGAAGAAGTTAATGAGCCAAACAGCATTTATCCATTTGCATTAAACTCTGAGCGTGGTTGGCAATTAATTGTAAATAATTCACAAACAGATTCTAAAAATAATAGTTCTTATTATGATGCAAGTGAGAAACGTTATTATAGCAATATAATCAACCCTGCAAGCAAAGGCTCAACAAATTATGAATGCACAAAAAATGGCTTATATGTTTTCAGAAGAACCTACACTGATTATATAGACGCAAATGGTCTTGTTAAAGATTCAAGAGAAAATCTTGGTGATGGACTTAAGAACGACACAGTTTATAGATATTATGTTTACTATGTTGATACAAATGGCATTATTGATTTAACTAATATCTCAAACTTAAATTTCATTCTTGGTGCGGGAATGAACGATGCTGATTATGAAAACAAATCATTCAACGAACAAACCATAAATAATAGGTTAGAAAAAGCATCAACTAAGGACGTTGCATATAGCAGTATGAAAGTTAGCAATCTATTCCTAACAAATAGAGAACTTGTTCAATTCAATCTTTCAATGGATAAATACAACCAAGCAGTAAGTTATAACAACTTCATTGATAGAACAGATTATAACAATGCAACAAACATTGTTGATAATTACGATTCAGCCGGCGGAAACTTAGAGCAAGGCTTAAAGAACGCTCAAACACGTTTAACTTATTTAATAAATAGATTTGTTTATGGCATCGGAGAGAGCAATCTAAACGTAAAAGATTTTGATGCAAAAACATATTATAATCAAAGATTCCTAATGCGTTTAACATTAACGTTTGGAACAAGTACTCAGTTAATTGGTGTTAAAGAAGGTAAAACCAACCTTATCTCCCCTGATAAGAACTTAAGTGAAAATTATTTATTAAATTCACTAAATAATAGGTCAAACGACGTATCTCAAAACCACCCTACAGGCTTCACAGATAGGTCAACATTAAAAGATGGCATTATTTTAAATAGAAGCAATGCAGGATTAAATAGCAATCTAACTTATAACTACAAAGTGCTAGTGGCAGATAGTTCGGGAATAACAGAAGGCGCAGATATGAGCAAATGGAATATGTTTGCAAACGATCTAACCCTAGAGTTCGGAATTGATTATTCCACTCCAAAAGGTTATTACTTTGGAAAGAGCGCATCAGCAGAATATGAATCTTCAGCCAATGGTGATTACGACTATGCTTATGCCCTATTCAACGATATCACCGAATCACTTTCCACAACCAATTTGGAAAACCTAAACGATGGCGCAACCGAACAAGTTATTGGCGATAAAACAGTTTCTGTTTTAACTTCAACAAATAACGATACGCTTATATTCGTATTTGAAAAAGCAGTTGATAAAACCGATGCAGAAATAGAACCAAATGCAGTAACAGTTACAAGAACATTGCCTAATGGCACACCACAAGTTATCTTTAAAGTGGAACTTACAACCGATGCTCAAGGAAACACCACGCAAGTTTTCACTTCATCAATGGGTTACACAACTGAAAGATTAAAACAAGCATTCCTATCTAACGCAGGTTTGAAAGGTGCTAATTCAAAAGCCGATAAATGGGCAATAGTTGTATTCGATAACTACAATAAAAATTATAAAAAAGATAGTGCGTTATCTGACCCTTCAATTAACGCAACATATGAAATTTCTATTCAGTATAAAGGATTATCTAGCGATTATTTGAATAACGACGGAACAAAGTCTAATTTCATTGGAAATTATCAAATAACTGTGGATAACACAAAACCACTTTATAACCTTATCTATTTAATGGAAAATGATAAGTTTATTCCACGTAAAACTGCTACCTCAGGGCTTCCATCAGGATATTTAGATAGCCTAAATAATAGCGGTTATACAAGTTATATTGAGAGATACTATGCTAATCTAAAAGGTACTCCTCTTGATAAACAATATGCCCTAGAACAAATATATAATTATTATATTGAAAGTTATTACACCTATCAAAACGATAAAAAACTTGCTTATCAGGACCTAGACGGAAATGATTATCTAACACCAAATAATGAACCAATATATAAAACATATATTCAAAATTATTTCTTTGGTGTAACTAAAAACTTTGAATTAAAATCTGGCAGTAGCGATTTTAGATTTGATTCAAATAGAATTTATTATAGAGAAATTTCAAATCCAAGAACATATAGATTTACTTTAACTCCTGATGATTTCCCAACAGCAGAAGATAAAAACAGAGTTAATGAATTAAGCCTTTATGAAGTGTTTGATTCAAGCAGATTTGAATTTGCTGAAAACTCACAATTCATCGAAAATGGCGTTGGTAAGTATTTTGAAATAGTGGAAGAAGATGAAGCAGGCAACTACAGAGTTTATGCTATATATGTTGCAGATGATTTATCAATCAAATATTCATATGCAAAAGCAAAAAATTCCAAGTTAAATGATGAAGATTTAAATGGCACATTGAATAACGTTTCAAATAGTGTTGATGTTTATGGTACAAATCTAGAATTAGAATTAAACACAAATTTAGATAAAGTTGATAAATTCTTAAAAGCAGAGATTTATGTAACATATTCTGCTAGCGAATATCAATATGGCACAAATAAACAAAATTATAAAGCCTCTTCCCCTATCACCTTATATCTAGACCCAATCAATGCCAAAATCATGTTTAATTCTAATGGTTATCCAATAGAATTACCTGAAGGCTTAAGCGGAGATTTAAGCGAAATTGAATTAAATAACTACCCTGCAAAGTTCCTTGAATATATAACTAAAATTTGCGATATAATCACAATTGACAACGCAGGCGTGGCAGACTTTAATTTATCAATAAAGATAACTTCAAGAACAAGCGAAAACTTGGCAATTGAGTACTATTATCCGGGTGAAATGCTAAAATATGTTAAGAATGGATATATAATTTCTATTCCTTCAGACACAGAATTTAGAAGCACAAAAATTACAAGTATTCAAATCGCAAAATATGAAACCTCTTGGAAAACTTTAACTAGAGATTTCAGTCCTAGCCAAGTTCAAATCCCAGATGGCGAATGGATTAGTTTGGGCGGACGATCATTTACGTTAACTAATGGAACATTCAGAATAATCTTAACAGACAACTTCGGAAGAGTGGCAACATATTATGAAACTTGGAATGCAAGTTCTGTTAATCATGGAATTTCATATTCGGGCAAAACTCAAAGCCTAAATGGTGAAACTTACACAGCAAAAACCACGAGCGTTACATTTGATCCTTCTAGATATAACCCTGTGGTTATAGTGGAAGAAAATAACGGAAATAAAGTTATCTACACAGATTTTGAAAATATCAATAATTATTATAAAATTACAAGCACCACTTCTAGCACAAATCAATCTTCAGTTAATTACTTAAGATTTAATCAAGATGCTGGATATTGGAGCAAATTTACAGTTATTCTTCTATCAGTTGCGAACTTAAATATCGATTTAACAAATATTGATTTAAACACATTCAATGCTTGGTTCGAAGAAAATAAAAACTCAATTGAAAATGCCACATATTCATTTATTCTTTATACAAAACTTCCAGAAATTCAGTTGAAAAACCTAAATGGTGGAATTATTGCAAAGAATAACGGACAGATATTCATTGAAGATTTAGCAATCGTTTGGAATGAAAGATATTTAGACGATAAAACAGTTAATTTCAATGCAAAATTAAATTTAAGAAGATATTATAACAAAACAAATTATAATTCTGTTATAACAACAAATAATTATAGAATAAACCTTCCGGGTGATTACTTCATTTCATTAACAAATGATTTGGATTACACTTCTGAAGAGATTAGATTCACAAGAGCCGAAGGCAACACAATTTTATATTCTATCTATTCAGTAACTTCTAATGGTTATTCCACTCAATTATCTGAATCTTCCTACACAGAAGTATTTGAAAACGAAACTGTTTATAATTACTATGCTTTAGATAACTTTAATAATTATGATAGTACTGGCTCCCCTATTAAATCTAGAGACCATATAGACATTGTAACAAACACAAATAACGGAATAGTTTATGAGTTTATCAATAAAGATGAAAATTCAAAAACTTACCTATTTAGAATTTATAAATTATCTAATGACGGAACAAAAATAACATTTAGATTTGTTAGAATAAATTTCATTACAAAAACATCTGGAAACTTCTCGGGATTACGACTAATTTATTCTAATAATATTGATGGAACAACGGTTGGTGAAAATATATCTTACCAAAGCAATACAGTTAAATCCACAAAAGATTTATTATATATTTTATTTACAAATGAAAATACATATAACGAGAAGAAAGGAAATTCAATCTTTATCGAGCATTACTTCAATGGAATATTGGTTGATTCAATGAAGATGGAAGACCTTCAATCATTAAATGGAATTTACAGTGATAAAGATAAAACAAAAGAATACTTAGATAAATATTTATCGATAAGTTCTGGCGGAATACATAAATTTGTTGTTAGAGATTTAGCCGGAAACGTATCTAAATTCAATGGAGTTGATTACTTAAATATTTATTTGATTAATCAAATAGTATTTAATATTAATAACGAAGAACCTTTGAATGGACAGATATTCAATGATGAAGTATATTTAGAAGTTCTAACAAAATTAGAAGGCATCACATTATATGATTCATTTAATATTGAAGTATATAAGAATAGCGTTCAAATCACTCCTGAAATCACTGCTTTAAATACTTACAAGTTCTCTGAATCTGGTTATTACTTTATAAAGATTACAGCAGATGTTCAATTAAGTTCAGATCTTCAAAAAGAAACTATTTCTTCTGAATTCAACTTTAAGATTGTAAATCCTAAAACAACGCTTCACACATTTGATATTTCAAGCGGAAACAACTTTAAAGTTCTATCGGTTGAAAAGAAAATTGAAATGACTGATGATACTGATTATGTTATCCTACCTTTAACTTCATACACTTCCCTATGGCTATCTGCTGAAGATGAAGCCACAGGCACAGGTTTCTATAGAATAACATTGCAAGGTTATATTGAATCAATTAAACAATATAGACAGTTCTCATTCAATGTTTGGTTGAGTTCTGCCACTCCAACAATCACTTCTTCAATTGAATTTGGAACTTCAACCACCGATCCAATCACATTATCTTACAATGCAAAATCAATTTACGAGGCAATTGGTGAAAGTAAGATTTTGATAAATGATATGGTGATTGCAGAAATCAATGCCGATAGCGTTGATAAGATTTCCACTATAACGCTTACTTATGCTCGTGATTATTGGGTTCAAATATACACAGCAGATGATAAATTGGTTGCTTCTTATAAAGTTACTAAGAAAGAACCTTTAAACTCTAATGCAAAAATAATCATTGCCGTGGCGGCAGTGGTGACAATCTCACTAACAGTTATATTTATAATCATTAGAAGAAAAACTAGATTTAAATAAAATATGGTTTAAAAGAAAAAAGATAATCTAGATTTTGAAGTGAACCCTATGGGGTTCACTTCATTTTAGATTATCTTTTTTATAACTCAAACGTAGTATTTAAATTCGAAATAACATCATATTTTATTACTTCTTTATAATTATCTGGCACTGTTAAACTATCCACAAAGAATATGGTTAGGCTTCCTTTTTCAAAATTACCGCTCATGCCGGCAATCTTCCTAATTGCTTGAACACTTTCTAGCGAAATATTGGTTGTTATCTGTTTTTGATTTACGATATTTAAAGATCTTAGGTACTCTGAAAAATTAGAAAAGATCAAACGAACATCCTCACTAATCTCCACTCGTCTCTTAAGGTGTTCTAACATGATTGCAACGCCTCTCAACTTAACTTCTTCATCTAATGCAAAGTTCACTTCTAAAGTGTTAGATAAATCTTTAGTGGCTTCACTAGTTGAATTATAGTTTATAGCAAATGTTAAACCGGTTTTGCTGGCCTCCTCAAATAATGCTTCAGAAATCTCTTTAACCTTTTGTCTTTTATCGCAAGTGATATAACAACTATCTCCAATATTATATTCTCCCAAAATATTAGATTGACCCTTTTCTGAGACTGAACACTTTACTAATTTATCAAATTCGGGACGGTTTGTCCCCACAACATAATTCAAAGATTCTTTAACACTGATCACAACCCAAGTTTCTTTATCAGGGCTTAACTCTTCCTTGCCATAAATTATATCGCCTTCTCTTAGTTTGTCTGAAAGAATTATATTTTTGGGTAAAAATATTTTTTCTTTATCAAAGTAGTTCCTTCTTACAACGCCTATTCCACCTTCAATATAATCCAAAACTGCATGCATTTTTCTTCCACGTTTTTCGTCAAACGTTGGAACTCCATATTCCACGATATTTGAATTCAACGTGAAAATACCATCGTAATCATTATTCGAACTTTCTGAATAAGGAATGTGAGCATTCTTATGCATATCTATTGGAGGTCTACCAACTCTATTTACATTAAATTCCGGTGATTGTCTTTTATCGGCTATTGCTAAAATATTATCAATCAGATCGCTTTTTTTCTTATTTGATGGCGACCTAACCCCAACATCTCTTGCCACTGCTCTTAGTTCGT
This sequence comes from uncultured Clostridia bacterium, assembly GCA_934754335.1. GTDB lineage: Bacteria > Bacillota > Clostridia > Christensenellales > UBA1242 > UBA11490. Next base: position 104,483 of record CAKVHY010000003.1, read on the forward strand.
GAACCGACATGAAGATCAATTCTTCTCTTATATACTTCTTGTAACCGCTATAAGGTGTGTACAATATAATCCCTTCCTTTCCCTAAATTTTACGGAGACTTATCTTTATATGAATAAGTATAACTTAAATAAATGAAAAAACAAAACTTAATTTACCTTTTTTATACATTTAGATTTTTTTTGTGATATTTTTGATAAAATTTAAAGATATGCCTTTATATAGCCACGAAAACAACAATGCATAGTATTAAAAAATAAAATATAAACAAAAAAATGTATAATTTCCATAAAAATATGTATAAAAAGTATAAAAAATGAGATTCTTTAGATTTTTCAAAAAATATAAAAAAGAAGTGAATTTTTTAAGAGTTCACTTCTTTTTTTCTTTATGATTTAGAGAATCCTGTTCCATCTCCTAGAAGATTATTAATCCATGTGGCGATAGGCTCAATATTATCTAGAAGCAAGATAAATAACACCACTGCCACAATGGTTATTACAAATCCCACAATCGCATTAACCAATCTTTTCATGCATTCGGATTGCTTGCCTTTATCTTCTGCTTTTATGTAGTTCACAACTAGCACTATTACATAAATAACGCCTGCAGTTGCAACCATTGAAACAAGCCCAATCATTGCAATCTTTAAGCCTTCAATTGCATCTGCACTTCTAACCCACCATGCATTAGGATCGCTAGTACTACCACTTCCCCCTTCATCAAAAATCTCTTGGTTAGCATCTGAAAACTTTCCTAAAAAATATAATATATTTGCTAAAAACTGCAACATATTCTTCCTCCGATGTCCTTTTTCAAATATAATATATCATATTATGTGCAATTTTCCAAGAAAAAAAAGAAAATCTAGAATTATATCTAGATTTTTCTTTTATGTTGTTGATGGGGTTGTTGTTGAACTCTTACCTGTAATCCAATTTACAAGTGTTTGCATATTGTCTTTTTGAGATAATAACAACATCAATACTACCATTACGATCATAATAACTGTACCTACTACAACGTTAATTATTCTCTTCTTGGCTTCTTCTTTTTTATCTGTACTTTCCGCTTTCATGTAGTTCACAGATAGAACAATAATCCAAACTATACCAATAGTTGCCAATACTGAGAAAATTGGCGTTAATAACGTTTGAACAATTTTAGCCAATTTTTCTGTATATTCAGAAAAAGGCTCTTTTCCTGTTCCAGGTTTACCACTACCACTACCTATGAACGCAAGTATATTAGCCAAATATCTATACATATTTCCCTCCGTATTCCATTTTAATTTATTATATATTAACACATATTTTAAGAATTACAAAACTAAAATAACAATAAATTTAATTGAAAATATAATTTATTTTCAAAAGGCTAATATATCATAAAAAAATCTAGAAAAAATTCTAGATTTTTCTTTTATGTTGTTGATGGTGTTGTTGTTGAACTCTTACCTGTAATCCAATTTACAAGTGTTTGCATATTGCCTTCTTGAGATAATAGCAACATCAATACTACCATTACAATCATAATAACTGTACCTACTACAACGTTAATGATTCTCTTCTTGGCTTCTTCTTTTTTATCTGTACTTTCTGCCTTCATGTAGTTTACAGATAGAACAATAATCCAAACTATACCAACTGTTGCCAACACTGAGAATATTGGTGTTAATAACATTTGAACAATTTCAGCCAATTTTTTTGTATACTCAGAAAAAGGCTCGTTCCCTGTCCCAGGTTCTCCTATAAACGCAAGTATATTAGCCAAATATCTATACATATCTTCCTCCGCTTTCCATTTTAATTTACTATATATTAGCACATTTTTTAAAAACTACAAAATTAAATAACAATAAAATCTAAAATCTTTAATATTTTTTATAATTTATTTTTAACAAATAATGCTTTATTATTCTAGATTTTTAAAATTATAATGGCTAATCATTATATTTTTCAAACAACATTTTTGAAAATTTAGATAATTTATTTCTAAGGATTTTTGGCGACAACAATTCCACATTCTCCCCATATTGAATAACCCAATAGAAAAGTGCATTTTCATTAGTATGCAATTTAACCAAATACTTATCTTCTTTTTGCTTCACTTCTAAATCTAATCCAAACCAATCAAAGACTGCACTCAAAGCGTCTATATTATTAACAAGCAATTCAGCATCAACGCTATTTCCGCCAAACATATAAATATGCTCGTTTGCGTACTTAAACTTATCAATCCCGTTTTCATAACCAAACAAACTTGTGGCTGGTTTTGCCTTATTATCTAACAACTTCAAATCCGTTATGTAATCAATTCTATAATGACTTAAATTGTAATACTTATTATAGTTTCCCACCAAATAATATTTTCCATTATTATTTAACATAAAATATGGATTAACAATATATGAATGTTCTTTCTTAGGCGTTAGTTTTTTATCAAAACCCAATTGATTATAAGTAAACTCCACCTGAACACCTTTACTAATTGCTTCACTCAACAAATCTATATTATAAAAAACCTGTTTATTAAGGCTTCTATTTAATTCTTGCATACCATTGGAAGAAAACAAATATTCAAATCTATTTTGCTTGAACTTACTAAAATTTTTGCATAGTTTTCCAACCAACTCGCTCGCAAAACCGCTAGGCAAAGACTTTGAAGAATAAACGCTATCAATTAAATATTCCACTTCACTATCTTCAAAATCTCTTTCGCCCAAATAAACGCCTTTAGATGTTTTTTCCACATAAAAGCCTGCACCAATCAATGAATCAATATTCCTTCCAATAGCATTTCTTCCAGCCACAATGCCATATTTATCTTTTAATATAGAAATAATATCATTAAATTGAAGCCTATGATTTTCATCACTCTCTTCTTTTAGAATTTTATAGATATAAATGCCAAGATTTTTCTTATTTTCCAAAATTCTCTCCTGCTTTTTAGTTTCTAAAATTTTAACACAATCTTTAATTTATTGCAATTTAATTTAGATATTAGTACGAAATTTCTATAAATTCTACAAAATTTTTGCTATTTTTTCAAAATTTTTCCCAAAAGGGTATTGACATTCTCTTAATTTCCCTATATAATAAAGTTGCATTTTAAGTAATTAAAATGTTTTTCCATTTTTCATTCTACCTATATACACATTATTTAGGTAAACAAAAAGAGATGCCCTCCGCATCTCTTTTTGTTTTGTTATCAACTTTAAATTATTATATTTGATTTATCATATTCAAATTATTATTTTAATAAGATATCATTCAAATATTTGTTTCATAAAATTTTATTCTTCAGTTTCGTGTTCTTCAACTGGTGGAAGCATATCCAAAACTTCCTTTATTTTTGCAACGCATTCGTCCATTTGAGCCTTTGTGTGAGTGGCAGTATAAGAAGTACGAAGCAAGCATTGATGTTCAGGAACTGCTGGAGAAACTGTTGGGTTTACATAAACTCCCCTTTCTAACAACAACTTGCATGCAAGGAATGTTCTTTCTGGTTCGTATGTATAAATAGGAATAATAGGAGTGATATCATCTTTTTCGATAATCTTAACGCCTGCTTCCTTTAGTTTCTTTCTCATATATTGAGAGATTTCTCTTAAATCTTGAACTCTCTTTGGGTTTTCTCTTAAAATCTTCAAAGATGCTCTTGCACAAGCCACGCTTGCTGGAGTGATAGAAGCACTAAAGATGAAAGGACGAGAAGTGTGTTTAACATAATCCACAACTTCCTTTTTGGCAGCCATGTAACCGCCAAGGCTTGCTAGAGATTTTGAGAATGTACCCATATAGATATCAACGTCGTCTTCCAAACCAAAGTGTTCTGCAGTACCTCTACCATGTTCACCCAAAACGCCCAAGCCATGAGCATCATCAACCATTACTCTTGCGCCATATTTTTTTGCAAGTCTAACAATTTCAGGAAGATTACAAATATCTCCGCCCATACTAAATACGCCATCAGTAACAATCAAAATACCCTTATCTTCAGGAATGCTTTGAAGTTGTCTTTCAAGATCTTCCATATCGCTATGATTATATCTTAAAAGTTTTGCATAACTAAGCCTGCAAGCATCATAAATACTAGCATGGTTTTCCTTATCGCCAACAATAACATCGTTTCTACCAGCAATTGCTGAGATAATACCTAGGTTTGATTGAAAACCAGTTGAGAAAGTTACAACTGCTTCTTTATGCAAGAAATCTGCAAGTTCTTGTTCTAAAAGAACGTGTTGATCCAAAGTACCATTTAAAAATCTACTTCCAGAGCAACCAGAACCATATTTTTCTAACGCTTCCACACCTGCTTTAATTACATCTGGGTGAGATGTTAAACCCAAGTAGTTGTTTGAACCAATCATAATAGTTCTATGACCATCCATCACAACTTCAGTATCTTGACCACTCTCTAAAGCATGGAAATATGGATAAAGTCCAGTTTTTCTAGCATTGTTTAATAATTCAAGAGTGCCACATTTTGCAAATAAATCCATTCAATTTCTCCTTTAATATAAAAAACAAAAAAATCCCGTAAATTTCAATGTATTTCATATATGGTATCACTTTTTTATCATTTTTCAAAAGAAATAATATCTAAATTTAAAATGTTTTGAAAAATTACACCGAAATTCTTGCATTTTTTTTATTTTAAAAGTATAATCTAACGGATTTACGATTAAATTTTCATTTTGGGGTATAGCCAAGCGGTAAGGCAGAAGATTCTGACTCTTCGATTCGTGGGTTCAAATCCTACTACCCCAGCCAAGTAAACAAAAAGAAAAGTCAATAAGGCTTTTCTTTTTATTTACAATGAAATTGAACCTTGCGGTTCAATGATATTACTATTACAATGTTATTTGACAAAAATTTTATATCATTCTCATATTTAATTTATCTTTATTAAATTTTATCTGATATGCTTTATTATCTGCTCTTTTCGTTTTCAAGCGAAAACTCTGTTTCAACCTTTTTACTATCGTACGCAATTTGCAATCTTACAATGTCTTTATTTACATTAGCAATCTCATCAAGAGTAACACCTTTAGGTTCGCCAAAACCAATAAAGTTCTTAGCAAACTTAGAAACTTTTCTCTGAACAAAATATTTTTTTGATCCAAGATCTTCATTCATTTCTCTAAAATATTCCGAACCCAAATAACTAACCGCTGTGAAAGGTACTCTATTCTTCTCTTCCCCAACTTCAATATAGCAATCATCTTTTACATCATAAACTTCGTTATCTAAAACGTCATAAAAGAATTTTCTATCTTTATCCACAAGTCCTAAGTGGCAATAACCATCTTCGGGCGAATTATAAAACTTAATCTCCGTTGTAAACTTTGCTTCTTTACTCATAAATTATCTCCTTATCATTTTCAAGGTACTTAAATTATATCATAAATTATATAGAAATTCAAGCCCCCTTGTTTTAAAACACCAATGTGACCGAATCAGATAACGTAAACTGTTAAAAAATTTTGAAATTTTATATATTTAATTGACATTTTTCTCAAATAATATTAATATAATATTGTATTCAAAAGTACATAAATTTTATTAAGGGAGTGTTAAAAATTATGGCAAGTAGATCAAGTGATTATTTCGGTTTAGGTTATATTGTAAGTATTATTCTTGCAATTATCCCAGTTACTGCATGGATTTGCGGAGCAATTACCAGATTTCAAGAAGGCAAAATTGTTGCTGGTTTAATCAGATTAATTTTTGGTTTCACTATCGTTTGGATTCTTGACTTAATCTTCATGATTGTTAGCAAAAGAATTTTCAGAATATTAAATATTTAGTCATGATAAACTCGCTTAAATAAGCGGGTTTTTTCTATTTGCATAACACATAAAAAAGAACTTTATTATCTAAAGTTCTTTTTTCTTTTAGTCTTTTAACATATATCCGTTATCTTTAAATACTTTAACAACTTCTTTATGGAATGTTTCAAGTTCTTCCCCAGTCATAGTTCTATCATTTAGCCAAACTTGATAATGCAATGTATAACTCTTTGTATCGCTATTCTCAGGCTCGTAGATATCTAACAAACTAACATTATATAATAAATTTGTATTAACACTCTTTGCTATCTTTTCAATTTCTGAATACAAAACATTTTTAGGAATTACAAAGTTGAAATCAAACTCACTCTTTGGATATTTTGAAACTTTTTCAAGTTTATAATCAATTGTTTTCAATCCAACAAGTTTTGTGAAGTCTATTTCACAAAGTGCAACAGAAATTTTAGCATCAAGTTTTCTTTCAACCAATGGGTGCGCAAAGCCAATGAAACCAAGTTTTTCTTCACCGTTATAAAGTTCGTAATAATTACTTGGATTTAAATAATCAACCTTACATAGCCCCTTTTCAATTCTTAAATCCGCCTTAACAACACATTCCATCAAATATTGAACCATATCTTTTAGTTTTAACAACAATTCTTCTTTTTCACTCTTACTTGCCAAAACAATTCCAAGGCTCTTTGTTTCATCAACCAAGCCATCTGGTTGCATATTCTTTACAACTCTTCCAATTTCAAATGCACCAAAACTATTATAATCGTTTTTATTTTCCGCCACCACTTTAAGCATTGTTGGAATCATAGTTGATCTAATTTCGTTATTATCTTTTTGGATTGAGTTTATAACCTTAACCACGCTACCCGGTTTAATGCCAAGCATTTTATTAATCTCGCTATCATACCAGATATAACTATGCACTTCACTTAAGTTATATCTTTCAGCCAAAGCAAACTTCGTTTCATATTCCAAAACAACATCTCTATTCTTCTCAATTGGCTTTATAACTTGGCTTGTTGTTTTTGGAACGATATTGTCGTACCCATAAATTCTTGAAATTTCTTCCACCAAATCTGCCTTACCTTGAATATCTTTTGTTGCTCTAAATGATGGCACATTAACTGTGTAAACACCCTTACCATTAACTAAAACTTCAAATTCAAGCCTTGATAATATATCTATAATTTGGTTCTCAGGAATTTCAATTCCAATAAATCTATCAATATATGCTTTTGTTATCTCAATGCTTATTGGTGCAAAATGATAATTATAAATATCTGTAACACCACCACTAACATATGCATTTTCATCAAATTCTGAAACAAGTTCAACAAATCTTTTTAGTGCAATCATTGTTAGTTCTGGGTCAAGAGATTTCTCATATCTAGCACTACTCTCTGTTCTAAGACCAATATTCAATGCTGTTTTTCTAATTGAATATGAATCAAAACAAGCACTTTCAATCAAAACGGAATTTGTTTCATCATTAATAGAACTCTTTAATCCACCCATAACGCCTGCAATTGCCACAGGTTCACCAGCGGATTTAATCATAACAGTATTTTTAGGCAACTCTCTTTCAACTTCATCAAGAGTAATAAATTTTGTAACGTTTTTAGCATTTTCAACTTCAATTTTCTTAACAATTGCGTTATCAAAAGCATGCATTGGTTGACCAAGTTCTAGCATTACATAATTCGTTACGTCCGCCAAGAAATTCACCGCTCTCATTCCACAATAATACAATCTTATTTGCATATTGATTGGCGATACTTTTCTTTCAATACCAGCCATTGTGGTGGTTGTATATCTAAAACATTCTTTTGCATCAACAGAAACTTCAACTTTTGGCTTATCGCTCTTTCCATTCCAAAGAACTAATGGCCTTAAATCTCTTTTAACTAATGCTGAGATTTCTCTTGCAATGCCATAGTGTCCCCACATATCTGGTCTATTTGTTAAACTTTTATTATCCACTTCAAAGATAAAGTCGTCAATATCTAGATAATCTTTTATATCTCTGCCAAGTTCGTAATTCTCGCTAAGTTCCATCAAACCGCTATTATCATCACTGATTCCAAGTTCTTTAGCCGAACAGCACATTCCATAACTTTCATATCCACCAACAATGGCTTTATTTATATGCAATTCGCCAACTTGTCCACCAATCATTGCCACAGGCACAACAAGGCCGACTCTAACATTTGGTGCACCACAAACAATATTCAAAATTGTTCTGCCAACATCCACCTTTAATAAGTGTAATTTCTTGCTATTAGGGTGATTTTCAACGCTTAAAATTTTTCCAACAACAACGTTTTTTATATCTTTTCCTTTCTCTTCATAGCCTTCAACTTCAGCGCAAGAAAGAGTAAATTTATTAACCAACGCTTTTAAATCAACATTAGTTAAATCCACATAATCTTTAATCCAATTTAATGATATATACATAATTCTCTCCCTATTTCACCTTTGTTTGTTTTAATTCTTTTAGTTTACAGCCATTTAGAGTACGAATATCGCTTATCTCATAAGTCATCATAACTAATCTACTAAGCCCCAATCCGAATGCAAATCCTTGATATTTTTCAGGGTCAATTCCACCCATCTCAAGAACGTTTTTATGAATCATTCCGCAAGGACAAAGTTCAATCCAGCCACCATGCTTACAAACTGAGCAACCTTCGCCATCACAATATGGACACTTACAATCCAATTCAAAACTAGGTTCTGTAAATGGGAAGAATCCTGGTCTTAGACGAACATCAACTTCCTTGCCAAACACTTTAGACAACATTGTTTTCATGAAATAAATCAAATTTGAGATTGAAACATTTTCATCAATAAGCATTCCTTCCAATTGGAAGAATGTGTTTTCATGGCTTGGGTCCAACTCTTCATTTCTAAAGCAACGTCCCGGGAAAATTGCTTTCAATGGAGCACCTAATTTTTTCATAATTCTATTTTGCCCTGCCGAAGTATGAGTTTTTAAAACCTGCCCATTATCTAGATAAAATGTATCTTGCATATCTCTTGCAGGGTGATTTTTAGGAACATTTACTGCTTCAAAGTTATTAAATTCCGTTTCAATTTCATGCCCATCATCAACATAAAATCCCATACTTTCAAAGATATCTATAATTCTTTTTGCAATGATTGTGATTGGGTGCAAACTTCCTCTATCTTCCCTTGAAGGAATAGTTAAATCAACAAGTTTTGCTTCAGCAATCAATCTTTCAATTTCTTTATTTTCCAATTGTTTTTTCTTTTCTTCTATTGATGTTTCAATTTGGTTTTTAACAGCGTTTACGCCTTCGCCATAAGCCTTTTTCTCTTGAGCAGGAATATCCTTTATTAATTTCATAACTTCGGTTACAGCACCGCTTTTGCCAAGATATTTAACTCTAAGCGAATTTAAATCTTGCTCTGATTGAATTTGTTTTAATTCGTTTTTGAATTCTTCTAAAATTTTAACTAAATTTTCGTTCATACTCTCTCCTTTTACAACAAAAAAGCCCCAAAAAGCACGAGGCTTTTAGGGACGAATTGGTTTTTCGTGGTACCACCCTAATTCAAAAGATTTCTCTTTCCTTAATTAGATTTTTTACGCAAATCTTGAAATCGAGCCCGTATTTCCCCAGGCCTGCTCCTATGTCGAAATTTCAAATTTTCCAGAGCCTAAAACAACCTTCCAGCGCAATCAGTTATTCTCTCTTGTAGGATAGAAATTCTACTATAACATATTCATAGCATTTATAAAACGCTTAAATTCTAACATTAAATTAAAGCATTTGTCAAGTTTAAAATTGAAAATATAGCAACTTTTATCTATTTTTCTTTATCTTCTTTAGCCTTCTCAACTCGTTCATCGTTTAAAATCTCATTATTTTCCAAGAAATCAACAAGCAGTTTTCTTGTTTTTTCTTCGTTTTCTGGAATTAACCAAGCACTAAAGATTAAACTTACTGCAATTGCAATATAAACGGGATAGAAAACAATTTTAGGCAACGCTGAGAACAATAATGCAATTCCAAAATAGAAAATATAAGATGTAAGACTAGCACATTCCCTATCGCAAAGAGCGGAATTACTAATGCCAAGTATTCTGGATTTAACCAATAATCTTTGCAATACAAATAAACTCAAGAAAGGATAAACTAGTCCGATAATCCCAAACATTATATAAAATGAAATATTACTTTGAACAAATGTAAAACTCAAAACACATAAACCCATCACAACACAAGCAAGCCTGCATAGCCAAGTTGTATCATATTTATCCATAAGTTTTCCTGCAAAGAAACTACTTACAGCATAACTTGCTTCATAAATAGCACCTATGATACCCGCCAACGCATATTTACTACTTCCGCTTGCAAACAACTCAAGCGTAAATGTTGTTTTAAAGATATCATATGAGCAGAATACGAAATAAACAATAAAATAACCCAACAAGATTTTATAAATAATCTTTTTCCCATACTTGCCATAATGCACGTCCTTAGATAATGTTTCAAATGCGTTAGACGTGGCATCTTTATTAAATGATTTTTCTTTTCTACTTCTAAAGTAATAAATAAGTAAAGGAATAAGTGAAATAAAATATAGTACTAACGAAATAATTACAACTATCACAGTATTCACGTCCAATAAGTAACCGCCAATTAAAAGAGATGCAATTATTCCAAGTTCTTCAAAAACTCTTGTTAAGCCCAAACTTTTTGAACTTTTATTAATCGAAGAGTAGTTATAAATATATTCGTTTGCTGAGGACTTAAATGCTGTATCAACTCCTAAGAATATACAAACGCCAACCACACCAACCCATAAATTAGCATTAATTAACAATACAAATACATTGTATAAAGTAAGCGTCACAATTCTAAAAAGCAAAAACAATTGCGGATTTCCACGCATCTGTTTTCGTAAAAAATATGCCACTGATAATCTGATTGCATGTTGAGCCACCAAGTAAAGAAAGGCAATATAAAGTTGGCCTGTTTGGACATATATAATAAGCGGAACAAAAGAGCCCACTAGATTGTTTGCAAAGTTTGATAAAAACTTATAAAAATTTAATAACTTAAGTTGCATTTTTAATATTTTCCTAATTAACTTTCGTTATTATATCACATTAAAATTTGCCAAACAAATAAATTTAAAACAAAAAGAAAAATACTATAATTTCTTATAGTATTTCATCTTTTATTTTTTCTTAAACATATTGAAAACACCTTTCTTTTTATCTTTAGTTTTATTTGTGTTTTCAGGTTCTTTATTTTTTGCATTATTAAAATTTGGAGTTTCATTATTTAGAGCATTCAATGTTTCATCAACAGTGTTATTTAATTGATTTTGAGTGTCTAAATAATTTTGATTTTCTGCTTCAATTGTGTTTTGTAATTCTTGCAAACTTTCATTAGGAGCAGTTTCAACAATTTGCTGATTTGTTTTCGTTTTTACTTCTCCATTTTCATAAGCCCTTATCTTATTCATAAGTTCTGCTTCTTGATTTTGCATTTCAATTTGCTTTGCGTTTGCTTCTTTTAATCTATTTTCGGCATCAAACAATTTTTGTTTTAATTCTTCAACACCTTCACCCTTGAATGCATCAGGCACTTCTTCCATAGGTTCAATTTTCTTTGAATCTCTAACTCTATCTCTAAATTCTTTTGATGCAAAATAATCTTTAACATTTCCAATTGCTTCAATTTGAGCAAGCCTTAATTTTAAGTCTTTATCAAGTTCGCTAATTTGCACATTCTTTGTGTTTATTTCATTTTGTTGATTTGCAATTGTTTGACTTAATGTGTTAACTTGTGCTTGCAAATTTTGTTTTTCTTCTTCAACTTGTCTAAAGAAGGGTTCATTTTGGGCAGCAATCATGGAGTTTATAATTCCATAAACCTTATTTGCATAAGTTTTGCCTTCAAGTTTCATAACGTCTTCAATATTAGATTTTTTAGAAGTTATCTCATCTGAAATTGCTTTGATTTCCACTTCAAATTCATCTTGTTGCTTTTTAAAACGAGATTGTGCTAAATCATAGTCTTTTTCCAATTGTTGCAACTTCTTTTGCTCATCGTTGTATTGTTTCTTTATATAGTTGGCATCAATTTGCGTTGCGGCAGTATTCAATTGCTCATTCAAACTTGCCATATTTTCTCTATGGGTTTGTGCTTTTCTTTCAAAATCTTTTGTAACTTCATCAAAGTTTTTCGAGAAGTTATATTCTTCTTGTTGCTTAGAATTTAATTTTTCCGTTAACACTCTTTTTGTATTAAAATACTTTTCGCATTCAAGCATTGCCCTATCTAACAATATTGCGTTTTCAACACCAAGTTCATTAAAATCAAACTTATCAAAGTTTTCATCTTGCTGTGCTTTTTCTTCTGCCTGTTTTTGCTCTTCATATGCTTTTTTCTCTAAGTAATCCTGCAAAACAGGAATGCCTTCTTTTATCTCTTTTTGAGTAAACAAAACTTCATAATCAACAAATGGAGGCATTGTGCTACAAGCCTTATTCAAATATCTTACGAATTCATTAAATTCATAATGTAATTCACCTGTAACTTGTGAATGTCTGAATTGCATAATTGCAACTGCAAAGTAGCCAACAGCCAAAAGCAATAAAGGAATGGTGATTGCACGAACTAAAAACAATTCTGCAGATGATGAACCGCCAACATAGAATACTAGAAAACAAATTGCTGTAAGCATTGCAATAATCCCAGTAAATGTTCCGCAAACTTGAACTGCGCCCCCAAAACCACCTGCTTTATCTGCTTTATCTAAACAAGTTTGTTGATTAATATATTCACTTGGCATTTTATCTCTATTAAGCATATATTCTTGCCAGCAAAACCTTACAGTTTTTGGCATCTCTTTCATTCTGCTATTTAGTTCCACCAAGTTATCGTTATTAACATATGGGTTCTTTGAAAAAAACGCATTTGTTTTCTTAATACTCTTCAATAGCCTATTTTCATAAGAACGCACAATTCTAATTGACGTGATTAAAATTAAAACAAATAACAATGCAATAGCCCCAAGCGTAATTGCATTTGCTCCCATTTCTGATGCGATTTGACTTATAGATGAGATAATAAAATCATCAAAAGTTGAAGCCAACAAAAAACCCATCATAAAATTTTCTCCTTTTCCATTTCATTCTCTTTTTCATTATTAGTATAACACATAATCTAAAACCTTACTAATAAATTTAACTAATTTAATACAAATTATTTAATTGATTTCTATTAGTTTTTCCAACTCAAACGAATAAATAAATTTCTTCTTAACACCTATATTTAGGGCTTTCTCCATTGCAAGTTTATAAATATTCAACTGAGTGGAATAAGTTTCAATAAAATTTGCTTCTGTGAAATTTCTATTTGTTTTGAAATCAATTAAGATAAAGCCGTCTTTCCCTTCAACTAATAAATCCACCACACCTTGGATTAATACTTTATCTGCCACATTTGAATTTTCCACAATTTTATTATATGGAATATTTAAAATAAATTGCTGTTCTTTTAATATCTTCCCAACTTTTATTTCTTTGATGCATTCTATTGCTTTTTCAATTTTTGAAATATTTATTTTCTTTGCTGTTTCTTCTGATATTTTATCGGTCTCAATAAGATTATTTAATATCAAGCGAATATCATCATTTTTATATGTTATTTTTTCCATTATATAGTGGTATGCATTACCTAACTCCATGGCTTTGTTTGGCACTTTTTCAACATTTAACAAATTTAAATTCCCAACAAAATCAATTTCATTTTCATAATGCATTTCTTCTTGCATAATACCTGTAACACTATTTTTAATTGCTATATTTTTTTCCACTTTATTTGGATACGAATATCTATAATAATTCTCCAATTTTTCAGATATTTGAGCGTCGTATGTTGAGAATAAAATATCTTCTTTTTTCTCTTCCATTTCTTCACATTCAGGGTTTTCAATACAAACTTTTATCTCGCTCGCTTCACCTTCATTGATTATAAATCCGCCCGAGTTTTTATTAATTCTATCTAGGTCAAAATCGCTAAACGAATAGAATAATAATTCTAGGAAAGACCTACAAGAATAAATGTCTAGATCTTTATATTTTTTTTCTATCTGATCAAATGGACAACTTCCTATCATATATAAATATTTTTTTGCACGTGTTAGAGCAACATAGAAAAGTCTAATCTCTTCATCAATCTGAGTTTTATAGTTATTTAATCTACACGCAACTAGTGGCAAACTTGTATAATTTATTCTTTTTTCCAAATCCAAATATTTCAAACCAAATCCAAGTTTATCTGAAATAAACAAATTTGTTTCCCTATCACTTAGGTTAAATTTACTGGCCAAGTCAAATATGATACACGCCTTATAATCCAGTCCTTTTGAAGAATGCATAGTAATAATTTTAACGCAATTATCGTTTGCTTTTACTTTCAAAACTTGCGATTGTTTACTTAAAATATTTATGTAGTCTAAGAACTTCGCTAAGTTATATGCATATGCTTCATTTGAAGCAATAGACAAAAATTCTAAAATATTGCTTTCCTTTTCCACGCCATCTGGCAAAGACTTAAAATATGTAATTAAATCCTTATCTTCAATAAACTTATTTAAAGTTTCGCTTATCTTATGAGTGTTTAAGAACTCCTGATAAAATTTTATATCTTGCAAAAATAAATTGATTTTATCTTCGTTATTTCCTTTATAGTCTAAAACATTTTGCCAAAACTTATTATCGCTAACAAGCCTTATATCTATAAGTTCATTTTCATTAAAGTTATAAACCGAACTTTTAAGCATAGTTACAACTGAAATATCGTCCTGAAAATTATTTAAAAGTCTTAAAAAACTAATCAGTGTAGTAACTTCCACAGTCTCAAATAAATTGTTGTTAAACTCCACAGAAACGGGAATATTTGCACTTTGCAGAGTATTATATAAAATCCTTACGCCTTCCCCTTTTTTTCTAACCAAAACACCAATATCTTTAAAATCATATTCCCTTTGCTTTGTTTCTAAGTTTGTTTTATTTATAAGTTCACTAATCTTCTTTGCCACCAAATCGGCTTCTTTTTTTAGCCTGATTGTTTTTTCAATAGTTACTTGTTTACCTTCTTCTTCCGTTTCTTCTTTTGCATCAATTAAAGATAGTTCCACGCACTTATTTTTTGTTGGTTTTCCGCCACAAACAAGCCTTGCGTTTTCATAAGATAGACCCAAGGTTTGCTTCGTTATCAATTTTTCAAACACAAAATTCACAAATTGCAAAATATTATTTTCACTTCTATAATTATCCGTGAAGTCAAAAATTTTATTATTTATGTTATCGTTATATTTATCAACGAAATTCTGAGGTTGCGATAATCTAAATTCATAAATACTTTGCTTAACATCACCTATCATGATCAAGTTTTTGCCATTTGATAGCGAACTTAAAATATATTCTTGCACACCATTAACATCTTGATATTCATCAACAAAGATATATTTATAACTATTTTGTATTTCTTTTTTAACACGTTCGTTTTTTAATAGTTCAATAGTATATCTTTCCAAATCACCAAAATCTAGGCTCTTTCTGGCCTGTTTTAAAGACATATAAGTTTTGTCCACATTGTCAACAACTTCAATTAATTTTTCAATATTTTTTGTAATCATTTCCAAATGCAATTTCAAAATTTCAGGCGAATAGAACAACACTTCTTTTTTAAGTTTATCTATCAGTTTTTTAAAACTATCATGAACTTTTGCCAAGTCCGACCAGAATTCACTTTCCACAATATCGCATTTAGAAGGCTTTCTTGCCTTATCGATAAATTCAAAAACATTCAAAGACTTTGCAAAACTCACATAATCTTTGGAGTTTTTAATTTCATTTATAAAAATCAACCTGTTATTAAAATATTCGAAAGTTTTTTCCAAATCTAGAGTTTCTGCTCTTTCTTTTAACTTATAGAACTCGTTTTCAAACTTACAAACTTTTTCTTTATAATTGTTATGTAAGAATTTAGCACAGGAGTTATTATCAAGATTTGTGTTATAAGCCAAAGATAAAATGTTTTCTATCCAAGCCTTAGCGTCTACCTTGCTTCCAAAAAACTCATGTATTCGCTCCACAATACTTTTTAAATCTTCTGTTTGACGTTTAGAATTATAACTCTCAAAAAGTTTATAAAAATCTTTATCGTTATTAACGATATAATTATTAAACACCTTTTCTATGGCTGAATTTAACAAAAACTTCTTTTCTTTTTCAACAATTGAGAACTTTGGGTCTATGCCAATTTCATAGAAATATTTTGTAATTAATTTTTTACATATAGAGTCTATTGTTCCAATATCAGCCAGCGTTAGTTCATCTAGTTCTTGACTTAGATCCTCTTTCTTTTCCACGTCCACTTCAGCATTTATAACCATAGTTAGCATTCTATAAAGTTTTTGACGCATCTCGTTTGCGGCAGCGGTTGTAAATGTAACCACTAATAAATCTTTAACACCAACTCCCTTATTTGCAATCAAATCCACAAGTTTGCATATCATTGAAGTGGTCTTGCCTGTTCCGGCACTTGCAGATACAAGCACATTCTTTTCTTCATCAAAAAGAGCAAATTCTTTTTGCTTATCATTCAGTTTTTCTAAATAAACTCTATTTGTCATCTGCAACTCCTTCAATTATCTCATTAAACTTTTCCATGTTTCCAACTTTCTTTTCTTCTTTATAGTTGTTACCATAAAGTTCACTAAAACCGCAAATAGCCTTATAATTACACCATTTGCATTGCAAACTATTTAAGTCTTTTCCAAGCGGATATGGCTCTATAACGCCCTTTAATATATCATCACAAGCACTTTTTAGCATCTTGAAAGAATAATCTGAAATCTTATGAAAATCGCTTTCGTTTATCATTTTATTTGTAAAAACAATATTCCCTTTCTTTGTTTTTACATTAACTATTTTACTTTCAATATCTGCTTCGTTTAGGTTATCATCAAATTTTAAAACCGTTGAAATTGATTCTTCCATAACACCTTGAAGTTTGTATAAATCCAAAGAATCTTCTTTTGAAAAAGAATTTAAAATAGGCATGTAGAAAACACCAACAGGTTTCTTATTCGATACTTTCTCAAACGCCATTAGGTATATAAACAACTGTATTTTCTTTCCATTTGCAACATCGCTAAAATCTTCAAAAGTTGAACTGCTTTTGCCTGTTTTATAGTCAATTATTCTAAACTCATTATCTGAAATATCAACCCTATCTATAAAACCTTTCACAGTTAAATGTTTGCCCATGGAATCAAACTCAATCTTCTCGCCTTCTTTCTCAAAAGCATATTCTAAGAGTTTTGGACTGGTTATAAACTTGCTATGTTTTTGCTGATAAATCAACGCCTTCAAAATTCTAACTGCTTCGTCTTTAAGACTCTCAACAAAGTAATTTAAAGCCGAATTCTTTTGAACATAATCATAGTTTGAATTATTTTTAAGTATGTAATCCAATGTTTCCGTGGCAATGCTCCTTGCGTTTTTTTCAAACTCAGGCTCGTTATAATGTTTAACCACCTTAGGCATAATCATTCTTAAAAACTCATGCAAAATATTTCCATTATCCATGGCGGTTATTTCACTCAACTTATTTTCTTCCAACTTCAATCCATAATCAATAAAATGTTGATATGGACAATGATAAAATCTTTCAATTTCACTAATACTCACCTTTAAATTTTTAAAATAAACCAAGTTTGCATCGCTTAAATTTTCAACCTTATTAACATGCTTTCTATTTTTTAAAATGAATGCAGGAAAGTTTGAGAACTTAGATAATGAATTATTTAAAGTTGATGATAACTTAACAAAGTTTTTATTATTGGAAAAAGACTTCCATTGCTTAATCATAAATAAGAAATTATCTTTGGCTGTGTTTTGATTGAAGTTATTAAAAATAAAATTCTTCTGATTTATTGCATACTCAGAATTTGAGATAAAATCGCAAAGTTTAGTTCCGTTTATAATGTTTAAATCCAAAATCTTAGCCACTTGTTCCACCCAAATAGCAGGATAACAATCTTCACCCGATGCATTGCAAGATTTATAAGAAATGATAACATTTTCACCAATAAATAGATTTTCGAAAACTTTAAATCTTTTTCTTTTATTGATAACCGCCACCGTTGGATTTAATTTATTTTTATTAGACAACTTGGAAATATCTTTATCAGTTATAATTCCTGTATCTAGATTATATGATGGCATAACTCCTTCATTCGCTCCCAAAATATAAACAAAATGATTATTTGGAACAAAACTTTTTTCAAAATCGCCAACAAACACAGAATCTAGAGCAAGCGGTGGCAACACTAATGTGGAATCAGCCAAGTAAGCCTCAAATAAATCCACAAACTCTTTTATTGTTACAAACTCTTTTGAAAAAACACCATTTAATTCTTCAAAAGCCTTTGTTAGTTTATTAATAACTTGTAAGTTTTTTCGATACAATGTAATATCGTTCTCATTTAAACACTTTTCTTGAAAAGCAGTTAGACGATTATCAAAATCAAGTTCGGTTAAGAAATCTTTGATTGTGGAAATAAAATCTCCCACTGTTTGTTCCTGCCTACACTTCTCTCTATAACTATTTAAAATATCTAAAATGGGAAGTGGCGATTTTAAATTTTGGTTATTCAATAGTCCATAACCCATAATGCCATATCTATTTACATATTTCTCGTAATCATAAACTTTTAATTTGTCTTCCCCACTAAAATCACTTTTTAAGAAAGACAACACATCGTATTTATCAAAATCAGAACTTATAATCTTTAAAAGATTTATAACCTGCCTAACTATGTAATTTTCATTCAAACTATCTGCCATATCAAAATAATAAGGCATTTCAAATTTTTCAAACTCTTTTATAAGCAAGGATTTATATTCCAAAAACGATGGAACAATAATTGAAAAATCCTTAAATTTTAATCCTTCATTTATTATCTTAAACTTTATATCTGCCACCGTTCTTTTAACTTCATCATAGATATTGGAATAACTATAAATGGAATAGCCTTGATTGAAATCCAACTTTATCTTTTCTTCTTTGAAGTTTTTATCTAAGGAAAGAGAATAAAGATTTGTTTCTAAATCATTTTTTATTTCGCCTGATTTTATAATATTAGGAACAATATTAAGCATACCAGCCAAATCTTGAATATCATAAAAAATACTATTCAAGAATATGTTTGAATTTTCAACCCTAGAATTTGCTTTACTCCAAGTGGTGGCAATAGAAACAGAAGCGGAGTATTTAATAAGAGCATTTATGATTAAAAGTTGTTGCTTAGTAAAATCTTCAAAACCAACAAAATAAAAATCTGTATTTTTATAACTCTCCTTAGTAATTTTTGATGCAAACAAACTAAGCCTATTAAAACTATCTGTATAATTATTTTGCAAAAAATCTTCATACTTTTGATAAACAAACTTAATATCTTTTAGTTTTAAATTTAGAGCATTAAAACTTGTTTGTTCATCAATATCGCTTGGATTTATATTACAACTTTTAAATAAGCAAATAGTGTTATAAAGTTCGCTACTAAATCCATTAAAATTGATAGCCTTTTTAAAGTTTACTAATTTCTCTTTATTGTCTATCAAAATCTTTTTTATAATTGCAACCGCTGTGTTCTTATTTAAAATTTTTTCATTAAAATTGTTGTCAGTTAAAAACTTATTTGAAAGCCTTGAAAAAGTTAGGACGTCTAAATCAATTAAGGCTTCCTGATTAAGATAAGAGAACAACTTTTTCTCTATATCTAAAGTACACCTATCTGGTGCAATAATTATATGCTTTTTAGATTTATCTCTTTTAAATAAATTCTTTAGCAAGTTTTCTTCGCTTTTTCTATTCAATAAAGAAACATAAAGATTTAAGGTCATATTTTTTTCATCCTAGGAGTATAGATTATATATATACTATATCAAAAAAATAAAAGATTTTAAAGCGATTTTAATCTTTTATCAAACTCTTTAAATTTTCAATCTGATTATGATAGTATCTTAATTTTTTTCTATAAATCTCTTCAAGTTCATAGGACACAGATTTTTTTACAAGCCTAATAAATCCTAAAAACAAATTAATCATATCTTTCTCAGATAATAAATTGCTCTTATCTTTAAACTTCAAAACATTAGGATTTTTAATTAAATAAAACGATAATTTTTTAAAACCTTTGCAAGGTTTTAGAGATGATTTTAAAACATATAATTTCATACTCTAATGATTAACAAATTAATTAAATTTAAACTTATAATTTAAAATTAAAGGAGAAATTAATGAATACAAAATATTTACATTTTGAAAACGATAATAGCGTTATGGTCAGCATCAATGGTGTTAATGTCACACAATCCATAGGTTTTGACAATAAATTTATAAATATTGCATATCACTCTCCTTCAATAATTATATCAGTTAATCCTTGCTCAACAATAAATAATCAATTATTAAGTTTCACAGAAAGGATAGATTTTAATAAAACAAATGATAATAATTTAATCAAAGTTATTCCATTTAGAAATAATCATTATGAATTAAAATTTGATAAAATTAAAGCGCCAATTAGTTCTAGAAATGAGATTGTGGCAGATGAATATTTTGGAAAATTAAATATTGTGGTTTCTAATAATTCAATTGGAAATATTTTAATTTATGAAAATAGCAAACTAAAAAAACAACTCACCACCCTTGCAGTTTTAGATGCTGATATTAAACAAAAAGATGATAAATTAATAATTCTATGTGGTTTAAAAAATGGTCAATATTATGCTTGCATTTTAAATATAGATAGTTTAGAAATATTATTCGAAAAAGAAGTTGATTCAATTGAAGAAAATGCAGATGAGATTAAAACTTTAACAAAAGTTAACGATTTTGCAAAGCATGGAATTGTTAAATCATATAATCTAAAAAGTGGGCAAACAGATGAATATAATATCTATCTAAACGGAGAAGCAAATAGAACAAATAATAATTTATTAATCCCCTATGCGTTTTTGGAAGCAATAAAAATTAAAAACTTTAATCTTTCGAAAAGTTACTTATCTAATGGTTTTGATAATATCTCTAAAGAGCATTTTGAAAATTATTTTGGAGATATAAAAAATGTTTATCTAGATTCATATAATTTAGATAGTTATGTGATTCCTTATGTGGTGGAAACAAATAAGGGTTTTGATTACTATGATTTTTCAATAGATAATGGCAAAATCATTGATATAAACAAACTTTAAAAATTTATAAATGAAGTTCATATTTTATTGTTAAATTTTAGATAATAATGTATAATACTAATGTAATTTGAAGGAGAGAATATGGATCAATATATTCCCTACATAATCATCATTGGTGTTGTACTTTTTTTGATTATATCTGTGGCAACATCTAGAAGTAGGATTAAAAAGATTTATAGAAAATATATGGAAATTCCAAACTCGTTAGATTTAACTGGTAAAGAATTTGCATTTATTTCTAAAAGAAATCTAAGGCTTACAAATCTAAAATTTGCTTTAACTAATGTGGAACTTGGCGATGCTTATAGTTCAAGTAGTAAAACTTTAATTATGAGCGAAAAGGTTTGTAATAGTGCTTCAATTGCATCAATCGCAATTGTGGCTCACGAACTTGGGCATGCAGTTCAAGATAGAAACAAAAGTTTCTTATTAAATCTAACTCACCTTTTTAGGAAAATTACAAGATTTACAAATAAGTTTATAGTCCCTTGCTTTCTTATTAGTTTGGTGTGCTTTTTTGTTAAATCAATAGATATTCAAGTTTGCTTAACCTTCCTTTATATTGGCTCGATTTTATTTGTGTTGCACGTATTTAATCACTTGCTGTATATTCCAGTTGAGTATGGGGCTAGCAATATAGCAATGAGATATTTGAAAATGTGCAAGGGTTTCAAACTTAAAGAATATGATAAAATTAGATATTTATTAAATGTGGCAGTGCAAACATATATAGCAAGTTTCTTTGATGGGGTTTTCTTGTTCGCATTTAAAAGGAGAAAATAATGATTAGTTTTTTAGGAGTCGGCTTATATTATAGTTATTATCTTTGGGGCTTAATTTTAATCCCTGGAATACTATTAGGAATTTACGCTCAGGCAAAAGTTCAAAGGGCTTATACGGAAAATTCAGCAGTTTATTCAAGTCTTGGAATAAGTTCGCACGATGCTGCTGTTAAACTTTTAGAAGCGAAGGGTTTGAGTGACGTGAAAATCAATAGAATATCTGGAGAGTTAACAGATAATTATAACCCAAGAAAGAAAACAGTAAATTTAAGCGATGGTAATTATGATAACACTAGCCTTTCGGCTTTAGGAGTAACCGCTCATGAGATTGGCCACGCAGTTCAACATAAAGAAAAATACTTTCCGCTAGTACTTAGAAATATTTTGATTCCAATCAATAATATTATATCACCGCTAGTTTGGATTGTTTTAATCCTTGGAGTTTTCCTAGATTTCCTTTATGCTGTTACAAATATTGGTGAGATTTTAATTTACGTTGGAATTGGAATATTCGCATTATCCACAATTATTAGCATTATCACCCTACCTGTGGAATTTAACGCTAGCAAAAGAGCAATGGAAATGTTGCTTGAAAACGGAATCATAACTCCTGATGAAACAAGACAAGTTAAGCAAGTGTTAAGTGCTGCAGCATTAACATATGTGGCAGGAACAGTTACAAGTATTTTAAGTTTGTTAAGGATTATATTAGTTTTTGCAGGCAATAGAAAAAGAAAATAGATTTGAAAACTAATATGTTAGATTTAAATATAATTATATGGAACTAAAAAAAGAGCAGAATTTGCTCTTTTTTTTATCTTATTAACCCGCATTGTAATCTGCCAAGGTTTGACTCCAATATGTTGTGCAAGCATTTGAACTATCATAGTAATTCCAATATGTGCCCCAACCACTTGGCTTACTGCCTGCTTCGCAGTAGATTTTAAGAGTGGATGAACAGTCGCAGAATGGAGAATTAGAATAACTAGATGCAGATATTGTTGTAACCGATGAAGGAATATATATTTTTGTTAGTTTTGTACAAGAGGCAAATGCATAATACCCTATACTTGTTACACTATTAGGAATTGTTATATTTGTTAATCCGCTGCAACCGAGGAACGCACAATAACCTACCTTTGTCACAGTATTTGAAATAACTGTTGTTTTACAACCTTGAATTAATGTGTTGCTAGCGGTTTCTATAATTGCATTACAATTGTCTCGGCTATCATATTTTGTATTACCACTTGCGACTTTTATACTTGTTAATCCGCTACAATTAGAAAATGCAAGATTCCCTATACTTGTTACACTATCTGGAATTGTTATACTTGTTAAGCCGATACAATACTGAAATGCATAATTCCCTATACTCGTTACACTATCTGGAATTGTTATACTTGTTAAGCCGATACATTGTTGAAATGCAGCATTCTCTATACTTGTTACACCATCTGGAATCGTTATACTTGTTAATCCGCTACAATCAAAAAATGCAGATCTCCCTATACTTGTTACACTATCTGGAATTGTTATACTTGTTAATCCGCTACATTCTTGAAATGCAGAAAAACCTATACTTGTTACACTATCTGGTATTGTTATGCTTGTTAAGCCACTACAAGAATAAAATGCTTGATAATCTATACTTATTACACTATTTGGAATTGTTATTTTTGTTAATTTAGTACAAGATTCAAATGCCCCATTACTAGCACCTTCTGGGGGCCCTCCTTCAGCAGCGATTTTTTTTGTAACACTTGTATTTAATATATTACTAGCATTTATAGTACTACTAACACTATCAACGCTTATTCCTAAAATACTATTTGGTAGTACAACGCTTGTTATATTTTGATTATTATAAAAAGCATTTTTCCCTATCCTTGTAACATGTTTTCCATTATACTTATTTGGAATTACGAGTTCACCTGTTGCTCCATTAGATGAAACCGCATATGAATTCCCTTCACTATTCAATTCAAATTCTAACCCATCATATGATGCTTCCCTAGTATACAAATTTGTACTTTCAGCATCTGCTCTTAAGGGAGCATTTAAATTCTCTTGAGTTACAACTTGAGTTAGTCCTTCATCAAAGAACCAG
>CAKVHY010000004.1 GCA_934754335.1 uncultured Clostridia bacterium
TCGGGACCCCGTCAGTTCCTGCCACCCGACAAATATGGCTTTCAGCCACATTGACGTCTCCCTTACGGTGCACCAATTATTTTAGTCTAGATATAGGCTATTTTTTTACCTGAAATTTAATTAAAATTCACCTTAAAATATTATATCATAGCGATCAAGATGCTGTTTTGCATAATACAAATCATCTTCAATCTTTAATATATCACGAGCATAACAAGCACCTTCTTGCTCCACAACAACATGCATATAAACTCCATCGTTCTTTTTGTGGAACGCAAATGGTTCGTTCAATTTAATCTCATAAATTTCAAACTGCATAGAATTATGTCTTTCCAAGCCCGTGATTTCTTTTTCAGTTTTAGTGTAAGAAACATAACTCTCACCAATCTTCAAAATCTCATCAATTACCTCTTGTTTTGCAACAAAGTAGGCGTGTGGTGAAAGTGCTTTAGGGTCGATATATCGCAACGCAACCTTAACATTTCGAGCCATTGCATCTTTACTAATTTTGCTTGTTTTTGAAGCACTTTCTTTTTGTTCAAATTGTAAAAGAAAATCTACAACATTTTCTTTTATTTTTGTTTCCAATTGATTATAGTTAACGCTTTTCAGTTTTTCTTCTAAATTTAATCTTTCCATTAATTTCTCCTTTTATTTTTAAACTTTTATTTCAAAAACTTTATCATCTGAATATCTTTCTATAAATTTAACTCATTTTTTCAAACTCAATAAATTTTAAATAATACTCTTTTTAACTATAACAAAATAAATTTTTTCATCTTTTTCTATAAATTTAAAATCGTTTGAACCTAAATTTTCTAAGGCAATTGCAAAACCATTTATTTTTTCACCATTATTATAATCCGCACTCTTCCCTATCATTCCATTGATAAGCATATCACTTAATTTCTGATTTAGTTCTTCCGCACTTCCCACTTTCACAACCAAGTTAATAACTTTTAAAAACTCCGCAGACTGCTTTGCATCTAAATTATTAATTGTTAAATCTTCAGGAGTTATTTCATAATTAAACTTACCTTCTAATTTCGCCACTGAGCAAGTGGAAGAAATATAAATATTATCTGGAATTTTATTTGAGACCATGTTTAATGGAAACGACCCCAATTTTTCTTTCATATTTTTAGTTTCGATTTTTACAACAGAATTAATCCTTGCGGTTTGTTTTTCTGCATCATAACTTAAAAACTTGATTTGTATCAACTTTGGGGACAACGCACTCACTTCTCCGCCAACTGCATTACCACCTGAAGATAACGACATATAAATATTTAAAACTGCACCTATATTTTTATCAGTCAACTCCAAATCCCATTTCATAAGTGATGAAATATTAAAGTTCGAATCTTTAAACTTATATTCGTCCCCTTCCTTTATAATAAGCCCATCAATACAAGCATTCACAACGTCCATAGCATCTTGCTTATCTGCATCTGTTTGCAAGTTATCAAACTTCTCTTCTTCTTTAATTTCTTGCTGTAAAACTTTCAACTGCGAAAGAGTGGAAATTAAGTTTATATCATATTTAACTTTAAAGAACACCCATATTCCACCGAATATCAACGCTAAAGTTAAAACTGTATAAAGCAAACTTAAAAAAAGTTTTACTAAAAAGGGCTTTTCAGTTTTTGCCATAGTTCATTCTCCTTTTTCTTTTATTATATAATAGATAGCGTCTTTTTTCAAAATAGATTATCTAAAATAAATTTTAAAATCTCCGTGAATGTTTTTGAAAAATTGTAAAAGTTTGCTAACATAATAAAAAATGGAGATTTATCATGGAAAGACCAGAAACACAAGAACAATACATAAATTACGTTAAAGAAGTTTGTGCAAACATTGAGCAAATAAAAGCAAAAGGATTAGATCTTGTTAAAGTCCTTATTGGCGGAAATGTTAGGTCTGATGGTACAATGATTTTTAAAAATCAAGAATTTCTTAATGTATTAAAAGAAGCAGGCATTTCTGAGATTAAACCAAGCACTTTGGAAGTGTTTGCAAAGGCTGGCACATTTGATAAAGAATATATGCAAACATTAAGTCCTGAAGCAAATGAAATGCAAATGAAAATACAAACTGAACAAACTGCTATAAAGATAACTGAGAAAAATGAAAAGTTAACAAATAAAGAAATCGCAGAATTTCAAAAACAAACTGCAGTGCAAACAAACACCACCAACACCGTTAATGAAGCAATAAACAAAGTTAAGGAACAAAGCAAAGAACATAAAAAAGATGATATGCAAATTATCACAAATTCTTCTAGCAACAAAGAAAATCTTGAAAGATATTTGCTTGAAGCCACCACTTCTAAAGATGGGAAAGTGACAGACACAAAAGACATTCAAGAACAAATTTTAACTGGGCTTCATGAAGGATATTTTACAATAGCAGTGGTGGACGAAGTGTTTCAGAAATATCCAGACCTGGCAAGTTTTGACCAAATAAAAACAGAACTAACGCACATGGGCTATTATAATTATTACGAGAAAGACGACACTGCCCCAACCACCAGCACAGGTGCTAAAAGACTTGCAAATCTTTGCGTTTCTTTAGATTCCACAGATGCCCCTGAATATATTACAGATAACATGAAAAACAAGGTGGACGCTTGCATAAATTTCGTGGATAATGGACTGGTTACATTGGAAGAAATTAAAGACCTTCAAGAGAAAGGAATACTTTCTGAAAAAGATTATGAAGACATTGTAACAGCAAATAAAAATGATGAAATAATGAATGAAAACGATGAAACACCAAATGCTTCTACTCAATTAGAACCAAACACTCAACTTACAGAACCCGAAGTTTCTGACATAAACTTAGAACAATCTGGCACAAATACAAATGACGTTGGCACAAAAATCTTAGATGATAGCATTAATATGGCAAATGCATTTTTAGCGGGAATGGAACCGGCAAACGAATTAGAGAATGAAAATGTTATGCGAATGGCTTTCAAACAAACAGATAAAAAATAAAAAAACTTCTATATCTTAATAGGAGTTTTTTAATAGAATTTAGATATTAATAGAAATAAAAAGAACTTAAACCAAATTAGTAAAAGTTCTTTTTTTTATAAGCAAAATTTTATTTCCTTTCATTATAGGTTTTTGCCTGCAACAACACAGTTAATGCCAATAAAAATTCTGCCGGATAATAAGTGTAAATACATAGATAATCAAAGATTAAATTACTACCCGCAAAAACATAAAATAGAAGCATCATATCTGAAAAGAAGAATAGGAATGCACCAATTCCTGTAATTAAATTTGGTAAATTTCTATGAACAATTAAATTACCAATTGCCTTTCCTAACATTATAGAAATTATAAATGCATAAGCCAAAACTACAACTTTCATGCCATTCCATTCAAATCCTTTATAAGCAAAGATTATTGTAAATGAGAATGCCATAACTGCCAAAATTATAATCAAATCCACCCATGTGAATTTATAAATAACACTAAAATATACGAAATAAAATATATGTCCAATAGCAAACAAGCCAGCACCAATTACAAAGTTATATGGCAAAACAATATCACCTGCCATTGCAAAGAATAATCCAACAACCAAAATAATTGCTTTCCAATTTTTCTCGGTTTGGAAGAACTTATAAATTAGCACCAAGTTAAACACTCCGCATAGTGCAAATAATCCGCTGGCTATTGGTTTTGAAATATATTTACTGCTAGGATTTGTGATTCCATATTGCATAAATATGATTGCTGAAACCATTATCAAAACAGCAAAGATTACGT
The DNA here is from genome assembly GCA_934754335.1 of uncultured Clostridia bacterium. GTDB lineage: Bacteria > Bacillota > Clostridia > Christensenellales > UBA1242 > UBA11490. Next base: position 3,783 of record CAKVHY010000004.1, read on the forward strand.
TTCCAATAAGCACAAATTTTTTCTCTTTTTCCATCTTATCTCCTTTATCTCACAATCAAACGAGTTGCCTTGCCATATAAATTCCCATCGCACTGCTCATCATAAGCCCCCTAGTCCAACCGCTAGCATCTCCAAGACAATATAAATTCTTAACATTTGTATTAAGATTTTTATCCATCTTCACTCTATTACTATAAAACTTCAATTCCGGTGCATACAACAATGTTTCCGGACTAGCAAACCCGGGAACCACTTTATCCATAAGATATATAAAATTCAAAATATTTGTTAAGGTTCTATAAGGAATTGCTGCTGTTATATCTCCCGCCACCGCATCTACCAATGTGGGTTTTAAATTTGTTCTTGAAAGTTCTTCTTGCCAAGTTCTTTTTCCCGCTTGAATATCTCCCAATCTTTGAACCAAAATATGTCCATCTCCAAGCATATTAACCATTTCGCCCACTTTTTGCGCATAAGCAATGGGATCATCAAAAGGATATGTAAATTTATGCGAACATAAAATTGCAAGGTTTGTGTTATCCGATTTAATTTCTTTAAAACTATGACCATTCACCACAGCCAAGTTGTTATCATAATTTTCTTGTGCCACAAATCCGCCTGGGTTTTGACAAAACGTTCTCACTTTATTACAAAAAGGTTGTGGCCAACCAATTAATTTTGATTCATATAAAGCCTTATTAACCTTTTCCATAATTTCGTTTCTTACTTCCACTCTAACGCCTATATCCACCACACCCGCTTCTCTGCCAATTCCATGCACTCTGCACATATCATCTAGCCAACTAGCACCTTTTCGCCCTGTGGCAACCACTATTTTATCTGCAAATACTTTTTCTCCTTCAACAACTGCACCAATGCAAACATGATTTTCAATTATTATATCTTCACAAGTTTTATTTGCTATAATTTTTACGCCCGATTTTAACAAATATTGTTCAATATCATAATATAATTTATGCGCTTTTTCAGTACCTAAATGCCTTATTGGACAATCCACAAGTTTTAACCCAGCGATAGTGGCTTTCTTCCTAATTTCTCTAATATCTTCATTGTCTTCAGCACCTTCAACATGAGTATCCGCACCAAATTCAAGATAAATCTTATCCGCATAATCAATCAAATTTTGTGCCATTTCAGAGCCGATTAAAGAGGGTAAATCCCCGCCAACTTCCGAATTTAAAGATAATTTTCCGTCACTAAACGCTCCTGCACCGCTAAAACCCGATGTTATATTGCAATAAGGTTTACAATGCAAACATTCTTTTGTTTTAGACTTTGGACAAATTCTATTTTCCACCAATTTACCTTGCTCAACAATTACTATTTCATCTTTTGAACCTTTTCTTAGAAGTTCTAATGCGGTAAAAATTCCAGAAGGACCCGCTCCAATTATTAAGATTTTTTTCATATTCTCACCTTTTCCTTATTTATAATATCAAAAATAGAACGCCTAGTCAATTTTTATTTAATTAATTAAATATTTGTCTATAGTTTTAATAGCATCATCATAATCAAGATAAATGCCATGGCCTGAATAATATCTTTCTTTTTTATGAAAACCTTTTAAGAATTTTAGAGTTTGCTGTTGAGTAGCAGGGTTTGAATTCCATAAATCGTTTCTACCAATAAAACCCTTGAATAACGTGTCACCAGTAAACAAATAATCCCCTATTTCAAAAATGCTTGAACATTCACTATGCCCTGCTGTTTGATAGGCTTTAACAATCATGCCATCAATATTAAATTCTTGCATTTTTCCAAAAGTTTGGATATGTGACTTATCTTTGATTGTAAGTGGTTTATATTCTCTGCTTATATTTTTCGTTTCATCATATAAAGATTCTAAACCTTCCTTATTTAAATACACCGGGCAATCAAATTTATCTATTAAACTATCTAAACTTAAAATATGGTCAAAATGAGCATGAGTTATAAATATGGCTTTTAATTCAGCACCAAGTTCACTTAATTTTTCTTCTATTTCACTTGCTTCAACGCTTGCATCTATCAAAACTGCAACCCCATTTTCAACCACCAAATAATTATTTGCTTTAAACTCTTTTTCTTTAAATCTAACAACTTTCATACTATCTCCTAATTGTAACAAATTTGATTATATTAAAATATTATGAATATGACAAACAAATATTGTTTGTTCTAATAAATTTTCAAAAGAAGGATAGATTTATGTGGTTTTTAAACACTTGTAATCGCTGTAATTGTTCTTGTTGCGGTGGTGCATTCGATTTTAGATGCACTTGCGCAAATCCATTTCGTTCTAGAAATAACTTCATTTCTAACTATTATAACATTTTCTAAATTTTAATACTTTTTAATAAAAAAAACACATTAAGTTTTATTAACTTCTATAAAGTTTTAATAAATTTCTTAATGTGTTTTTATTTAATTTTCCTGTCAAAACTTAAACCACAAGTGGTAAAATAATGCCTAGAATAACAACTAACAAGCAAACAATATACAAAACTTTCCAAACAGTTTGCATCTTTGCAACATATCTCCAAGCAAGTACGCTAGCCAAAATAATAAGCATAGCAGTAGCCAAACCTTGAAGAGCACTAATAACCTTCAACTGAACTTTACAAGCACCCAAGATTGCAGAAACCAAATAGATAATTGCAACTGCACAAACAGTATAGAAAGCAACTTTATTTATTCCCCAAAATCTTAGGCCTGAACCTGAAGATTTTTTAGAACTAGAAGATGTTGTTTTTGTTTGTTCTGCCTTTTTAGGCGCAGAAGATTTAGTTTCAGCAGGCTTCTTAGTTGTAGTACTTTTAGTTGTAGTTTTCTTAGTTGTTGATTTAGAACTAGAACTTTTTGTTGCCATAATAATCCTCCTTAAAAAACTTATTAGATTATACTTTAAAATATAACAAAAAGCAAAGATTTTTGACAATATTCTTTTAAAACTTTACATCTCCATATCATCTATTATTTCATTATTCAAATCAATCTTATCTACACTTGTATTTTCATTATTTGGAATTACGCCAAAATTATTTGATATATTTTCTTTCTTTTCTTTTTTAAAATCCAAATAATCTTTTATTTCTTCATTTCTTTTGGCGATATTAGCATTCTTTAATAAAATCTCCCTTATTTGTTCTCTTCCCAAATCTCTCTGCTCTCTCAAATAATCTGGATACGCTTCTACAACATCCATGAGAATAGAATCCAATGTGTTCGCAAGTCTATTTTGAATAGTTTCCGTTACTTTATCCGTTCCTTGAAAAATAATATTTTTTGCATTATAACTTATCGGATTCACTCTAATAATATAAGGGGTCTCTCCTAACTTATCTTCAGTTGGTTCAGCACTAATTTTATACCAATAACTACTTGGAGTTAACTCTCCATCTTTTATAGAATTGTACTCAGCACCTGCAGTTTTGGCACCTTTAAAAGGAGTGTACCCACCGCTAGATATAAGATATATTGGTTTATTTTCTTTCCCATTTTCTCCGCCTTCACCAATCAAGGCTTTTCTAAAATAATTCATGGTGGTCCTAGCCAAATAAACGTCAGCGCCACCTCGTTTTGTTGCACGTTCCTCCATTTTCCTTCCAATGTATGCACCAGTTGTGGCTGAATTATTCCAATTTATAGTTCTTATTCCAGCAGAACATTCACCTATTATGTCATCTTCAAACTTAACCTTCGCAAACATTTGATTGCAAACTTTGCCTTCAATTCCCAAAGACTCCTGCAATAATTTCATACAGTCCACACCATGATTTTTTAATATCCTTTGCTCTTCCGTCCCCCTAACCAACGCCAAAACTTTCCCTTCATTTGCCAAATCTTTTAATAAAGAATAGAAATATGCCACTTGGTCGGAATATGAATGAAGTTCATCCCTTCGACATTTGGGCACATACGTGAAACAATCACCATTAAATACAACTATTGCATTAGAAGACTCTTTCATCAATTGAACATTATGTTCCAACTCCATAAGATACGGATTTCTTTTACTTAACTTGCCATCTAGTTTTGTGCCAGCATAACCAATATCAACCCCACTTATTTCATTTAATCCAATGTCTTTATTTTTGACCAAATGTTCAATAATGCTATCTTTTGCTGATTTTACTTCCACTTCAGATGCATCTAGAAACTTTTCTCTTATATAATCCCCACGTTTTTTTATATCGTCAACATTAATAATTTCATCATTTAAAGCATCACTCATATCACATCTCCATTTCTTGCAAACTATCAAACAAACTCAATTGCCCATCATCATGCTTATCTTCTTTAGATTCCAACTTATTCTCAAATATTATATTTTCCTTCTCTTTAATCTTGATTTTTTCTTCTTTCTCTTCAGAATGTTTTTTCTCAAGATATGCCATAAATTCTTTTGGTTCTTTTCTCGGTTTTTCCTTTATTTTTTCACAGATTTCATTTCTAACTTCTTTATCCACGCCTTTTAGATAGTCTAACAATTCATAAACTTTTTCGTTTATTTCATCTTGATGTTCTTCCATATACTTCTGAACCACATTCTCCGCCTGACTAATACGTTTTATCTTAATTTTAGTATTCGGATAAGTGGTTGGATTATAAAATGCTATACCTGGCACAAATTCAGGATATTTTACCCCTGTTGGACTAACTTTTCCAGCATATGGGCTTTTTATTGAACTTAATTGAAACCAAGTGGCAGGTTCTTTATATACGTCCGGCAAAGCCATTCCCGCACCATATGTCCCACCACCACATGATGGCAACGTCAACATCGTAACATCATGATATTCTTGTTCACCTTTTTCGTTTTCTTTAATGGTACGTTCCATTTTCATAGAAGTTTGATGCGTATGACCAATAACACACATATCTGCATTGGACACATTTTTAAGCAACCTAAATAAACCGTCTATGTTTTTAATTCCCGTCCCATGATGACTAACAATTCTAAAGTGAAATTTACCATCTGGCGCTTCTGGCTGTCTTAATACAATATCCGTATTTGCATAGAAAGATGCATAAGCATCGCCTAATCCAGCAGATTCTGCGGCAATCTTTACCACATTCAATCCCACACTTCTTTTAATTCTTTCTTCATGATTGCCAAGATGTGCAACAATAACCTTCCCTTGCTTTTGCAATCCTAAGAACTTATCTGCCACTGTTTTGTTTCCATTGGCCGCTTTTAAAAAAGTGATGTAGTCATCTAATTGTTCCTGTGGAGATAAAATATCTTCATATTGGTCGGATTTACTTCCAACAATTGCCATATTTGCGATATCTCCCATAACAAAAGCAAAACTATCATCACTTTTATCAATATAATCTAAATTTTGTAGAATTCCCTTTATGTCCGCATCGCTAGACCCTAAATGAGCATCCGAAAAAAAACAAAGATTAATAGAATCAAATTTATTTGACAAGTCCACCACAATGTCCTTACAAGTAACATTGTTGTTTCTTAGTGCATATTCACCAACTTGATTCTTATAATCTTTGCCCAGCACGGATATATTATTATTCTTAACCATACTCTGCTCCTTCTTTTCTATCTTACACTTTTTCATCTGATAAGTCAATCAAAGAAGGATTTTTTTACAAACTTTTAATTATAACTAAATTTTATAGAGTTTTGTCTATGATTTTTTGAATATTTTTTATAGAGTTTTGTCAGATTATATAAAAGATTTATTCCACGTTTATGATTTTTTATATCCGAAACATTAGTTTTCCCATCTAAGAAATCCTTCAACAATGCTTCTCTAGCGCCTTCATTAAAACCTATAAAATCTTTATTTCTTTTCTTTATCAACTCATCTAGGGTTATCTTTTCAAATGGAACTCCGCCAATCAGTTCGCAATTTCTGAAGATATAAATATCAAAATGCTCTAATCCGCCAGTTTCTGTTTCAAACTCCGTTCTATCTTTTATCTCCTTAGATTGATAACTATGCACCTGAATATTCATAAGCGTTCCAATCTGTAAATTGAGATATTCATGCCTTATTCTGCCATTATTTTTATACTCATCTGCATTTGTTTTAATCCAAGCACGCCTAGAAAATCCATTTTGCAATAGGTTTAGAGAAGCCACTGAGATTGTTCTATTATGTTTATTCTTATATGTAATCAAAGAATAACTATTTTTCTCGCCATATTTATCGTAATTTTTTCTAGGATTATTATAAAACGCTGGAATTTCCTGCCCTTCAAACAAGTTTTTATAATCCTGAAAATTAATTTCTGTGGCTTCATCTTCTGGCGAAATAAACGTACTAGTTAACTCCACCTTATCAATCTTCTTACTTTCATCTTTAACAAAATCATTAAGGCTCATTATTTCGTTTAACAACTGAATAAAATGATAACCGCTATGATAGAGTTTGCCATAACCATATTTATATGGGTGGTTCTCACCATTTAGGTCGTGTGGCATCATCCATTTGCCATCACAATGATAAACTTCGCAAAATGTAATTGGAATATTATATTTCAAAATGGTTTCTTTTACTAAGTTTTTAATATAGTTATATCCTTCATGATATAACCTTTGGCACATAATCTGCACCGGTGTGTTATATTTTTCAGACTTATTTAAAATGGAATTGAAATCTTTTTTAATACTCTCAATATTTTTTCGCTTCAACATTCCTTTTCGAACAGTTATTGGCTTATCGCTAACAACTGGGATTTTATTTTCCAAAAAGAAATTTATATATGCGTTATGGGCTTTGGGTTCTGTGCTAATTATAGCACTATCTATTTTCAATTTCTTACAAACAATCTTTAATTCGTTATAATACTCTTTATTTAAAAGTATATCGTCTTTAAATTTATCGTCTAGAAGAACAAGTTGACAACCCTGAATATTCTTTTCATCAAGTAAGTTTAAAACTTCTTGCTCTTTAGATTTTAATTCAACTATGCATTTAGGTGAGATATTATAATCCTTAAAATATTTAAAATAAATTCTTTTACTATGAGGGCCAACTCCAACCAAACAGATATTTTTCATAACGCTCTCTCCTTCAGCGTTTTATCCGTTTGAATTGCAATTTCTTTTTCTTCATCTGAAGGCAAAACATAGATTGGAATGCTTGAATTATCTGAAGAAATTAACTCTGTTTGATTATAGCATTCCTTATTTTTATCTTTATCTAACGCCAAGCCTAAAATTTCTAAGTCGGACAAAAATAGTTCTCGTTGTCTAAAATTTCGAACACCCATTCCGCCTGTTATCACCACGGCATCAACCTTTCCCAGTTCCGCCATCATAGCACCAAGATTTTTCTTAACACTTTTAGATGCTATGAACCTAGCAAGAGTTGCTCTCTCATCACCATTTTCGCTATTATCACAAATAGTTTTTACGTCGCTTTCTCCACAAATTCCTTTATAACCCGAACTTGTGTTTAAAATTTCAATCGCTTTATTTATATCGCAATTATAATAATCGCAAATCTTTGGCAACACGCTTGGGTCTACGCTTCCCGACCTTGTGGACATCATAAGCCCATCTAAAGGAGTATAGCCCATAGTTGTGTCAAAAGACTTTCCATCTTTAATTGCACACATACTACAACCCGAGCCCAAATGTACCAAAACCGCATTAATATCGTTTCTATCTTTTCTTAAAATGCTAGGCAACGTTCTCATAACATTTTGATATGAAATTCCATGAAAGCCAAACTTTCTTATGCCTGCATTTTCATAAAGTTCACTTGGAATAGGATATAAAAAGTTCTCTTTAGGAATTGTACTATGAAAACTTGTATCAAAAACGCCAACGTTATTTGGATTTTTTGCTTCTTCCAAGCACATTTTAATAATCTTTGCCGATCTTAGATTATGTATTGGAGCGTCAGCACCAAATTCTATTATTTCATCTAGCACATTTTTATCTATCACTATGGGTTTTACATACTTATCTTTGCCCTGCACGATTCTATGCCCTATCGCTTGAATATCTTCAAGATTATGATAAAGCCCTAGAACATCATCTGTAAGATAAGCAAGAGAATCTAAAACCGCATCTTCAAATGTGCCACTAAAAGAATCTTTAAAACTTTTATTTTCCACTTTGTTCTCGTATTTAACATACGAACCATCTCCACCTATATTTTCAAATCTGCAACTAGCATATTCAACGTTATTCTCAGAGTCTAAAACTTTAAGTCTTAGAGAACTAGATCCAGAATTAAAAACTAAAACCTGCATATCTAACCTCCTAGTTTTAATTACTCATTGGTTAAATATGCTTGCAATATGGCAATGTCACGTTTAACCATGAATTTACTTCTATAAACATTGTCATATGTAGATGAATTTAATTTATCTATACAATCTTGCATGATTTCCAAAGCCTTTTGAGGCTCTAACCAATGCAAAACTGCACCTTCTTCCTTTTCCTTTTCTGTTAGATTTAATTGATGGGTGTTTGTTTTAACTTTAGATTTGAAAACATATGAATGCTGAACAAAATTCTCATCGCTTTGCTCTTCAATAATCTCACCAATCATTTCAACGCTTTCAATCTCACAACCAGTTTCTTCAATTGCTTCTCTTTTAAATGCGCTGATTGGGTCCTCACCTTTATCTATTCCGCCACCCGGCAATTTATACTCGTTTTTAACCTGTTTATTAAAAACTGCAATTTCTCCATTTTCATTCTCAATGATTCCCCTAGCACCATATCTTAATCTAGGATTGTTCATTTCTTTATCTTTAAGTCCAAAATCCGAGTTCAAAATCTTTAAACTAAACATTTTTCTCTCCTTTTAGATATTGATATTTGCTTCAATATCTTATTTTAATTTTAGATTTAATACACATTCTTACAAACTTTTTATTTAAATTTTCTCCTTCTATTTAAATTCTCTCGTCAAATTTTATCTTAATCTGACACTAAGTTACAAAATATAACAAGCCATCATTTTATCATAGAAATTTTAAAAGTTAAATTAAAATAATACAAATTCCGAAAATTTATGATATAATAATCTAAAATTATAAGGAGAATGTTATGTCTAAAAAACTTAAAATCTTCATAAATGCGTTAGTTCTAACACTAATCATTGCAGTTTTAACAATTGGCGGTTGGCTAATTGGAATTGACGTATCAAGAAAAACCTCTACCCTTTCGTTTGATGCGCTAAATGGCATAGTTACAAAAGCCATTCTATTTATTGGCGATGGCATGGGTGAAAATCACATAAAAACAACCGGTGCATACTACGAAAAAGATATGTTTTTACACTCCCTTCCTTACAGCGGAGAAATAACCACTTATTCCAACAGCATTGTGTCGCCAACAGATAGTGCTGCTGCAGGAAGTGCACTTTCCACTGGCAAAAAATATGATAATAAAGAAGTAGCAAGGCACAACGGAGAAGATATTAAATCTATCAGCGAATATGCAAAAGAAAAAGGCTTAGGAGTTGGCATCGTTACAACAGATAGTTTAAGCGGAGCAACACCGGCAAGTTTCTCTTCCCATGCAAACAAACGTGGCGACACAGAAGATATAATCAAAGGTCAACTAAATAGCAATATTGATTTGTTTATCGGTGGCGGATTAGATACATATAAACCATATAAACAACAGTTTGGGGACAAGGGCTATAAAACTGTTGAAACATTAGAGAATTTGACTTACGACTATGCTAAAGTATTTGCTTGTTTTTCAGGCGTGGCATCTGAATCTGGGCAATACTACGCCCCAACTTTAGAAATGATGACTTCTTATGCAATTGGATTTTTAGAGAAAAATTTTCCACAAGGTTACTTTTTAATGATTGAAGGTGCACATATAGATAAGATGAGCCATAATAACAACATTTTAGATATGGTTAGTTATTTAAATAATTTTGACGCAAGCATAAAACTTGCTTATGATAAATTAAAAGACCAAAACGTTTCCATAATAATCACAGCGGATCACGAAACAGGCGGACTATATTTCAACAATGAAACAAAGGCTCAAATAAATAATAAAATGTACACCACAGGCGGTCATACAAGCACAAATGTCCCTTATTATTTCTATATAAATCCAAAAAAAGAAGTGGAAATAAATAAAATAGTTCCTAAAAAAATGGACAACACCGATATATTCAAATTAAATAAAGCACTATTAAATATTTAATAGTTATTAAAAAAAAGCCGAAATTATCGGCTTTTTTTAGAATAAGCATTTAAACAAAACCATCAAATATCCTAAGTTAAAACACCTATTACAAGAATAACAACAAGCATTATCAAATTTTTTTTCTTTAGGAATATAAACTTTTGTAATTGGTTTTGGATAAACAAAAAATCTTAGTTTGTTACTCTTAAATAACTCCGCTATTCCATCGCGTTTACACATAATAAAAGATTGAGTTGTTACTTCCTTAGACATGTTAATCAACTGTAACTTCGAATGTTACTGTGAATTCTGCATTAGGAGTTAGATCTTCCAACGCAAAGCCAGTTTCTGGATTATATCCTGGCTTATCTACATTGTCTATCTTAACGCTATTTTCCACAAATTGTGTTCCCACAGGAATTGGGTCTTTGAACACAACATTAGTGTGTGTTAAGTTGCCTTTATTAGTGATAACATTTTGGAATTTAATAGTTGAGCCAGAAATTACAGCCACTTTATCTGAAGTCTTTGCTATAGACACCATAACAGTTTCGATAGCAATTGTAACAGTGTTTGAATTCTCTGTTAGTTGCTCCACGTCTGCCACAGTGTAATTAATCTCTGAAACCACAGTAAATGTTTCCACAGTTGGATTATCATCAACAGTGATAGTATATTTTATAGTTGTAGAACCACCATTTTTAGTTAGTGTTTCTGGAAGTTGGAAGCCTGTTACTGGATCAAAACTTGCTTGCGGAGTTTCATCAATTGTAACTGTTCCTTGCTTGAATGTTGCACCCGTGCCAATTGTATCTTTAATATTAACTTCTGAAACATCATATTCGCTTGTGTTTGTTAAAATTAATTCTATAGTTATTTCATCACCCGGCAAGCCAAAATCTTTAGAAGAAGATAGTTGCTTTTGAAGCGACGTGGTCATGTTTTCAACAGTGGCAACATTACTTGTAACGGTATCTTCAGTTTCCGACTGGTCTGGAAGTTGATATTTAAAAGTGATATTAGATGTGTTTGTTATTTTTGCCATAAATTCTCCTTTGCAAGATATTTTCTAAATCATAATATGAGCAAAAAGAATTTAAGTTTACAAAAATATAAAGGCTATCTTTTCTTAGCCTTTATAATATTTATTACAATATATACACCAATTAATAGAACAATCGCCCCAATTAGTACGCCATACATTGCTCCAATACTTACGTTATTTCCAAAGAATGAAATCTTACAATCCACGCTTTCTCTTATGCCTTCCACCACTTCATTTGGAAATCCAGTATTTTCCATTTTTCTATAAACGCCTGCCAACGCATGATTTCTAAGAAGCGAAGTGCCATAAGTTCCCGGAAGAAAAGATAGCACGTTTTGAAGCCCAGTTCCAAACTGAGAAATTGGCATATATGCCCCACAAATAAAGCCATAGCCTGCACTAACAACTGTTCCCACAGCACTCGCTTGCCCATTTGTACTTAAAAATATATTTATAACAGATGAAATCGCTGTTCCGAACATTGTTAACAAAAATACATCTAAAATTAGAAATAACACATCAGTAAAACTCATGTACCAACCCACGATTGCAACATAGCCTAGGCAAACAGCAGTGGCAACATAATTTATAATCAATGTGGTTAAAAGCGTGGAGGTATAATAAGATAATGCAAGAGTGGATTTTTTAACAGGGGTAACAGAAAAGTCCTTCCTAGAGCCATTTATCTTATCTTGAACCATAATCAAGTTTGAGCAAAATGCCACCGTTACGCAACTCACAGCCAAAAGCGATGAAATCAATTGTCCACCAACCATTCCATCAATTAATTTGCTATCAACCGCAAATCCTTCAGGAATATTTGAAGCAAAACTATCTCTAAAAACTTTTGCTAAAAATGTTGCATATAAAATCAAAAGAATTATCGGGGTGATAAGTGAAGTAAAAAGCATTCCTTTATCTTTAAAGAAAAGTTTTGTATTTCTTTTTGTAAGTGTAAAAAACGTACTCATTAATTTTCGCTCCCCTCCAATCTTTTTCCCGTTACAGACAAGAACACATCATCCATCTTGCCCTTTGTTATTTCAAAATCTTCAAAAAGTTCAGGATTTTTAATCACCAAATCTCTTGCCGAACTTGTGTTCTGAACCTCCACCCTGATTCCATCTTTCAAAACTTCATAAGGAAGTTTTAATTTCTTTATTTTTTCTTCTTCAATGCCATAAATAGTAATAAAATCGCCAGTATATTTATTTTTCAACTCTAGCGGAGTTCCTTCTGCAACGATTTTGCCTTTATCTAGAATAACAACATAATCTGCATCCACAGTTTCTTCCATATAATGCGTGGTTAAGAAAACTGTCATCTTTTCCTTCTTTCTAAGAGAATTTATAACATTCCAAAGTTTCTTTCTGGTTTGTGGGTCAAGACCTGTGGTTGGCTCATCAAGTATTAAAATCTTAGGATCGTGAATAAGTGCTCTTGCCACATCTATTCTTCTTCTTTGCCCACCAGATAGTTTATTAACTTGCCTATTTAATAAATCTTCAAAATCTAGCATTTTAGCCAATTTATGGATTTTATCTTTTGCTTCTTTGCCAACAATTCCATAAAGGCTTGCTCTTGATTCTAAGTTATCTTTAACAGTTAAAACACCATCTAAAACAGAGTTTTGAAATACAACTCCAAGTTCTTTAGATATATTCACAAAATCCTTTTCAATATTCATGCCATCAACAATCACTTCGCCCAAGTCTTTAGATAAAGTTCCGCAGATGATTGAAATCGTGGTGCTTTTCCCTGCCCCATTTTCACCTAAGAATGCAAACAATTCACCCTTATTTACTCTAAAAGATATATTATTAACCGCTTTTATATTCCCAAACGATTTTTTTAAGTTGTTTATTTCAATTATGTGTTCCAAATTTTCAATCCTTCTTCTATTTTCAATAGTATATTATTTAGACCTCTATTAGTCAATTAAATTCAATATGACATAAAAAAATATTCTCCTTTATTTAGAAGAATATTTTTATTTTTAATAAGTTTATTATTCAGCAGGATCTAATGTCCATGCAAACTCAATATAAGCATTGCTTGTAATTGTTGGTGGATAATAATTCATTTCGTAAGCATAATTATCGTCTTTTCCATCAAATCTAAATTCAAAATTATCATTTATAATTGAGAATGTAACAACATGTCTGCCAGCAGTTGTGGCACAGAAACCGCTTGAATATTGCGTTACATCTGAATCGTATGTTATATCAAATAACACATCTTTATCATTCTCATCGTAAGTTATTGTTAAATAATGATAAAGTCCATCACCAGCCTTATAATTTGAATAATTTGTGCCATCAAATTCACCAAATGCGCTTGTAACAATTGGGGCATGGATTTTGCCTCTTATCATTTCCATTGGTACTTCAACCACTTCAGATGGAGCATATAAATCGTTATATTTATAGCCCTCTCTAGCATCTTCATTTGATGGAACGAATCTTAATTTTATCATTTTCCCATTATCTCTTACATTATAAGTGTGATTTTCAACCGCTACGAATTTACCAACCCAAACATTTTCTGTTGAAACTACCTCTTCATTTGATAATATTTTTCCCGTTTCTTCTCCATTATTTGAAGAATCACCATCACTGCAAAGAACCACATAACCACCGTTAACGCCATTTTTAATATTATTGAACACAGTTCCGTCATCTATTTGTGCAAATGTTAAATCTTTAATATTTTGTGTGTTTGAGCCAAATTGATAAACAACCTTCATATCAGTTGTGTCAATTTCAACTGGCGCTTTTAAAATTTTAAGAGTTATCGCATTTGTATATTTTTCATTAAAGTTTGTTTCCGCTTTAACTTTTGCAAAAACTGTGTAAGTTCCTGGATATAAATTCTCTATAGTTACATATTCAGTTTTGTTATTATCAACATATTCTTGAATACTTTTTGAGAAATCAAATTCTTCGCCATCTTTCATTCTATACAAACTATCAATCATAGAATTATCAACAACTTTTGATCCATTCAAAAGCGTGATATTATATCCTGATTCTTTCGTTCCATAATACAAACTATTTGCTTGAAGTTTTGAACTAAAAATATTTGATGTAACTCTTAAATTATAATCCTTTGTAGATTCGGCTCTATCTATGTTTATATAAGTTGTTGGAGTTTGATGACCTTTATAAGAAGCGGTCAATTCCCAAACACCAGCCTCTAAAGTATTATTTTTAGCCTTTGTTTTAAATTCTTCTAATGTTTTTGAAGAAGAACCTTCATCATCTATTCCATGATAATAAATTGTGATTTCAGCATCTTTTATTTCACTTTCGCTACCATCACTATATTTAGCCACGATTTTAATAGAATCTAAACCTTTCGTTTGCCCATAAACCTCTTTGATCACGAGTTGTGAATCAGGTAATATTGCACCAACAGACTGATCAAAAACAATGTTTATTGCATTTATTGCTTTTTCACCGCACGCAGTTAAACTAAAAATTCCAAACATTAAAAAACAAAAAGAAATTATTATGCCTGTTATTGTTTTTCTTTTATTCATTCTTACCTCCGCTTAATTTCATTATTATATTTTACGCATTTTCATTATAACATATTTATGATTTTGCTCCAACAAAATTCCCATACATAAATATTCTTTTTAAACCATACATTGAAATCCGCCATCTTGACGAATTGCTACAATTTTGATATAATATGTATAATTAAAAATATTGAGGTGGAAAATGGATAATCAAACATTAAGTATAAGTGAGAATGCATTTCAAATAGTAAGAGCAAGCGAAGAAGTGGAAGGATTTGAATACGATTGGAACAATGTTTCTTCTGATAATCTCGACCTTATGAAAAATATTAGCAAAGATGTGGTTGTGGAATTTTTGAAATGTCCTGAAACTAAAATAACTGTTGTAAAAAATGAGAACAATCAATATGAAGTTATTGCACATAACGCAATAGCAAATGAAACTATTAAGATAAATAACATGGGCAATCACTTTATGGGTCTTGTTAAAGTGGTGGAAGAAGCAATGGATTACAAGAAAAGAAAGGAACTTGATCCAAACACTCCACTCATTAGAAACAATTTCCCAGATGCTTTCCCGCCCCACTTTTCATATATGCAAGCAAATGATTATTCTAGCGATTTTATAAGAGAAGTTAACGAACAAATTCTTTTACATAGATATGGCGAAATTGGTATTGGCGATTATAGAACCGTGGATTTATTTGGCAAATATGTGGATGTTATGGTTGCCAGCATGGAAAATGGAGTATTAATAAATAGCGATTTAAAAACTGAAAAAAGTGCTGGCGGAAATGTTGTTATCAAGATGAAAGAACTTATTGATTGGGCAAACAACGAGGCTTTTAAAAATTCAGAACCTGAAGCAGTTTTGGAGGATATTGCAAAATTCCATGCAAGATTTATTCAAATTCACCCATTCCGTGATGGCAACGGAAGAACTGCAAGGCTATTAACAAATTACTTCTTGCTGGCAAACGATATGCCGATGATGAACATTCCCGCAAACGATAGAAAAGATTATATTAAAGCACTAAATTATGCCCTTCTTGATGAAGACACTTTACACAGCGGACAATATTTGCCATACACCGAACTGATGACTCACACTTATGGTTATAGAGATGAAAGAAACAAATATTATCCATTAAGAGATGTTTTTAGTTCTCACCTTCTAACAGACTCAAATAATTTAGTGGAAGAAATTTTAGGATACAACGAAGGCGTTGACTCAAAGGCATTAACTGCAGAGCAAGTGGAACTTACAAACTAAAAAGAAACTATACATTTTTGTATGGTCTCTTTTTCTTATTTTTTAAGTTTTAACACCGCCATTGTTTCAACATTGCAGGTGTTTGCAAACATATCAAAGGCTTTAACTTTTTCAATTACATATTTTTCTTTCAGCAAATTTATATCTCTTGCAAGCGTGGTTAATCCGCATGCCACATATATGATTTTTTCTATTCTATTTTTTAAAATTGCGTTAATTAATTTTTTATCAACTCCGGCTTTGGGCGGATCTAAAACTAGAGTAAAATTTTCCTTATTATTTTCTAAAATTTTAGGCAAAACTTTTCCACAATCTCCACATATATTTGTTAAATTTTTTATATTATTTTTTGCTTTTAATTTATCTGCATCTATTGATGCAGATTTATTAATTTCAACCCCCAAAACCCTCTTACTTTCTTTAGCAATAATTCCGCTTAAAAGTCCTGCTCCGGAATAGGCATTTATAACATTCTCGTTTTCAATTTCTTTTAAAATTTCTTCATATAATTTATCTGCCACTTCATCATTAACTTGCATAAACGAATAAGGATGAACTGAATATTTTAGCCCTAGTTTTTCTTCTTCAATTTCCTTTTCACCATCTATGAATTTAAACTTATCCGAATAAATTTCAGAACTCTTAAAATTGTTTATATTAAGCCATAATCCAAATTTTGCATAACTCTTTTGAATAGTACTAGATAAGCCCTTTAATCTTCCACCAATATCAAGAGGAGAAACAATGCAAATAATCGGAATATTATTTACAATTCGTATGGTTAGATACTTTATATCACCTATTCTTTTTTCAAAATCGAAAGGATTAAAATTATTATTTTCAAAATAATTTTCGCAAATATTTAAAACATTATTTATCTCATTTTTTGCTATCAAGCAGGACTTTATTTCAACTAGATTATGAGAATTTTCTTCAAACATTCCAAATGTAAATTTTCCATCTTTTTTAAAAGGGAAAAACACCATTTTATTTCTATAATTAAATCTATTGCTTCTAATAATTTCATCTATTTGAATATCTAATTTTGCTATCTTTTTAAATGTATCTTTAATTAAATTTTCTTTAAATTGAATTGTTTTTTCATAAGGCAAATTTAAAAAATTACAACCCCCACATTTTGAAAAATATGGGCACTCACTTTCTATTCTTTCTTTGGATTTTTTTACAATTTTTTCGAGTTTACAAAAAATTAAATTTCCTTTTTCTTTAAGCAAGGAAACTTCAACCCTTTCATTTTCCAATGCCTTAGGTATGAAAAAAATCTTGCCATCTTTTTTAGCAATTCCTTCTCCATTTATTCCAAGCCCAATTACATCTAAAATTAAATTTTCTTTCATAATTATATGATAGCATAATTTTTGATTATATTAAAATATATAATTAAAAAATTTGCAAGTTTTTATTTTTAATAATTTTGCAAATGATATATAATAAGTTAGATGAAAAGGAGAAACAATATGAATATAGCAGTGGTTACTGGTGCTTCTTCAGGCATGGGCAGAGAATTTGTTAGAATTCTAGATGACTATGGTTTTGATGAAATTTGGGGCTTGGCTTTAGAAGAAGATAAATTAGAAGAAGTTAAAAAAGAAACAAAAACAAAATTTAGATATTTCGCAGTGGACTTAACAAACTTCGAAAGTATTGAAAGTTATAATGAAGCATTAAAAAAACATAAGCCAAATATTTTATGGCTTGTTAATTGCAGTGGATTCTGCAAGTTTGGAAGATTTGATGAAATCCCTATCAAGAGCAGTAGTGCAATGATTGATTTAAATTGCAGAGCCCTTGTTCAAATGACGGAGTTATCTTTGCCTTACATGACGAAAGGCGGAAGAATTGTTGAAATTGCATCAATGGCGGGTTTACAACCAACTCCTTACATGAGCGTTTATGGTGCAACGAAAGCATTTGTTTTAAGTTATTCAAGAGCATTGAATAGAGAATTAAAAGTTAAAAAGATTAGCGTTACATGTGTATGCCCACTTTGGACTAACACAAATTTCCAAAAAGTGGCAAGAGAAAATACCGCTAGTGCCGTAACATATTTCTCAACTTCTTATGACCCAAAGAAAGTTATTGCCAAAGCAGTTAAAGATGCAACCAAGAGAAAAGAAATTTCAATCTATGGAACTAAAGCGAACTTCCAAAAATTCCTAGTTAAAGTTTTGCCACATAGATGGGTTTTGAATATTTGGTGCAAACAACAAAAAGCCAAAGAAAAATATAAAGACTAATTTTAATCCCTAATTAATTTAGGGATTTTTTATAAAGATTATAATTAGAAATTTTTTATAATAATATATTAAATAGTTTACATTTTAGAAATTTTTTTGATATAATTTAATTATTACATTAAATAAGGAGTTAAAATGGGATTATTTAGAAGAATTAGCAGACAAATGCTTACAGTTGTGGAATGGAAAGATTCCTCAAAAAATACTATCGTTTATAGATACCCTCTAACTGATAGAGACGAACTTATGAATAGTTCAACATTAGTTGTTAGAGAATCACAATGTGCTGTTTTTGTACATAAGGGCGAAGTTGCTGATGTTTTTGGTCCTGGTACGTATAAGTTATCAACTGAGAACATTCCTTTCTTAACAAAGATTTTATCTTTGCCAACAGGATTTAATTCTAGAATTAAGGCAGAGATCTACTTTGTTAACACAAAACAATTCACTGGTCAAAAATGGGGCACTCAAAACCCAATCATGATGAGAGATGCCGACTATGGCACAGTTAGATTAAGAGGCTTTGGTGTTTACTCATTCAAGGTTGATGATGCTAAAACTTTCATGAAAGAAATGTTTGGCACAAACGAAATTTATAAAGTTGAGGACGTTGCAGAACAATTAAAACCTTTGCTTATTCAAGGATTATCTGACGCAATCGCTGAAAGCAAAATCTCAGCCATTGATTTGGCAGCAAATTATAGAGAATTCTCAAAGGAAATCACTGAAGAAGTTAATAAAGAGTTTAATCCTTTTGGTTTAAAACTTTGCTCAATGACTATCGAAAATATTTCATTGCCAGAAGAAGTTGAAAAGGCTCTTGATGAAAGAACTAAATTGGGCGTTCTTGATGGAAAGATTGGTAGTTACACTAGAATTAAGGCTGCTGATGCAATTGGCGATGCTGCAAAGAATCCAAATGGAAATAATTTGGCAGGATTAGGCGTTGGATTAGGTGCTGGTGCTGGTCTTGGCCAAGTATTTGCAAACAACCTAAATTTCAATGACGAAGAAAAAACTGAAAAGAAATCAGATAACAAAGTAACTTGCATTAAGTGTGGTGCTGAAATGAGCAAAAAAGCAAAGTTCTGCCCTGAATGTGGTGCTTCTCAAGGAATTGTTTGCCCAAAATGCAAAGAAACAAATTCAGCAAATGCTAAATTTTGTGTAAACTGCGGAGAAAAGTTAGCAAAAGTTAAAAGTTGCCCTAAATGTGGCAAAGAAGTGAAGTCGGGAGCAAAATTCTGCCCTGATTGCGGAACTAAACTATAATTATGGAAAAAAAATTAAAGTATAAACAAAGAAAATGTGAATCTTGCGGGTCTAATTTAATATACTCACCTTCTAAAGATGCTTTATACTGCAAAAATTGCGGTAATTTTTATGAAATAGAATGCAATAAAAATTATGAGAAACACGATTTTGACGAAAATACTAAAACTCAAAAAGAAGTTAAGGATTGGTCAGAATTAAATAAGGTTATGCAATGTAAGAATTGCGGTGCACAAATCATCTTAGATAAGTTGGAGTTTGCAAAAGAATGCCAGTATTGTGGTAGCCCTGTGGTTTCGGAAATTGACGAACTTCCAGGGCTTAAACCTGATGCTGTTATTCCGTTTAAATTCGATGGCGTGGAAGCGGTACAAAAATTCAAGGTTGGTGTTAGAAAAAAATGGTTTTTGCCAAACGATTTCAAAAAACACCTTCCCAAAAGCGAAATGACTGGTACGTACATCCCCTGCTTCGGATTTGATACAGATACAAATAGTACATATTCTGGAATTTTTGCTTATACTGTTAGTTATACAGATTCAGATGGTCATCGCCAAACAAGAGAAGAAACAAAACATGTCAGCGGTACTCATCATGAAAACTTTATAAACTTGCTTATTGAATCTAGCGCTCATATCAACGATTTGGAATTAACAGATATCAAGCCATATAATATGAGCGATGCTAGAAAATTTAATCAGGATTATTTAAAGGGTTACACCGTTGAACATTATCAGGACGATTTAAATGTTTGTTTTGATTTAGCAAAAGCCAAAATCACTTCAAATATTAAACGTCAACTACCTTCCAAGCATGGGTGTTCTAGAATTGTATCTATTAATTTACATACAAATTACGACGCAAAAAAATATTGTTATTATTTACTTCCAACATATAGTTTTATATATAAATATAAAGAAAAAACTTACAACACTCTTATGAATGGTCAAACTGGAAAAGTTGGCGGAAATGTTCCAAGATCTAAAATTAAGATAACACTATTCGTTTTAATGCTTATTTTAATTTTTGGCGGAATTATATTCCTTGCATATTTTTTCGGAGAAAGTTCTGGTGTTGATATAGATTTTAGTGGTTTTTAAAGGAGAATTTTATGGAAAACAAACCTGTGTATAAAGAATTACAAGTTGGCAAAAAACACTTAACTGCATTTAGTATTGTATTTATGATTCTATCTGCAATTGCCATAGCAGGCTCAATAGTTTTATTTGTTTGCTCTTCAATTAACTTAGGAAACGAACAAAAAGTTAAGTTTGTTATTTGCTTAGTATTTGGAATCATCTTGGGAATTTTAGGACTTGCGGGATTAATATTCTCAATCGTTGCATTCTTCACTTCAAGAGCAATGATAAATACTGAAGGTAGCGTTAAAGATGGCAATAGAGCAATGGGAAAAGGAAATGTTGACCTTTGTCCTAAATGTGGAAGAGTTTTAAAACAAGGCGAAAAATTTTGCAGTGCGTGCGGAGAAGCAGTTGAAACTGTAAATAAATGCTCTAAATGTGGCAAGAAAAACGCTAAGGAAACAGAATATTGTGTAAATTGTGGAAATAAATTAAAATAAATTTATTGCAATTTTTAAATTGTTTAATTATAATAGGTGTAAACTTTGCACCTATTTATGCTGATATGGCTCAGTTGGTAGAGCAATTGATTCGTAATCAATAGGTCGCCGGTTCAAGTCCGGCTATCAGCTCCAGAATTTATTATTTGACAAAAAACATATAATTCAAATATATTGTAATTTGTGCAGGTGTAGTTCAATGGCAGAATATCGGCTTCCCAAACCGACTACGAGGGGTCGATTCCCTTCACCCGCTCCAATCTCCCTAGATTTCTAGGGATTTTTTATTTTTTGGTCAAATAAAAATCGAGACATAAATAATTCTAAATCTTTGTTTTTTTACATATAGAGCATTTCTCTATCAAAGAAAAATATTTTTATCAAAAAACTATCTAAAACTATAAAAATACACCTTAAACTATGCTATTAGGTGTAAATAGGTGTATAAACATTGAATAGTAGTTAAATAAAGATTATAACCAAGATGCTAGTAATTTGTAACTAGCAGAATATAAAAAAGAAACAATGTAAAATATAATACATTGTATCTCTTTTAGAAATTTCAAAAAATTAAAGAACTAATTCGTAGATTATTTTATAATAATAAAACTTAAATGTAAAACCTATTTTTTGAGAATTTATTTTATCTTTAGTCTAATTTGTACATTTTGTAAGCTTGTTCAAGGATATTAGAAATAAACTTATTTTTTGATGCTGTATACTTTTTTCTTTCATCAGCATATTTAACAGATAATTCTTCTTTTAATTTCTGATATTCTTTTACACTTTCTGGATGGTCAAGCATAAATCTTTTGAAATACATAAACTCATTCCAATATTCGCTTCCTAGTAATTGGATGTGAATATAATGAGTTCGACATTCAGGAGCACCTTTTCTTGCTAAAACTTCTCCTTTTTCTTCATAGGAATTTAACATATCATAGCCAGCATCTTCCAAGCGTTTTGCAATTTTAAACAAATCTTCTTCGTTTTTTGCTCCTATTGCAATGTCGATTATTGGTTTTGCACTTAAACCTGGTATAGATGTGCTTCCAACATGCTCAATCCTAACATCAAGTCCTTGAAGGTGTTCTTTTAAAATTTCTTTTTCTTTTTGGTATTCCATCGGCCATGTTTCATCATATGGATATACCGTAACTAAACTTTTATTTAATCCTATCACAATTATTCTCCTTATTTGTTAATATATAATATTTTTTGTAATTAATCAACTTTTTGCTATTATTTTAATTTTTTTGTAAAGTTCTTTTAAAGAATGACAACTTTTCGCGTATCTTTTATTATTGTATAAAATTGTATTAATACCATATTTTTGAGGATATATATAATCGTCATAATATGCATCTCCGATAATATTGAGAAGATTAGAAAAAGAAAAGTCTCGTCGCAAGCATAAAGAAAAAGATTTTGAAATGTGAGGTATTTTTATTGACATTATGTTATGATATGAGTATACTATCACGATTTAAATAATTTAAATGGTCGGATTGGGAATAAGGAGGCAAATATGTATAATTATTTTGAAGATAAGCAATTATTAGGAAAGATACAAACTAATTGCTCAGAAATTGTGAAAGAAGTAGAAGATGAACTTAGAAGTCAGGGTTTAAATTCGCAAGTATTTTTAATTGGTAGTGGTGGAAGAAATATGGTTATGCAAAATGAAAATGAGCCAATTGATTTTGATTATAACCTTAATGTTTTATCTTGTGATGACTTTAATAATTGTAAAGAGATTAAAGAACTTGTTAGAAAGGCATTTAATAAAGTAATGAGGAGAAATAATTTAGATGATGTTGACGATTCAACTTCATCTCTTACAACTAAAAAATATCATTTAGTATCAAATCCAGAGATAGAGTTTTCAATTGATTTAGCCATTGTTACAATGGATAATGATGGTAAATGGTATCGCTTAAAACATGAAAAAACAGGTTATTCTTCTAATGATAGATACTATTGGAATGAAGCACCAAATTCAAAAGGTTATAATGATAAAGCAATAAAAATAAAACAGGTTCAATGTTGGGAACTAGTTAGAGAACAATACAAAAACATAAAAAATAAATATTTAACTAGCAATGACCATGACCACCCATCATTTATTTGTTATATAGAAGCGGTTAATAATGTATATAATCATTTGAGACAAAAGAACATTATAAAGAAGTAGTAAACCTTATCCAGTCCAAAACAGTCAAATGTTTGGTAATTTTAGAAATTAGGTGTATAATAGGTGTACATTGAGTAAAATCGTGTACACCTATTTTTATTTTCATATATAAAAAGTGATGAAATTAAAGGTATTTAAATGGGTAGAGCGATTGATTTTAATAGGAAAGTCTATTTCCTTCGTAATCAATAGGTCGCCGGTTCAAGTCCGGCTATCAGCTCCAAAATAAGGGGGAAAAATGAAACTTGAATGGTTTTATGAGCAAGTTCCTAATGGAATAGAGATTCATCAAGTGTATGCTGTTGTTTTTACTAATGAAGGTCAAATCCTTCTCAAAACAAATACTATGAATGATGGTTCAATCGATTTCAATTTGGCTGGTGGTACACCCGAAGAGTATGATAAAGATTTAATCTCCACACTTCGTAGAGAATATATAGAAGAAGTTAATACAACTCTGAAAGATCCTATTTATTATCTTGGATATCAATTGGTTGATGAAGAGAACGGAATTAAACCTTATGCCCAAGTTAGAATGACTGCCATAATAGACTCCATTGGCGAATCGAAACCCGACCCTGATAAAGGAATAACTTACGGGCGAATTCTAGTTTCACCAAAAGATGCAATCAAACTACTTGGTTGGGGAACTATTGGAGAAAAAATCATCACCAAAGCAGTTGAAGTTGCAAAGAAAAAATTCTCTCTTAAGTTTTAATATAATAACCTCATTGAAATCCCAGAGTTTGGGATTTTTTGTTTTTAAATTATTTTAAAATATTATTAGTTAAGCCTCTTCTCAAAATCCCCAATTTCTATTTGCATTTTTTGATTAAATAAAGATATAATATAAGTAATCAAAGGAGAGAAAAATGGATAAATTAAAAGAATTAAGAATTGTGGACAATTTCTATCAAACATCTGCATTCTTCCCTATGCCAACAGTTTTGGCTGGAACAATAAGTCCAAATGGGCAAACTAACTTAGGTTCTTATTCGCTATGTTTCCCTTACTATGTGGCAGGCAAAGATTATTATGCTATGATTCTTATTTGCAGAAATAGTTCAAACACTGCTCAAAACATATTAAGAACTAAAAAAGTTTCTTTAAATTTTATTCCTGACAACAGAAAGTTTTTTAAAGAAGCAGTAAGATTAGGGTTCCCTGGCGACACAACTGAAGAAAAGATGAAAAATTGTTTATTCACTTTAAAAGATTCCGACCTAAAAGGCAAACGTCCTAAAATTGTGGAAGAAAGTTTTCAAGTATTTGAATGCACATGGGACGATTCCCTTGAAAATGCAAAAGAATGCAAGGCTGGCAAGTTAGAGGGCTATGAAGCACCCTATAAGAACTTTAATGGAATAACAAGCAAGTTTGGTGCTCATTTCATTTTAAAGATTGATAGAATTCTAATGAAAGAAAAATACAACGATGCAATAATTAATGGCATTAAACCTAATAGTTTTCCAAGCGTTCCTGTGGACTATGGCTATAGAGATAGCACAAATTTTTGGTACACTAAATTTAAGCGTCCAATTGCTGAAAAAATTCAAGCAAAGGAAGGCGACGTTAAATCTGTTATATATGCAGCATCTAGAATAGACCCTGAAGTGAAATTCACCGATGAAGCATGTGCTAAACTAACAAAAATTCCAAGAATTTTCTTAAAAGCAGCGTTAACTCAGATGGTTAAAATTGCAAAAGAAGAAAAAATAAAACTTATTGATGAAAAAGCCTTAGAGATTATTAACGACAAACGAAGAAAAGAGAAAAAAGGAAAATAAATTTTAGATTATACACAAAACAAAAAAAACGGTTAAATTTTAACCGCTTTTTTATTCACAATCTATGTTATTTTTCTTTCTGAAATCTGCTCTGCCTCTTTGAGTGTGGTCTAGAATTATCTTTCTAATTCTTAAGTTCAAAGGAGTAACTTCCAAAAGTTCGTCATCATTCAAAAATTCCAAGCATTCTTCCAATGTTAATTTCTTAACTGGTTCTAATCTAAGCGCTTCATCTGATGCTGAACTACGCATATTTGTTAGTTGCTTTTTCTTACAAACGTTAACTACAATATCTCCGCCCTTAGGGTTCATTCCAACAACCATTCCGCCATAAACTTTTTCACCAACAGTGATTAATAGTTTGCCTCGTTCTTGGCTGTTAAATAACCCGTATTGGCACGCTTCACCTGTTTCATAGGCAATAAGTGTACCAAAGTTCCTTCTCTCAATATGACCCTTATATGGAGCGTATTCCTTGAATATAGAGTTCATTGTACCTTCACCACGAGTACTTGTTAGAAATTCATTCTTATATCCAAACAAACCACGGCTTGGGATAGTGAAATGAAGTCTAATTCTATTTTTATTTGGCGACATATCCACAAGTTCGCCTTTTCTGGCTCCCATGGCAGATATAACTGTTCCTGCACAATCTTCTGGAACATCAATATATAAATCTTCAATAGGTTCACATTTAACGCCATCGATTTCTTTAATTAAAACTCTTGGCATTGAAACTTGGAACTCATAGCCATCTCTTCTCATATTTTCAATTAAGATTGAGATATGCATTTCGCCCCTACCCAAAACTTTGAAACTATCTGCACTATCTGTGTCGAAAACTTTCAAACTTAAATCTTTTGTGGCTTCCTTATATAGTCTTTCACGCAAATGCCTTGAAGTACTAAATTTGCCTTCTTTCCCGCAGAATGGGCTATTATTAACCATGAAAATCATTTCCATACTAGGTTCGCTAATCTTAACGAAAGGAATTGTTGAGATATTATCTTTATCGCTTAAAGTATCGCCAATTGTGGCAAGTTCGCTTCCCGAAATACAAACAATATCTCCGCTAGAAGCACTTGAAATAGGTACTCTTTTTAATCCATCAAACACAAATATATTTGTAACTTTAAAATTAGGCTTATAGTCATCTGAGTTATGATAGTTTGTAATAGCCAAAGTGTCGCCAATCTTAACCACACCTGTTTCTATCTTACCAATTGCAAGTTTGCCTAAATAATCGTTTTGCTCAGCAGAACTAACAAGCATTGAGAATGGCTCATCATCTCTATTTGCAGGCGCATCAATATAATTTAAGATAGTTTCAAACAAAGGAATGAAATTTGTACCCGCTTCGTTCATATCTAGGCTTGCAGTACCATTTTTAGCCGAACAGAATACGAATGGGCTATTTAATTGTTCTTCGTTAGCATCAAGTTCTAATAGAAGTTCCAAAACTTCGTCTTGAACTTCCGCCACCCTTGCATCTTTTTTATCTATCTTATTTACAACAACGATAACTTTATGGTTTAATTCCAATGCCTTTTGCAAAACAAATCTAGTTTGAGGCATTGGCCCTTCGAAACTGTCCACAACAAGTAGTACACCATCAACCATCTTCAAGATTCTTTCAACTTCACCGCCGAAATCTGCGTGGCCCGGAGTGTCGATAACATTAATCTTTGTATCTTTATACTTAATCGCTGTGTTTTTAGATAAAATTGTAATTCCCCTTTCTCTTTCAAGAGCATTACTATCCATAACTCTATCCTGAACTTCTTGATTTTCTCTAAAAACTCCACCCTGCTTCAACATCTCATTAACAAGGCTTGTTTTGCCATGGTCAACGTGGGCAATTATCGCTATATTTCTAATCTTTTTATTTTCCATAACTCTTTTCCCTTAACAACCTTAAAAAAACTATTTGAAGGTCGTTTCAAATTAAAATTTTTAAAAACTTGCATATTTTAGCATATATGTTATAAAATTTCAATAATTTTAAATAAATATTATATATTTTTAATAAAATTATACAAAAAGAAAAGTACACTTGTACTTTTTTATTCTTTTATTATGAAAGCCTTTGTTCTTTTCATTTTTTGTTCTCTTATCTTCTCAATTTCATCAACGCCGAAAATATATTCCATTTGCTCCACCATATTCAAAACATCGGCGATTTCTTCTCGAACATGCTCTAAGTTTTCTTGTTTCTTTTTCTCGGCATCAACGATAAAACCTTTTTCTATTCTCCTATTTTTACAAAGTTCTTTAGTAAGTTCGCTCATCTCTTCAATGCACATATCCGCTTGCGTATCTTTTCCCCAAGTTTCAACAAATAATTTATAACCATCTTTAAAATCTTCTCTCATAACTTTCTCTCATTGCTAATAAACTATTTATAACATAAATTATTCAAATTTACAAATAAACCATTAAATTAATTGCTAAATCGAAAAGTTTTAGA
The DNA here is from genome assembly GCA_934754335.1 of uncultured Clostridia bacterium. Classification (GTDB taxonomy): domain Bacteria; phylum Bacillota; class Clostridia; order Christensenellales; family UBA1242; genus UBA11490. The sequence continues at coordinate 31,322 of CAKVHY010000004.1, forward strand.
TATAATTAATTTAAGATTATATTCGGGAGAATGATATGTTTTGTAGATATTGCGGTAAACAAGTACCTGACGATTCCAATTTCTGTCCTTATTGTCAAAAGCAACTTAGCGAAAATGCAACTAAGGAAACTGAGCCTAAAACCGAAGAGAAAAAAGTGTTTGTTCCCAAAACTGCTTCCTTTAAAACAGAACAGCCAATAACAAACGAAAACACTCAAACAAATGGAATTATTGCTTGGGTGCTTTCCACTTACAATATCTTGATGATGTTTATGCTTTTGCTTGGTCTTTTGGGTTATTACACAACTCCGGGTGACCCTGGCGATGTTTGGATGTTATCTTTCAAAGGTTCATCTTTGCTTCTTATAAACGCTGTGGGCTATATGAGCGGTGCAAGTTTTAAAGGACTAACAAACGTTCCAATTTGGATTGGTTATGCAATTCCTATTACATTCATGGTTTTAGCGCTTGTATTTGCAATCATTCAAATAACTAAAAATAAGAAAAAGTTTTCTGTTGCCACATTGATTTGCGTTTGCGTTATAACTATAATTACAATTTTAATTTCATTTGTTATATTTGACCCAATCAAAAATGCAATTACTTATTTAAATTAAAAATTAAGAGAGTTTTAAAAACTCTCTCTTTTTTAAATTATATCGTAATCTTTCAAAACACCTTTCAACTTTTTAGCGTTTTCTTTTCCCATCTTTGTTAGCGGAAGCCTTAACGTTCCAACATCAAAACCTGCCATATTCATTGCAGTTTTTATTGGAATAGGATTAACTTCATAAAACATTGCTTTCATGAGTGGCAAACTAAGCAAAGATAATTTCAAACTTCTCTCCATGTTTCCCATATAAAAACTATCGCAAATCTCGCTCATAAGTGCTGGCAACAAATTTCCAAGTACGCTTATAACTCCGCCACCACCAAGACTCAAGAAAAGATAAGTTAGGCTATCATCTCCGCTATAAATCGTTAAATCGTTTCCGCAAAGTCTAAACAACTCCATGATTTGTTCCGCATTTCCGCTTGCTTCTTTAACACCAACGATGTTCTTAAATTTGGTTAGTTTTTTAATCGTTTCAGGCAACATGTTAACGCCTGTTCGAGATGGAACATTATATAAAATTATTGGTTTATCTGTTGAACTTGCAATCTTAGAATAATGCTCTATCAAGCCATTTTGAGTACATTTATTATAATAAGGTGTTACAAGTAAAAATCCATCAACTTGTAATTTTTCATAAGCCTTTATATTTTTTATAACATCTTTCGTGTTGTTGCTCCCAGCACCCACAATCACAGGAACTCGCTTCCCCACTTGCTTAACAGCAAATCTCACAACGCTTAGTTTTTCAGCCTTTGTCATTGTGGCAGGCTCACCAGTTGTACCTAGAAAAACAATTGCCTTTGCCCCGTTTTCTATCTGCATTTCAATAAGTTCTGCAAACTTCTTAAAATTAACTTGGTTTCGCTCAAAAGGAGTTATAATCGCAGGGCAATAACCTTTAAATAATTCCATAATCTTCTCCTATTTTAATAAAATTGGTTGTAATTGAACACCATTTATTGCACTTTTCATAGTCTCTTCAATTTTTGAATAGTCCGCAATTAGTGATTTAGGCTTTTTAATTGCATCGTCCTGACCGAACGGAACAAAATATACGCTCTTAAAGTTCATAAGAGTGGCAATATTTTTTAAATTTAAGCCTAGAGCATCATTTGTGGAAACACCTATCACCACAGGCTTATTATTCCTAATATGTGCTTTAAAAACCATCGTTACAGCATTATCTGTTATGCCATTAGCAAGTTTTGCTAGAGTGTTGCCAGTGGTTGGCGCAACAACCAAAATATCTATTAAATTTTTAGGGCCAATAGGCTCGGCATCTTGAATGGAAACAACAATCTTATTCCCTGTTATTTTTTCCACCTTCTCTCTAAAACTTGAAGCATTGCCAAACCTTGTGTCCATAGAATAGGCGTTATTAGATAAAATTGGAATTAAGTTATAACCACTATCCACCAAATTCTTAATTTCTTCTAAGATTTTATCAAAAGTACAAAAAGAGCCACAAATTGCAAAGCCAACATTCATTTTAGCCATTATCTTTCCCCCTATATTCGTTCTTTCCAAAGATTACATCAAACATCAATTCTCCAGCAGTTTTGGAGCAAAACCTTGCAGGCAAGGCTGGAGCAAAAACATATTTAAATTTACGCTCATCGTTTTCGTCTAAGCATTTAACTGAAGCAGTTTCAATAAATACGCAATCATCGGCGAAATATTTCAAATCTTCCTTATCTAAAAACTTGCTAGGAATTGTATTTACAATTATATTAAAATTCTTTGAATCGTTTAAAAAAGACTTTTTGTAGTAGCAAGAATTTGTGTATAGATAATATTGCGGAAACTTTACTTCATTGAAAGAAACAATGGAAAATCTAACGCCAAGGTTTCTAAACATTATGGCTAATCCCCTTGCAATCCTTCCACCACCCAAGATTAAAACATTACTTTCGAACAACGAATCATCGGTTTCAGAAATCATTAAATTCAAAACGCCTTCGCATGTTAAGTTGGCATTCTTAATAGTAAAGATTTCATCATTCATAAGATTTATGTATCTTATATTTTTTTCTTCTAATATTTTCAAATCTTCTTCTTTTAAATTTCCACAAAACATTGTTATATCTTTTGGCAATGTTTTTAAAAATTCTTCATCAAACTTTTTGGCCGGTGAAAAAATTAGGCTATCAGATTTTTCAATTGCTTCTAAGTTTGAAATTTCTAAATCAAGAACATCAAGATTTTCTTTTAACATTTTATCTTTTAAGTACTTGTTTCTTTTATCCGAAACATCAATAAAATATCTCATTAAACCTTCCTCCTAAGAAAGATTTATGAATAAAAAAAGTTTAGTGTTAAAATTAACAATTTTGAAAAAAAATTAATATCTTAAAATATGGAAAACTTAACACATTATTTTGCAAGTGCCAACACTGGCACAGGTTTTAAAAACAATTTTAATTTTATAAATTCAAGTTTAAAAGATTCATATCTTTACATTTTAAAAGGCGGACCAGGTACTGGAAAAAGCACCCTTTTAAAAACAGTGGCAAATCACTTTTTATCTAAAGGAGAACAAGTGGAATTATTTCACTGTTCGTCCGATCCAAATAGCCTAGATGGAATTCATTTAGTGGAACGAAATATTGCAATAGTTGATGGGACTGCGCCTCACATTACAGAAACCACACTTCCAAACGCAAAGGAGGAAATTATAGATTTGGGAGTGTTTATTTCAGATAATGTTAGAGCCAAGAAATCCAAAATGTTAAAGAGATTAGCAGAGAAAAAAAGATGCTATGCCTATGCTTACAATTACTTAAATTCAGCATATCACATTTTTCAAAATAAGTTAATTTTGGAAAAAGACGATAAGTTTAAACCAAAAACTAATAGGTTTATAAAAGAATTAGATTTAAAAAATCAACATAGAAAAAGTGAAACAAGATATCTATTTTTAAGTTCGTTTGTAGGCGAAGGCATAAATGAACTTCCAAATAATCTTAACGAAAAAATATTAGATTTATCTTTTTCAAATGCAGACAAATTTTTGAAAGCATTAATCTTAAAGTTAGAGAAATTGCATTACGATTTAATTGTTTTACCTAATCTTTTTGACATAAACTATATAGATGCAGTCATAATCCCTGATTTGAATTTAAAAATAACAACAAAAGATATATATAATTCAAAAGATAAAAATATTGATTTATTGTTAAATAACTTAATAAAATTGTCAGGAAGTGAGATTGAAAAAGCAATAACTTATCATAAACAAATTGAGAAGTATTATATTCAGAATATGGATTTTAAGGGAGTTAACGAACTAACCAAAAGGCTGATTGAAAAAATAGAAACATTTTAAAAGGCTGGTTTTTTATACAAATGATAGTTCAAAAATATGGTGGTTCTAGTTTAGCAACAAGCGAGCATATTAAGGCGGTTGCCGAACATTTAAAATACGTAAAAGAAAATATAGATAATAAATTAGTGGTGGTTGTGAGTGCGATGGGGAAAACTACAAATAACCTTATTGCCCTATCTAAAGAAATTAGCAATTCTCCAAATCTTAGAGATTACGATGCATTGGTTTCAACTGGTGAAAATATAAGCGCCAGCATGCTATCAATCGCTCTAAATGAAATAGGAGTTAAGGCAATTTCATTTAATGGTTTTCAAGTACCTATAAAAGTTTCAGGAGCTTACACAAAATCTTATATTGAAAACATAAACACTAAAAAAATAATTGAAAAGTTAGATAAAGATTTTATTGTTATCATCACTGGCTTTCAAGGAGTAAATGAGAAAGGAGAAATTGCAACGCTTGGTCGTGGTGGATCAGATACAACTGCGGTGGCACTTGCTAGTGCACTTAATTGCAGGTGCGAAATCTATACAGACGTGGAGCATATTTTCACATGTGACCCAAGGATTTTAAGCAATGCAAAACCAATTAAAAAAATTGCTTATGAAGAGATGATAGAACTTGCATTGGGCGGAGCAAAAGTGTTAGAGCCAAGAAGCGTGGAGATTGGAAAAAAATATGGCATTCCAATTTATCTTGGAAAGTCATTAGAAAGAAATAAAGAAAAAGGAACATTCGTTATGAATAGAAGTTTGGAACACGAGCACATTTCGGGTTTGGCTTTAAAAGAAAATATATCGGCTGTAAGCATTAGTTTAGATAAAGAAAAAAGCGAAGTTGCTAAGAAGTTATTAGAATTAAACAAACAAGAACTTAACAATTTCGATATGCTTTCAATCACAACTAGCGGAAACCTTAAATTTATATCGTTTTTAATAGAAGAAAACAAAAGCGAAAGTTTGCTTAGAAGTTTGGAAGAAAAAGATTTGCTTAAAAGTTTAACCAGCATTGAGATAAATAGTTTATCTAAAATAACAATAGCAGGTCTTGGATTTATCACCCACCCTAATCTTACAAACGATATTATCTCGGTAGTATCAAAATATAATGTATTCAATTTATCTATGAGCGAGTTTGCTTTATCTATAACAGTGGAGAAAATGTACTCAAAAGAAATATTAGAAAAATTACAAAATCAATTTAATCTATAGAAGGAAAGTTTAATGAAAAAATATAATGTGGCAGTTTGCGGTGCAACAGGATTAGTTGGAAGAAAAATGCTTGAAGTTTTGGAAGAGAGAAAAATCCCCATTAACAATTTATATCTTTTTGCATCAGCCAATAGCGAAGGAACAGTTTTAGTATTTAATAATAAGGAATATAAAGTTCAAACTCTTTCAAAAGAAAATATTGAAAATAAGAAAATAGATTTCGCTTTGTTTAGTGCGGGCGGAAAAATCTCTAAGGAATTTGCAAGAGTGTTCACTCAAATGGGCACAATTGTTATAGATAATAGCAGTGCTTTTAGAATGGAAAAAGACGTTCCATTAATTGTTCCTGAAGTTAATTTTGAAGATATAAGAAAAGAAGATAAATTAATAGCAAATCCAAATTGTAGCACAATTCAATGCGTGTTACCCTTAAAACCTTTGCACGATTTATTTAAGTTGAAGGCAATAAATTATGTAACATTCCAAGCGGTGAGTGGAAGCGGAAAAAAAGGAATTGAAGATTTAAAAAATTCACTTGAAGGCAAATCTAACATATTCTATCCACACCCTATAGCAAATAATTGCCTTCCTCATATAGGGGCATTTTTAGATAATGGTTTTACTGAAGAAGAAATAAAAATGGTGAATGAAACCAATAAGATTTTAAATCTAGATAATGTTCCTATTTCTGCAACGTGCGTGAGAGTTCCTGTTTTAAATAGCCATACAGTTTCAATTAGTGCTGAGTTTGAAAAAGAAATAGACTTAAATCAGGCCAGAAACGCCTTAAAAGGCTACAAAGGAATAATTTTATATGATAACCCATCTTTGAATATTTACCCCTTGGCGTCGCTTTCTAGCGGGAAAGACGATGTGATGGTGGGAAGAATAAGAAAAGATTTATATAATCCTAGAATTTTGCACTTTATAACCACAGCAGATAATATAAGAAAAGGTGCTGCCACAAACGCAGTTCAAATATTAGAAGAAATTATAAGAAGATAAAAAATAAAAGCAAGTTAATTAATAATTTTTGAAACTAAAACGAAAAGGAACATTGTATTGTTCCTTTTCGTTTCTTATGTGAGTTTTAAAAACATCAATTTTTATTTGCTCTAAATAGCAAAATATGTTAACACTATATTATGAAAAAATGTTTTGAAAGACAAAAAACGAAAACAATTATTGTTTTAGCATTGTTAATATTGCTTTTATCATGTTTTACAACCATAGTTAAGCATGAAATTGTTTTCGCTAACACAACATCTAATGTAATTACACTTAACACAATGAGTATTGATGAAATCGCCAGTCAAGAGAAATATAACAGTTGTGATTATAATATCGTAACCCCAAATCTTGACCAAGGAGACACAGATATTTGCTGGGCTTATGCAACTGCAAGTGCGTCTGAAACATCAGTTTTAAAAGATAACTTGGACAATAACACAAAAGACACTCTGCGTTTTTCTCCAAAACAAATTGCATACAGAACATACAACAGAGATACAGACCCGCTAGGAAACACTATCGGCGTTTATTCAAATGATGAATGGAATGTACCAGGAGATTCATATAACACCTTTTTAATGTTATCCCAATGGTGTGCTCCTGTAGCGGGAAATGTGTCTATAAAAGCCGATGCCTATAAAAACAATCTATATCGACTATTAGACGCCGAACAAATTGACTTATATAAAACTGGGCCATACAGAATAGCTGAAATAAAAAAAGCAATTGCTAAATATGGAGCAATAACTGGGTCATATTACAATGCTCGAGAAGAGAATTTCTATAACACAAAAGGTGAAACTGCTGCTGGAATTCCTCACGCAATAACCATCGTTGGGTGGGACGACACGATTCCTGCAAGCAATTTTCGGCCCAAAATCGCCAGTCAAAATGGTGGTTGGATAATTAAAAATAGTTATAATTCTCTTCCTTACTTTTACCTTTCTTATGATAGTGCAATTGGTAATACTTGCGGGTTTAAATATGCAAACAAGTCGGAATTTGACTTTAACTATTTTTACGACAATGATCTACGTGCACCGATACGAAGTGAAATCAATTCAAAATGCGTTTCAAATGTATTTATGGCAAAGAAAAGTGATAACACTCATAACGAATATGTGAAAGCGGTTAATGTGGCAACTTATGGTTATAACATAACCTGCAATGTTAAAATCTACACCAACCTAACCGACCTTGAAAACCCAGAAAGCGGAACATTGTCTGCCAGTGGCGAGCGGGTTTTAGATTATGGTGGATATCACACAATTATGTTAGATAATTTAGCAAAAATTGATAATGGCACATATTATTCAGTTGTTATAAGTGTGAGTAGCCTTAGTGGCGGAGATGTATATATTCTATACTCACTTAATTCAAGTGAAAACACACATTACAAATCTTCTTATGGTTGGAATAGCATAAATTATGCTGGAAGAATAAAAGTTTATACGGTTTTACAAGAAAAAGATGAGCCTGAACAAAAAATTGATATTTCTACTGCTCAAAATGACAACATTTCTTCTGTTTCTTTTACTGGTCAAGAACTTTGTCCAAAGGTAAATTTAACCCTAAATTCACAAACTTTAATTGAAAATATAGATTTTACCATTTCCTATAAAAACAACATAAATGTTGGCATTGCTAAGATCATAATAAATGGAATGGGGAAATACATAGGAAGTTTAATTTTAGAGTTTGAAATTTTGCCAATAGATGTGCCAATAAAACCCAATAGTGAAATAAAAATTCCTAGCAATGCAACAATCTTGTCTGATATCAACTTGCCTGAAGGTTGGCAATGGGAAGATTCAGATTTATTGGTGGATAATTTAATAAGTGCAACTGCAATCTATGTGGGCGAAAACAAGGATAATTACAAAAGTACAACAATGATAATAAAATTACAAAAAGAAGAATCTATTGATCCAAATCCCGATAATCCGAATTATAACAACAATAATAATCTAAAGCAAAGCAGTTCAGACAATATTCCAATAATAATTTCACTTTTTATAGGGGTGGCTTTTATATTAACGTTTTCTCTACTTATCACAAAAATAAGGAAAAAGAAAAAAAAATAATAATCTAACACATTAACTTAATTAAAAAATTTATCATGATTGTATTTTTGACAAACAATCATGATATTACATGGATAATTTTAATTAAAAATAAAGGAAATTTATATCAAATTTACATTGTTTCTATTTTTTATTCCGCTAGTTTCAAAAGTGCTAGTCCTTTTGCTCTTATTTTTTGTTAAATTATGCCACATTATTTGGAAGATTTTTAATTTCTACTTTTCTTTCTTTGTCTCTTTACTTTCAGGCTTTATTTCTTTTGTGGAAGCAGTTTGTTTAGAAACTTTATTCATTCTTTTTTCTTTAAGTTCTTTTTGGTGTTCTTTCAAAACTCCTAACAGATGTTTTTTTCTAATACTTCTCAATCCCACTGCATTTGTAACAGGCAAACTAAAGCAAATGCCATTGCCTTCCTTTTGAAGAGAAGAAGTACTATCGCAGATATGTTGCATAACCTTTTTTCTATCTTCGCTATTAACGATTATTAAAACTATATCTTTCTCCGGCTCAATTGAAACGCCCATGAACGAATCTTTTTCACCATTATGGTTTGTTCCCCTTGCAAAAACTATTGTTCCGCCAGTTGCACCTGCTTCTCTAGACGCATTAACCACGTAATCTGAATAGCCCCTATTTACGATTGAAACAATCATTTCATAATCAGTTTTCATTCTTCTTACCTCCTAAGTTTTTTGCCATTTCTAGCACCACGCTCGTGGCTCCAGTTAAAGGCAATGTAAACGCAATTCCGTTTGTGGAATCATCAAAATCCATTTTTTTGCTTAAAATCTCCAAAGTGTTTTTAATCTCTTCGGTTTTTATAAGACCCCAAACCACTTCTCTAGATTCCATTCCGAATCCAAACATTTCCATAACTTGCGTGGATGCTGTTCCTTCAGCCATACACACCAAATGAAAATCTGAAGAATTGGCTTTCAAGATTTCAACCACTTTATCTGACATATTTCTTTTAACTATAACACCAACAATTTCGAAAGGTGCTTTTATCTTCTTCATTATTTGCCCCCTTTTTAATATTCAAAATCCACAACTTCAATTGCGGTTTTTCTTCTTCTCTTTCCATCTGTTTCTTTTTCGAGTTTCTTAACTTTAATAGTATAGAATAATCCAAGCAATTGTAATGCCAAAATCGGCATACAAGCGATAAGCGCCACAGTTCCAAACGCACTACCTTCCGCCATCACTCCGCTTAAGAAAGGAAGAATGAATGAAACTGCCATTGCACCAGTGGCTGTTCCGCCAGCATCAAATGCAATTCCTGAAAATACTGGTGGGTTTACAAAACTTAAACCTATTGTGATTGCATACAAAGGAATTAACAATGCAAGGATTGGAATATTGAATAGTGCTTTCAAAGTTGCCAAGAACACCGCAATTGAAACACCCAAACTAATTGCTATCAAAATGGTTTTTTGTTTCAATTTTCCGCCAGTGATTTCTTCAACTTGTTTTTTTAGAACGTGAACCGCTGGCTCTGCTGAGATAACAAAGTAACCAAGCAAGAAACCAAGTGGATACAAGATCCAAGAGTAATCACTAGCAATAAGTTCTCCACCTATTTTATATGCCAATGGCAAATAGCCCGCTGTAACACCAGTCAGGAACAACGCAATTCCTATATACGTCATGAATAATCCAATGCAAATTTTAACAATCTTACTCTTTGGCAATTTTAACATCGTAAATTGGAAAATAAAGAATATCACAACAATCGGAAGCAAAATTAATAACACTTCAAGCATATTATTTAAAAGGGTGGAACCAATCGGACTAACTCCATAAACGCTTGCGTGCGGAACGAAATCTTTTGGCATAAATAACCCAACTATCATCACCGCCAAGATTGGTCCTGCCGAACTAAGGGCTATCAATCCAAACGAATCATCTTCAGATTGTTTACTTGATCTAATCGTGGCGAGCCCTAGCCCAAACGCAATCAAGAATGGAACAGATATTGGACCTGTTGTTACGCTTCCCGAATCAAAACACAAAGGCAAGAAATTATGCGGAACAAAAAATGCAAGAATAAATACTAATCCATAACTAATTGCCAACAACAAGTTTAACTTAATTGAAAATACAATTCTTAGCACTGCTAACAACAAAAATATTCCAACGCCTAACGAAACCACAAAAATAAACAACCATTTATTTATTCCACTTTGTTCTGCCAAAACAGATAAATCTGGCTCAGCAAAAGTAATTATAAACCCAATAAGTAATCCGCAAATCAACATCAATTTTAGTTTTTTCGAACTGGCAAGCCCACTACCAATACTTGAACCCATTGGAATCATAGACGCATCAGCACCTATGTTGAATAGTGCCATTCCAATCACAAGCAAAACCGAAGAGAACGAGAATGAAACAAACATTTCTCGACTTACTGGAGTTACTGTAACTGTAAGCAAAGTAACAATCAAAAAGATTGGCATGATAGAGAAAAATGCCTCTTTTAATTTAACTACAAACTCTTTCATTCTTGCCCTCCTTCTTTAAACACATCTTCAAACAATTCAACTTTAAACTTTTTCAAAACCCTGCCACAAATATCTCCTGCACTTTTAGGGCAAAGTTTATATAGCATATTCATAAGGCGTGCATCTGAACCAATCACCGCACGTTTTTTCTTTCTTTTTATTGCTTTAACAATCTTTTTCGCCATCTTATCTGCGTTCATTGAAAATTTATAAACGATGCTTTTCTCAACCTGTTTATTCTGATTTCTAAATATATTTGTTCTTGTAAAACCCGGGCAAATTAAACCCACATATATCTTATTTTTATATTCACTTGCAAGTGCTTCAGTAAAGTTTTTAAGCGCCGACTTACTGGCAGTGTAATAAGTAATCCCCGGCAACGCACAAAGACTTGCTGAACTTGAAACATTAACAATTGCAGGGCTTTGAGATTTTTTTAATATTGGCAACATTGCCTTAATTGCATAAACTGCAGAATAGAAATTTGTTTTCATAACTTCATCTAAAAGTTCTAGACTATAATTTTCAAATCTATCAAATTTAGGCAACATTCCTGCACAATTTATAAGCATATCTGCTTCCCAATTTTTATCTTCTAATTCTTTTACAAATTTATCCCAATTTTCTTTATTAGAAACGTCAAATAAGTTATATGAAAAATGATGTGATCTTTCTTTTAGCAAATTTTTTAACTCAATCATATTTTGCTCATTTTGTCCAATTCCCAAAACAAAGCAATCATATTTTTCTATTAGAATTTTAGTTATTTCTTTTCCGATACCGCTTGAAGCACCAGTTAAAACAACCTTTTTATTTTTTAGCCACATCGTTTTTCTCCAAAGCATTATTTATGATACTACAATTAAACAAACTAAACAAACAAATTAAAAATAAATTTTAAGTTTTTATAAAAAAATAAAAATGGCAGACTAAAATTTATAATTTTAATCTACCAAAATCTTTATTTATTTTCTTTTCCCCTAGAAATTCTTCTAAGAATTGCTTTTTCAATTTCAACCATTGGAATTATTGCAACAGCACTTCCGATTGCCACCAACCATTCCCCCACACTTAAACTTGCAGTTTCAAAGAATGTTTGGAAGAAAGGAACAACACATGGAATAATAACCAACACAAGTCCAACCAAGAATGAAATGTTTAAAAATTTATTTTGAAACGGATTTGAAGAGAAAAGCGATTGTTTTTGCGACCTAGTGTTATATGAATGGAACAACTGAATAAGCGATAATGTGATAAACGCCATTGTCATTGCTTGCCTATGGTCAAGAACTGTGGCTTCAGTTCCATTTGTAAATACAAATACCCCCATTAAGAACGAGAACATCGTTAGAGCAGTTTGCATCAAACCTTGGATTATAATTTCTCTACCAGTTTTTCCACTAAACAAACTTGAATTTGTTTTTCTTGGCTTTTTGAGCATTATATCTTTCTCTGCTTTTTCAACACCTAGTGCAAGTGCTGGCAAACTATCTGTTACAAGATTTACCCACAAAATCATAATCGCACTTAAAAACATTAATGGTTTTTTCAAGATAAGTGACATAAGTGTGGTGATAAACAAACACAACACTTCAGCAATGTTTGCAGACAACAAGTATTGAACTGCTTTTTTAATATTTGCATAAACCTTACGGCCTTCTTCCACTGCAGTTATAATTGTTGCGAAATTGTCGTCACTTAAAATCATATCAGAAACGTTTTTAGAAACATCTGTTCCTGTAATTCCCATGCCGATTCCGATATCAGCACTTTTAATTGATGGAGCATCGTTAACACCATCGCCAGTCATCGCCACAATAACTTTCATGCTCTTAAACGCTTTAACAATTCTAACCTTATTCTCAGGGCTAACTCTAGCAAACACTCTTATATCTGGCAACTTTTCCAAGAACTCTTCATCACTCATCTTATCTAGTTCGGCACCAGTAATTGCTAAAGTTCCTTCTTCAAATATTCCGATTTCTTTAGCAATTGCTTTTGCAGTGTCTAGATGGTCACCAGTTATCATTATAGGCTTCATGCCTGCTTTCTTACAAGTTTCAACAGCACTCTTAACTTCAGGTCTTGGCGGATCTATCATTCCCACAAGTCCAACGAAAATCAAATCATCTTCAAGTTCGTCTAATCCAAAGTCTTTAGTTTTATACGCAAGAGCCAAAACTCTTAACGCATCATAACCCATTTCCCTATTTGCTTTTTTAATTTCTGTAATATCGTCTTCGGTGATATCTCTAACCTTATCTTCCGCTAAGATTTTTGTACACCTTTTTAGCAACATATCCACAGCACCTTTCGTGTAGGAAATCTTTTTCTCAGTTTCACCTTCTAGATGCACCGTGGACATCAACTTTCTTTTACTGTCAAAAGGAATTTCGTCAATTCTTTTATATGTTTTCTTAATTTCTCTAACTGTTAATCCAATCTTTCTTGCATATGCCACAAGTGCCGTTTCCGTTGGATCGCCAACTAAATCGTCCTTATTTTCAATTGTGTCATTACAAAGAACCAAGCCACGTACTAAATGCTCCAATCCTTTATCCACAAAATCACAATCTTCTTTATAAAATGTACCACGGTCTAAAGTGTACAATTCTTTAACGGTCATTTTATTTAAAGTTAAAGTACCTGTTTTATCTGAGCAGATTACTTGGCAACAACCTAATGTTTCCACAGCAGGCAAGTTTTTAACAATTGCCTTCTTTTCACTCATTCGTTTAACGCCAAGCGCAAGCACGATTGTAACCACCGCAGGCAAACCTTCAGGAATTGCCGCCACCGCAATGGCCACCGCTGTTAAGAAACTACTTTTAATACTTTCCGCATTAAATCCACCAACAATCACTTGCATAACGAAAACCACAAATGCAATGCCTAAAACTAAGAACGACAAGTACTTTGCAGTTTTTGCCAACTGACCCTGAAGCGGAGTGGTGTTATTTTCTTCAACGCTAAGCATCGTGGCAATCTTGCCCATCTCAGTGTCCATGCCAGTTGCAACAACCACGCCAACGCCTCTACCATAACTAACCACGCCAGAAGCAAACGCCATATTTTTTCTATCACCTAAAGGAGTATCAGCCTTCAAGACCAATTCTGCATCTTTAGCAGTTGGCAAACTTTCGCCTGTAAGCGATGCTTCTTCAATTTTTAAAGATTTACTTTCAATTAATCTTAAATCCGCAGGAACAATATCTCCCGCTTCCAAGATAACTATATCACCAACAACTATCTCTTCGCTTTTAATCTTTTTAAGTTCACCTTCACGCATAACTTTAGCAAAAGGTTTATTTAAATTTTTAAGAGCATCAAGAGCCTTATTTGCTTTATTCTCCTGAACAAATCCTATGATCGCGTTTATGATTACTATTAAAAGTATAACCCCACTATCAACAAGTTCAATATAATCAGGTTCTGGTTCTATAAACACAAGAATAGCCGAAACAATGGAAGCGATAATCAAAACCAAAATCATCATATCTTTAAATTGGTCTAAAAATCTAAGGAAGCCATTTCTTCTTGGCTTTTCTTTTATTTCATTTTTACCGCCTCTAAGCAACCTTTCTTTTGCGTCCTCTTCCGTTAAACCTTCTTTAGATGACACAACTTTTTCAACAACATCATCTTTTGAATAAATAAAACTATTCTTTAACATTTCTCCATTTCCAACTTTTATAATTTCATTTATACATTTTACACAACAATTCCTTTTTTTCAAAATAAAATTAAGAGTGTTTTCATCCTTTTTAAGAATATATTATGTTTTTGGTTAGTAATATGTTTCTAGGAGATTAATTTATGAAAGCACTTCTCTTTTCTTTACTCTTCATAATAGGACTAGCCTTTATCATCTATGGCGGAAACATGCTTGTTAGAAACGCTCTTAAGATTAGCAAGATAACAGGCATTCCAGAAATATTAATAGGTGCAACGATTGTTTCTCTTGCAACAACTCTGCCTGAATTATCCGTTACAGTTTTTAGTTCCGTTGGCAATCTAAACGACTTAGCAATTGGAAACGCAATCGGAAGCGTGTTATTTAACCTTTTATTTATAATAGGTTTATGCGTGTTCTTTTCACCGCAAAAGGTTGATGCAAAAAACATTCGAAAAAATTTCTTTATACTTCTTTTCACTTGCCTATATCTTCTTATCTTAGGAATATTTAATTTCTTAAACCTTTTTACAGGAATATCACTTATTGTCATTTTTATTACATTTTTTGTCATAAACATTATAGATGCAAACAGAAAAATAAAAATAGAAGGTATTCAGGTTCAGGCTGTTCCCAAGAATTATAAGAAACAATTAGTGGTGGTGATACTCGCTTTTATTCTTGGGGCAATATTTGTTACAGTGGGTGCTAAAATGCTTGTAAGCAGTGGTGAAAATATTGCACATTTATTAGGTATTAGTGAGCATATAATAGGAGTAACAATTGTGGCTATGGGGACAAGCCTTCCAGAACTTGTAACTGCAATTAATAGCATAAGACTTCATTCCACAAATATTGCAATTGGCAACACACTAGGAGCAAATATCTTAAGTTCCACACTTCTAGTTGGCACAACCACAATCATGAATGGCAACACCCTACACTTAGAAAAAAATATAATTTGGATTGCCTTGCCAGTTATAATTTTATCCTTACTTGTTCTATATATTCCAATTGCAAGGAAAGGAAAAACTAATAGAATTCAAGGCATCATATTACTTACAATGTTTTTAATCTACTATCTAACTTTATTATTTTAAAAGGAGAATATTATGAAAAAACTTTTAAGTTTATTATTCATTTTTGCATTTGTAATCTTAGGCTCGGCTTGTTCTTTAACACTTGAAAAAGTATCTAAAGATTTAAGCACTTATTCATTAGATATCGAATATTTAAACGACTCTCACGCATTAAATGTAACTCAAAATTTAAAACTCAAAAATCCAACCGACACTTCACTAAATGAATTATATTTTCACCTATATCCAGCAGCATTTAGCGAAGGTGCAGTAAACAAACCAGTTGGTGTTCTTAGCAAAGTTAAAGCATATCCAAATGGTGAAAGTTATGGAAAAATTGAAATTCAAACAGTACAAAACAACTCCGCTGATTTAACCTACAATCTAGATGGCACAGATAAGGATTTTTTAAAAGTGGAATTATCTTCACCATTAGAGATTGGTTCTAGCATCGACCTTACATTTACATATAACGTTCAGTTGCCAAACATCAATCACAGGTTCGGTTATGGCAATAACACTATAAATTGTGCCAATTTCTACCCTATTCTTTGCGTTTATGAAGAAGATTGGGTTAAAGAGCCATATAATTATAACGGTGATCCATTCTATTCCTACATGGCAAATTATAATGTAAATTTAACAGCACCTTCTAATTTAATCTTAGCAACAACTGGAGAAATTAAATCCGTTCAAGAAGAAGAAAACAAGAAATCTTATTCTATTAACGCTCTAGCAGTTAGAGATTATGCATTTGTTTTATCTGAAAAATTTGGAGTTCTAGAAGAACAAGTTGGCAAAACAAACGTTAAATATTATTACTATGACGAAGAAAATCCTGAAGAATTTTTAAAAGCAAGCGTGGATTCTTTAAACACATTCAACGAGTTATTTGGCGAATATCCTTATTCCACCTTATCTGTTGTTAAATCTAATTTTGTGCATGGTGGAATGGAATATCCAAATTTAGTTTTAATTAGTGACGACACTGCAGAGAAAGCAGATTATATTAATGTAATTGTTCATGAAATTGCTCACCAATGGTGGTATGGACTTGTTGGAAACGACGAATTTAGATTTGGTTGGTTAGACGAAGGTTTAACTGAATACTCAACAAATTTATTTTATCAGAACAATCCCGAATACAATGTTGACGCAAACGAAGTGATTAAAAACACCACTTCTAGTTGGGTTACATTTGTGGATTTATACACATCTGTTTTAGGCGATGTGGACACATCTATGTGTAGAGCATTAGACGAATATAAAACTGAACCTGAATATGTTTACGTTACATATGTAAAAGGCATGTTATTCTTCAACGAACTAAGGAATTTACTTGGAGAAGCAAAGTTCTTAAAAGCAGTTCAAACATATTTCGAAACATATAAGTTTCAGAACGTTACACCAGACCATTTACTAGGAATTTTTGAACAAGTTTCACACACAGATTTGCAAGGATTCTTTGATAGTTGGATTAACGGAAAAGTTG
Organism: uncultured Clostridia bacterium; assembly: GCA_934754335.1. Classification (GTDB taxonomy): domain Bacteria; phylum Bacillota; class Clostridia; order Christensenellales; family UBA1242; genus UBA11490. The sequence goes on from CAKVHY010000004.1 coordinate 48,314, forward strand.
TAATTAAATAAAGAAATGTTTTCAAATAGCAAAAGACAAAACTTTTGCTATTTTTTATCTCATTTACATAATTTACCATAGTTTTAGGCAATCATTTTATTTGCAAAATTTGTCATAATTTGTTACAATCTAATTACTTAAAAGGACATACCAATGAAAATTTGTACATTAGCAAGTTCCTCTAAAGGAAACTGCACAATTGTTTATACCGAAAATACAAAAATATTAATAGATTGTGGAATAACTATTTCCGAACTTACAGCAAAACTACAAGTTTTAGGAATTAGTCCTAGCGAGATAGATGGCGTTTTAGTTACTCATGAACATTTCGACCATACTTGCGGAATCAACAACTTAGCAAAAAGATATGGCACAACAATTTATTGTCATGAAGATGCTCTATATGGAATAATGCAAAAAGCAAAAAGTATTCCATCGGAAAACTTTATTTTCTTCAACCGCCTGCCTTTTGATATTGGAGATTTCCATATTCAACCTTTTAATCTTCCGCATGATGTACCTGCTTGCGTGGGCTATACGATTGAGAATAATGGCGTTAAATTTAGCATCGCCACCGACCTTGGTCACGTAACCGATGAGATAGTTGGAAACTTAGTGGATAGCAAATTAGTTATATTAGAATCTAATCACGATCCAGATAGATTAAAAGCAAATCCGCACTACCCTTCATATCTAAAAGCAAGAATTTTAGGGCCGAATGGACACTTGAGCAATCTTACTAGTGCGAGCGTTATAGAGCAATTAGCATATGGCAAAACAAAGCAAGTTTTACTTGCCCACTTAAGTGAAGAAAATAATACTCCTGATTTAGCATACACTACAATCAAAGATTATCTTGCTTCAAAAGGCATAATTGTGGGCGTTAATATCAAGATAGATGTTGCGTCACCAAAAAATCTTAGCCCAATATTTGTTTTAAAGTAAAAAATATCATGGAAGAAAAAGAAGAAAAGTTTGATTTAAAAAAATTTAATAATTCATATTACAATCGACGAGAAAAAGGTTTGATTGAAATTGGTTTAGAAGATATAGACGATTTCTATTCTCCTTATTCTTTGAAGAGCAATAAACAAATAGATAAAGATGTGGACGATCATATAACCAATATAGCAAACTACATTCCCATAAATAAAGATATAGATTTAGATATCTATTTGGAAAAGATGCCCGATTCCAAAACCAAGAAAGAAGCAATAACCACATTTAGAAAATCTTATGCGGAATACTTGCTTGAATTACATGCAGAAAAGAAACGTTTATTAATCTTGGCATCAATATTATTTCTTATTGGAATATCTTTTTTAACTTGTTTATTTGTATTTAACTTGAATGAAAAATCATTGTTTGTTTATTCTCTAGTGGAAATTGCAGCATGGGTTTTCGTTTGGGAAGCATTAGACATTTCATGCTTTCATTGTCACTCAATTAATGTTAAATCCAAAAGAGCAAAAAAACTTTTAAACGCCGATATAACGTTTAAAACCTATAAAAAAGAAAGCAATATCGTTAAACACACAAAAAGTTTAAAGAAGTAAGATAAAAGGAGTTTATTATGAGCAATAATCTATTTGTATTTGTTTCTGGTTCATCAGGAGTTGGTAAAAATACTGTTATAAACACATTAATGAGTAAAGATAACGAAATCGAATTTTTAAGGTCACACACTTCAAGACCTAGAAGAGTGGACGATAAAGAGAATGTTTATTACTTTGTTCCATCAAATGCAGAGTTTGAAAAAATGATTGAAAAAGGCGATATTCTTGAATTTGATAAGTTCAACAACCATTATTACGGAATAAGTATTTCTGAATTAAAAAATCAGGCAAAGAAAGATAAAACAATTATTAAAGATTTAACAGTTTTGGGCGTTAGCAACGTTAAAACCCTTTTAAAAGACAAATTAAACATAGTGTCTGTATTTCTTACTGCAGATAAAAAAGTGCTTAAAAATCGCCTTATAAATCGTCAAACCAATAAAAAACAAATTAAAAATCGTTTAAAAGTGTATAAGCACGAACAAAAGCAAATGACAAATTATGATTTCGTTATTTACAATAATGATTTAGATAAAACTCTAGATAAAATGAATGCAATAATAAATATTTCTAGAAACAATATACCTGTTTTGGCGATTGAAAGTTGCCAAAAGGTTAATGGAAAGAAAGTGGACAAATTGGCAAACAAGGCGCTTAAGGGAAAACAATTAAAACCTATTAAAGTTATTGCTCACGATGGAATGGTTTATATAACTGAGGGGTTAAATGAATATTTAGCAGAAATAAAAAGCAAAACCCATTCAAATTTTGTTTTCGTTGAAAACAATAAGAATCTAAAGCCAGACGAAAACAATATCAAAGAATGGAAAAAATTAATTGATTTATATAAATAATAAAAAAAACTAGATATGAATTTAATATCTAGTTTTTTTTATCTTATAATCTCATGCTCAAACCATTGCTCTTGAAATTCCACTAAAGCATCAATTTGCTCGTTTGAATATTGCTTTCCGTCTTTCACAACCACCAATTTATCATCATCGTCATTCAATCTATGAATCACTGCAATAACTCTACCTTCAAAGGTTTCAAGTGGTTTATGTTCGCCCAAAACATAAGCATCTAATTCTTCACCATCTCCTGAAATTGTGTTTGGAATAAAACCATAGTTAACTGAATAAATAAAACCATGCTTTGGATGCACACTCCCCAATGGTCTATCCATTTTAACTTTTACAATCTTGCCGATATAATTTCTTACTTCCATATATTTCTTTTCTCAAAAAAAAAAAGGCGAAATCCTGCCTTTATTTTCTATGAATACTCTTATTTTTATCATCTAATGTGGCTTCCACAAGCACACAGATATTTTTTGGATTATCTTGAACTAGAGTTTCAAAATCCATTGGAGTTGGCAACTCATATTCTTCTTGGTCTTTCAAACTTTGCTCCAAGAAAGTAGCCAAAAATTGCTCACCCCTAGAGTGCGCTTCTTCAACCGAATCACCTTCAACATAAATGCCCAAATCTTCAATTGCAAGGACATAAACCTTTGAATCAGGTTCGTAATAAATAACTGCTGGATAAACAAATTTTCTCATAACTAACCCCAATAATTTATTCCATACTTAATAAATTATATCAAAAAAAAACGCATAAGCAAAATGCAAATGCGATTTTTTCGAATTTTTTTAATGTTTTAAGTCGTATTTTTTTAAATTTATGCAAATTCTTTGCCTTCGGCTCCCATTTCTTTTGCAGAAACTTTAACAGCATCAACATATTGCTTTGTTTTTTCGCCTAAAAGCACTTGTTCAGTAACAGTTTTACCATCTAGCAATGTTTCTCTTGCAGATTGAACGCAATCAGCCACTTCTCTAACATTTGTTTTAAACAAACTAAATGGTTCATGCTCCAAAACTCCGCATTTAATCAATTGATTAACAACACCCACCGTGGAAATTGGCATATTTGCTTCAGCATCAATCTCGCCAAACATATTAACATCATTAAATCTTTTTAATGGAGAAGTATCAATCATAATCACTTTACCATTAACTGTTCCCATAATGCAATCTTTCACATTGGCAGAAACATCAATCCAACCGCCTGATGCTCCGATGATTGTGAAAATATCACCATAAATATTTTGCATAGAATATTTTTCTTGTAGATTTTCCATAGGTTATCTCCTTTTTACCGCAAATTTCATTTGAAATTTCAATAACTAAAAAATAACTTCCACCCTTTTTAAATGAATTTTTATATCTACACTTTTGAATTTTCATTCACCTTATAAAGCATAGACCAATTCATTTAAATATCGCTTTTAACGATACTTAACTATAACACAATTTCGTAAAAATGTCAATACATTATTTAAAAATCACCTTCATTTAAAACTATTTTTCTAAAATCACCCTTATAATTTTAAACCAATTTTTATTTTTTAAACCCTTAAAACAACTCTTTATCTAGCCATATTTAAAGCAAAAAGCATTGGATAAACCAATGCTTTTAAATTATTCTTCTTCAACTTCTTCAAACAATTTCTTTGTTTCTTCATCCATTAAAGAATTATCTTCTTTTTCTGCTTCCAAATCCTTTGGAACTAGAGTTTTAATAGTTTGATAACCAGTACCTGCAGGGATTTGTTTACCTATCATCAAGTTTTCTTTTAATGAAACAAGTTTATCTTCTTTACCCTTAATTGCAGCATCAGTTAAAACTTTTGATGTTTCTTGGAATGATGCGGCAGCAAGGAAACTTGGATTAGATAGAGATGCTTTAGTTATACCTTGAACTAAACGTTTTGCAGTGGCAGGAATTCCGCCTTCTTGCAATACTCTTTCATTTTCTTGTTCATACATATAATGGTCAACAACATCGCCAATAAGAAGGTTTGTTGAGCCACTCTCTTCAACCCTAACATTTCTAAGCATTTGCTTAATGATGATTTCAACGTGTTTTGTATTCAATTCAACGCCTTGTGAAGAATATGTGCTTAAAACTTCGCTTAATAGATAGTTTTGAACATCTTTAACGCCACGAGTACGTAATAAATCATTTGGATAGATTGAACCTTCTGTTAAAACAGTTCCGGCTTCAACCATTTCGCCATTCTTAACCTTTAGAACAACACCAAATGGAATAACATAATGTCCATCACCTTCAGAATTTCTAACATAAACTTCATAATACTTACCACCATCTTTACCTGCAGATTGGATTTCTTTAATTTCAACCTTACCTGCAACTTCAGAGATTGTGGCAACACCCTTTGGTCTTCTTGCTTCAAAGATTTCAGCAACTCTTGGCAAACCTTGAGTGATATCGGCTGCGTTCGCAACACCACCTGTGTGGAATGTTTTCATTGTTAACTGAGTACCTGGTTCACCGATAGATTGAGCGGCGATAATACCAACTGGCTCACCAACTGGAACCATCTCATTATTAGCCATGTTCTTACCATAACACTTAGCGCAAACGCCATGTTTACTTCTACAAGTTAAAACAGTTCTAATATTAACAGCAGTAACACCGGCTTCAACCGCCTTATCTGCCATTTCTTTTGTAACCATTGTGTCAGCAGGAATTATAACTTCCTTAGTTTTTGGATTAAGCACATCATCAATAGTAACTCTACCAATGATTCTTTGTTGAAGTGATGCAACTGGAGTACTATCTTTAGTTATTGCTGTAACAAGCAATCCCTTTGGTTTTTCGCCATTATTTTTGAAACAATCATCTTCTGAAATGATAATTTCTTGCGCAACTGCTTCAAGTCTTCTAGTTAAGTAACCAGAGTCTGCAGTTTTTAAAACCTTATCTGCCAAACCTTTTCTACCACCACGGCTTGATAAGAAATATTCAAGCGGAGTTAGACCAACTCTAAAGTTTGATTTAACCGGTACGTCAACTTTTTTACCTGAGGTATTAGCCATAATACCACGCATACCGCAAAGTTGTAATACCTGTCCAACAGTACCTCTCGCACCAGAGTCTGCCATCATTCTAACTGGGTTTAGCATATCCATTTTCTTCAAAACTAAGCCTTTAATCTTATCTGTTGCTTCGTTCCAAAGTTTTACGTTACTATCAATTTTTTCACTTTCTGTAATATATCCACGTCTATAGAACTTATCATTTTGAGCAACTTGTGCTTCAACTTGTTCAACAATTTCTTGTTTCTCTGCTGGGATTTGCATATCAAACACGTTAATTGTGATTGCTCCAATTGTGGAATATTTATAACCTAATTCCTTAACGCTATCTAGCATCTTAACTGTGGCAGTTGTGCCTAAAGTATTGAAGCATTGTTTAATGATAACATCAAGTTTTTTCTTAGTTACTAAGAAATCAATCTCATAATCTAGGAAATGTTCTTCATTGCTTCTATCAACGAATCCCATATTTTGAGGCATTCTACTATTGAATATGATTTTACCAACGGTGGTTGGAATTCTTTTAGCAATTCTCTTACCATTGATTTCACCAACTCTTCTTACGAAAATCTTAGATTGGATTTCAACAACACCTGATTGATAAGCAAGTATTGCTTCGTCTTCATCTTTAAACGCCTTACCCTCGCCTTTTCCATGGTCTTTTTCAACTGTTAAGTAATATGAACCTAAAACCATATCTTGCGTTGGTGTTACAATTGGATAACCATCTGCTGGTTTTAAAACGTTATTAGATGCAAGCATCAAAATTCTTGCTTCTGCAATTGCTTCAGGACTTAATGGAACGTGAACACTCATTTGGTCACCATCAAAGTCGGCGTTGAAGCCACCGCAAACAAGAGGGTGCAATCTAATTGCTCTACCTTCAATCAAAACTGGTTCGAAGGCTTGAATAGACAATCTATGCAATGATGGAGCACGGTTTAGTAGCACTGGGTGATCCACAATTACTTCTTCCAACAAATCCCAAACGATTGGTTTTTGTTTTTCTATAACTCTTTTTGCTGTTTTGAAATTCATTGCAACGTTATTTTCAACCAATTTTCTCATGATAAATGGTTTAAATAATTCCAAAGCCATTTCCTTTGGCAAACCGCATTGATACATCTTAAGTTCTGGACCAACGACGATAACAGAACGACCAGAATAATCCACACGTTTACCAAGAAGGTTTTGTCTGAATCTACCTTGTTTACCCTTTAATGATGCAGTTAAACTCTTCAATTCTCTTTGTTTTGGTCCTTGAACAGCCTTACCACGTTTACCATTTTCAATCAAGGCATCAACTGCTTCTTGCAACATTCTCTTTTCGTTTCTAACGATAACTTCTGGAGCACCGATAGAAATGAACTTTTTCAAACGATTATTTCTATTAATGATTCTTCTATATAAATCATTGATATCACTTGTGGCAAATCTGCCACCATCAAGTTGAATCATAGGTCTAATATCTGGTGGGATTACAGGAATAACATCTAGAACCATCCATTCAGGTCTGTTTCCACTCTTTCTTAAACTTTCAACAACTTCTAACTTTTTATTTATTTTTAATTTCTTTTGACCTTTAGCAGTTTTTGAAGCCTTTTTCAATTCTTCGCTTTCTTTTTCAAGGTCTATTTCACTTAAAAGTTCTTTAATGGCTTCACCACCCATTCCTGCTTTGAATGAATCGTAGCCATATTTATCTATTGCTTCTCTATATTCAGCATCAGATATAACTTGTCCCTTTGCAAAGCCGGTTTTACCTGGTTCGATTACAACATAACTTACATAATAAACCACTCTTTCAAGTTGTTTACTATTCAATCCAAGAAGCAAACCAATTCTTGATGGAATGCTTTGCATAAACCAAATGTGAGCAACGGGAGTTGCTAATTCAATATGACCGAATCTTTCACGTCTTACTGAACTTTTTGTTACTTCAACTCCGCATTTATCACAAATAACGCCTTTATGACGAATTCTTTTATACTTTCCGCAATGACATTCCCAATTTTTCTTTGGTCCGAAAATTCTTTCACAAAGCAAACCTGCCGTTTCTGGCTTATGAGTACGATAGTTTATTGTTTCGCTTTTAGTAACTTCGCCGTGACTCCATTCTCTAATTTTTTCTGGAGATGCAATATTAACTTTAATGCTCGCTAAATTATTTAATTCAAACATAATTTTCTCTCCTATTCTTCCTCATCAATATCATCAAACAATGCAGATTCATCAAAAATTTGGTCAAAATCTTCATCGGTTTCAAGTTCGTCTTCCATATTCTTATCTTGGTCGAACTCTAATTCAACATCGTTCACTTCTTGTTGTCTTGCTTTAACTGCTTCTGCAAACGTATCAATATTATCTCTATTCAAATCTGTTAATTCAAATTCTTTACCTTGGTTATTTAGAAGTGTTACATCTAATCCCAAGCCTTGCAATTCCCTAATCATAACTTTAAATGATTCTGGAACTGAAGGTTCTGGCAACTGAGTACCTTCCACGATTGCCTTATATGCAGCAAGTCTACCTTCTGTATCATCACTCTTGATTGTTAACATTTCTTGCAACAACTTACTAGCACCATATGCTTCCAATGCCCAAACCTCCATTTCACCGAATCTTTGACCACCGAACATTGCTTTACCACCTAAAGGTTGTTGAGTAACATAAGCATAAGGACCAGTTGAACGAGCGTGCATTTTATCGTTAACCATGTGTTCTAGTTTGATATAGTACATATAACCAACTGTAACAGGGTTCTCAAATGGTTCACCAGTTCTACCATCATAAAGTTGAATTTTACCATTTTCAGGGAAATTATTTTCTTTTAACATTTGTGCAATATCTTTTTCTGTTGCACCATCGAATGCAGGAGTGGCAATCTTAATTCCTAAAGCCTTACATACTAAGCCTAAATGAACTTCCAAAACCTGTCCAACGTTCATACGAGAAGGGATACCTAATGGGTTTAGAACGATATCAATTGGTTGACCATTAGCCATGAATGGCATATCTTCCACTGGCAATATTCTTGAAACGATACCTTTATTTCCGTGACGACCAGCCATTTTATCACCAACGCTGATTTTTCTCTTTTGAGCGATAGTTACTCTAATCATCTCGTTAACGCCTGTTTCTAATTCATCTTTATTCTTTCTAGAGAATCTTTGAATATCAACAACCACACCGCTAATTCCATGAGGAACTCTTAAAGATGTGTCTTTAACGTCTTTAGTTTTCTCACCGAAGATTGCTCTTAACAATCTTTCTTCTGGAGTTGGCTCTGTTTCACCCTTTGGAGTAACTTTACCAACCAAGATATCTCCCGGTTTAACTTCGGCACCAATTCTAATAACACCGTTTTCATCCAAATCTTTCAAAACATCTTCTCCAAGGTTTGGAATATCTCTTGTAAATTCTTCATCACCAAGTTTAGTTGTTCTACATTTAACTTCTTCTTCTTTTAATGTGATAGAAGTGTAAATATCTTCTTTTACAAGTCTTTCACTAAGCAAGATAGCATCTTCGTAGTTATAACCTTCCCAGTTCATGAAAGCGATAAGCATATTTCTACCAAGTGCGAGTTCACCGCCTGAGCAACTATAACCATCAATCAAGGTTTCACCCTTCTTAACTTTTTGACCTGCTCTAACGATTGGTTTTCCGTTTATACAACTTTCTTGGTTTGTTTTTGTGAACTTTGTGATTTCATATTCACTTTCTGTTCCGTCATCGTTTGTAACAATAACTCTATTTGCATCGGCATATTTTACAACACCGTTTGCTTTTGAAACTGTGATAGCACAGTTATCTAAAGCGATTCTATGTTCCACACCCGTACCAACAATAGGTGCTTCTGTTCTAATCAATGGCACTGCCTGACGTTGCATGTTAGAACCCATCAAGGCTCTGGCTGTATCATCGTTTCCAAGGAATGGAATTAAAGATGTTGGAATAGATACAAGTTGCTTTGGAGATAAATCCATATAATCAACTCTATCTTTTTCAACTTCAAGCACTGTATCCATATATCTACATGTTACTTTATCATTAATGAAATGTCCTTGCTCGTCTAATGGCTCGATTGCTTGAGCGATATAACAATTTTCGTCTTCATCCGCCATCAAATAAACAACGTCATTTGTAACAACATGTTTTTCTTTATTAATTACTCTATAAGGAGTTTCAATAAATCCATAATCATTAACTCTTGCATAAGAAGCCAATGAGTTGATAAGACCGATGTTTCCACCTTCTGGTGTTTCTACAACGCAGATTCTTCCATAATGGCTATGGTGAATATCACGCACTTCATCGGTTGCTCTATCTTTCTTAATACCGCCTGGACCAACTGCACTAAGTCTTCTCTTTTGAGCAAGAGAACTTAGAGGGTTCATTTCGTCCATCAATTGGCTCAACTGGTGGCTAGCCAAGAAATCTTTAAATGCTCTATTAATTGGTCTGGCATTAACAATTTGTGCTGGGGTGATATTATTTAAATCATGAGATTGCAATGTTTCTTTAACTGCGTTTGAAAGTTTGTTCATACCGCTACGCATTGCATCTTGCAACAACTCACCAGCGCCCTTAATTCTACGGTTGCAAAGGTGGTCGATATTATCAACATAACCAATTCCAACGTTCAAATCTAGGAAGTATGAAACTGTGGCTAAAATATCATCAATTGTGATAGTTGTACCAACAAGTTGTTCGGCATTTTGCTTAATAAGTTCAAGTTTTTCTTCCTTAGTTTTTGCTTCTTTTAGAAGTTCTTCCAATACTGGATAATAAACCTGATGATTAATACCAAGTTCTTTTTCATTACATTTAATGATTTCACTTAGTTTAACTCTATTATTACCATACATCTTATGTTTCTTACCTTCAGCCATAACCCAAACTGAATTAATACCTGAATGTTGAATTTCATAAGCCTTTTCTTTTGTGATAACTTCGCCTGCTTTAACTAAAACAGTTCTCTTATCTTTAATATCTTCAGCAGCAGTTAAGCCAACCAAACGATTGCTTAACGCCAACTTCTTATCAATTTTATATCTACCAACATCACCTAAGTTGTAATATTGATTAGAGAAGAATTGAGAGAAAATAAATTGTTTTGTGGCTTCCGCACTTGGAATTTCGCTTGGTCTTGTTTTCTTACTAAGTTCAACAAGAGCATCATGCTGAGTATCATAAGCATCTTTATCCAATGTGGCTTTCATAATTTCATTATCGCCGAATGTATCAAGGATTTGCTCTTTCGTTAGACCAAAACATTTTAAGAATATGCCCAAACTAATTTTTCCGCCCTTATCTAGAGCCACTTTCAATTGGTTTGGTTCTCTATCTTTTTGTTCAATTTCAAGCCAACTTCCTCTCTTTGGATTTAAAGCACAGGAAAAAAGTTCCCTACCTGTTTTATCAATATGTTTTGAATAATAAACCGATGGGCTTCTAACGATTTGGCTTACACAAACTCTTTCAATTCCGTTAAAGATGAATGTGCCGGCTTCTGTCATATAAGGAATATCGCCAAGGAACACTTCAGATTCAATAACTTCACCAGTTTCTTTAATTACAACTCTAACATTTACTCTTAAAGCAACTGAATAGTGACCACCCTTTCTTTTAGTTTCCGCTTTTGATAATTTTGGTTTTTCCTCTAATTTATAATCAAGAAAGTAAACATCAGCCTTACCACTATAATCAGTAATAGGTGAAAATTCTTTAAGAACTTCACCGATGCCTTCTTCTATAAATTTTTTGTAGGAATTTTTTTGAATTTCTAGTAAGTATGGAATATCTACAACTTCTTTACATTTTCCGAAAGTATAACGAACATTATTACCATACTTAATTTTTTTGATTTCACTATTCAACATAACTTAGCGAACTCCCCTTACCTAAAATTTATTTTTTTATTAAATTGTAAAAATTTCACAAATTTAGTTGCCAAAACACAAAAAAATATGTACAATGACTAAAACTAAGTTGTGAAACTGTGCCAAGTTTATATCTCTTGACACAACTCGCAATACTTAATTTTAGCACAGAAAGCAAAATGTGTCAACTGTTTTTTTACGCAAATTATCATAGATTTGCCTTTTTTTATGTTCAAAACCCCAATTTGAAGGTATTTTTTTATAAAAAACATAAATTTTAAGCAAATAAGCAAGAATTATATACAAAATTTATTAAAATATTTGGCTTTGATTTTTCTCTATGTTATACTAATTAAGTTAAACAACTTAAAGTTAGAAAAATGGAGAACGATTTTGAGGATATTACATACTGCCGATTGGCATCTAGGATTTAAAACCGACGACCTAGATAGAATGGATGAGCAACGTGATGCTTTAAAACAAGTTATAAATCTTGCAAAAGAAAAGAATGTTGATATGGTGATAATCGCTGGCGACATTTACGATTCTTTAATCCCTTCTTCTGAAGCCGAAGATTTATTCTATAAAACCATAAGTGAACTTAATAACAATGGCAACACCGCAGTTATTGCAATTGCCGGCAACCATGACGATCCAAAAAGACTTTGCAATGCAAACATATTTGCAAATAAGTTTGGAATTTTTATGCTTGGCACAACCGATAAGATTTCCATTGCAAAACCTCAATTAGATAAAAATATCTATGCAATCGATTCGGGCAAAGGCTATATTAAGTTTAGGAAACAAAACGGGGAAGAATGCGTTTTGGCTTATCTTCCATATCCTTCATATTATCGTTTTAAAGAAAGCAAGAAAGCAAATGACAATTATTCAGATAAAGTTAAGGAATGGTTAAAACCGGGAATTGGCGGATTCGAAGATAACACAGTTAATATTTTAACCGCCCACGTTATGGCATATGGTATAGAACAAACGAAAGAAGAACAAGAAGCCTATGATAGCATTTCAGCCATAAATAATTTAGTGACCACTGAAACACTTTACACCCCTGCTCACTACACCGCTCTTGGGCATGTACACAAATGTGTGCCAGTAAATAGAGAAAGGAACATTTACTATTCAGGTTCTCTAATCAATCAGTTCTTTGACAACTCCGAACCAACAAAAGTTATTATCGCAGATATTGACGCACATGCAGGCGTTACAAATATTGAAAAAATTCCTTTGAACGTTAAAACTATGGGCAAGTTTGAAGTAAGTTCAATGCTTCATGCTGAAGTTTGTTGCAAAGATAATCCAGATAAATGGCTTAAGATTATTGTTAAAGGAATAGATAGAGTTCGAATGGAAGATATAAAACATTTAAGAAACACCTATCCAAACCTTGTAACATTAAGCGTTTTAACAAAGGAAGCAATTCAAACCACGAATGTTGTTTCAAAAAAAGATTTAACAAATTCTGAAATCTTCGACAACTTCGTGTTAAGAAAAAAAGGAACAGAACCTAACCCTGATGTTAAAGAACTATTTTTGGAATTGATGTCGGAGGATTTATATGAGACCGATTAATTTAAAACTTAAAGGCATTAATAGTTATGTTAGCGAGCAGACCGTTGATTTCGAGAAATTATCTCAATTTAATCTGTTCGGCATTTTTGGTGAAACAGGAAGCGGAAAAACTAGTATTCTAGATGCAATTGTTATGGCATTATATGGAACAAGCGAACGTGACGTAACGCAAAATATAATAAACGTACATTGCTCCGATGCTTACATAATTTTTGAATTTGAAATGCTAGAAAATGGAAGGAAGGTTCGTTATATTGTGAGGCGTGATTACAAATTACGTCCGAGCGGATTAAAAACTGATGCAGTTCTTTTAAAGTCTGACACAAAGGAAGTTTTGGCAGAACATACGGACGAAGTAAACGAACGAATTTTGAAGATAATCCGAGTTGGAAAGAAGGAGTTTTTAAAGTGTATTGCCCTACCCCAAGGCGAATTTGACCGTTTCTTATTAGATACGCCAATGGCTAGAAAGAAAACCGTTGCAAAACTATTCAATCTAGAAGCGTTTGGGCAGGACCTTAACGACAAAGTTAAGAATAGAAAAGATTTAGCAACAGTTAAAAAACTAAACTTAGAAGACAAGTTGAATTTATATAAAGAAGCCACTCCTGAAAACTTAGAAAAACTAAGAGCAGATGAGAAAGCAAAAGTTAAACAAATCGCAGATTTGGAATTTGGTTATAACAAATTAACTATCGACCATACTCTAATTCTTAGCGACTTTGAAAGAAAAGAACAACTAAAAGACCTTCAAATGCAATTAGATTTAAGGTTACAAGATAAAAAAGATATGGACTACCTTCAAAAGCAGATTTCATATACTAAAGTTTATGGCGATTATCTAATGATTAAAAATAAACTTCATAGTACTCAGATTGAAGAAGAACGTCTTATAAAAATCGTTTCAGACCTAAAGGAAAAGTTGGCAGAGTTTGAGAAAAAATACAATGAAGAAAATGAAACCTTAAGCACGCTAACATGGTCTAAAAAACAATATGAGCAAATGCTTTTATCCACTAAAAACAATGCTGAATTGAAAAAGAGAATTGAAGCAGAAATCAAAGGCAAAGAAGATGAATATAATTCTCTAAAAGCACAAAATCAAGAACTTTTAGATAAGATAAATTCTGAAGAAAGCAAGTTACAATCTCTAAAAGATGAGATTTCCACTAAAACAACTGAATATAACAAGTTGGCAAAAGAAATCAATGGAATTAACGATGCTTTAAATCAAATTGAGGGTTCAAAAACAAATTCTATAAAACAAGAGATAATTTCGTTCTTAAAAGATTTAAGAAGACCAATCACTCAAGAAGTGGTGAATGAAATTATGGGAACAAAGGCATGCTCTGCCCTAAAAGAGATGTATGATAAAATCCGAAAACGTGAAAAAGATTATCAGGAAGAAATCAGAGTTAGCGAAGAGAATTTAAACATACTTCTTAGATTTGAAGAATCTTTAGAAGATTGTGAAAGAAAATTCAGCAGTCAATTAAAAGAAGCAACAAAGAATATAAATAACATTCAAGCAGATTTAGAGAATGCAAGGCAAGAAAGTTTTCAAATCCAAAATTCCATCACTGGGGATTTAACAGCGAAAGAAACTCTTGAAGCAAGCATCTATAGGTTAGAACTTATAATAGCCACAGATAAAAAGCAGTTAATTGGTCTTCCTAGCCTAGAAGCGGTGACGGAAATTGAAGAGAAATTAAAAGAAACGAATGACCAAATCTCTTCAGTTTCATCAGATTTGGGAGAAACTAACAAAAACAAACAGCAAACGATAATTGATTTGGAAATCAACACTAGTTTACTTGAAACCACAAAGTCAAAAATAAAAGAACTTAACGAAATGCTAAGTTCGTACAAAATGAATAAGGAAGAAAGGGAAAATCTTGAGGATCAACGTCTACTTCTAGAAGGTGACGAAATTGTTAGAGCGGACAAGATATTAAACGAGTATTTAATGAATGTGTCGCATTTAGAAACTTCTATTCGAGATTTAAAAACCAAAATCATAAACAAAGATATAACTAAAGAGATTGTGGAAGCAAGCGAAGAGCGATTAAACAATGCTAAAAACAGCATTGAAGAAACTAAGATTGCTTTAGCGGTTACTAGAAAAGACATTGAAAATGTGGAAGGCAACATTGAAAAAACTAAGGAAATAAGAGCAGAACTAAAGCAGGCTCAAAAAGAACTTGATACTGTTCTAGACCTTCAAACATTAATTGCAAACGGAGCATTACTTGAATATGTGGCTGAAGAATATATGTATTTAATCACAGAGTTTGCAAACAAATACGTTTATTCAATAAGCAGAGGAAAGTATTTCTTAAAGTACAACGGAGATTTCCTTGTAATAGATAATTTCAATGGCGGAATAAGGCGTGGAGTTAAAACACTTAGCGGTGGCGAAAGATTCTTGATTTCGTTAAGTTTGGCGTTAGGCATTAGTCAATCAATTGCCACAAACAACAATCAAAATTTCAATTTCTTCTTTATAGATGAAGGATTTGGGTCTTTGAGTGAAAGTTATATTGATAAGGTTCTTCAATCCTTTGATGCCCTAATCAGACTTGATTTCACTGTTGGATTTATCACACACGTGGAAAAAATGCAAAACTATATAACAAACCGAATTGTGGTTACAAAAGAATCTAACGAACAAGGTTCGATAATCCACACTGAAGGCTGACCCCTTCACCCACATTTATGCTAGGCAGTTTAAGCCAACAATAACAGAGAAATGCAAGTCATTCACCTAATTTGCATTTAGCACAATGAATTAAATACAGGCAAAAAGGAACTAACACTAGTTCCTTTTTTCATATCATATTTTTTTATCTACATTAATCATCTATCTTTTCACCAAATGCGTTAAACCATCAAGATATTTTCCGCTCACTAATAATTCTTTATTTTACCATTATTATTTAAACCACGGGATAAACTCGTGCCACAAGAACCGTCATATCATCATTTGGAATTGGACTTATCTGCATGGCTGTTTTCATAATTTCATCAGCAATTGTTTGCGGATTCGTGGCTATTATATTATTAACAAAAGTTTTTAAATCATAAAACTTTGAAAATGTTTCAGTTATGCCATCACTAACCATAACTATAATATCAAAATCACTTAAAAACATCTTTATAGTTTTGGGTTTTATATCTTCCAAAATACCTATTGGCAAACCTGAACTTTCCACTTCATCGGTGGTTGTTTTATGCTTAATAAAAGTGCTTGGAGTTGCCAACTTAATAAAATCGCAGAAGTTCCTTCTTAGGTCTAGAACACACAAATCCAAAGCAGAAAAACTTTCTTTATTCGAAAGCGACAATAGTTTATTCACGCTCTTCAAAACAGTTTCGTTATCAAACCCTGCCCTATAAAAATTTTCAATCAATGAAATAGATAATTCACTAGTTTCTTTTGCTTTAATTCCATTGCCCATGCCATCGCAAATTGCCAGCAAATATTTATCATTGCCTAGCCTAATTACAGAATGCGTGTCGCCATTGGCAACTTTATTTTTTGAAACTGTTGCGCATCCAAAAACAATATCAAAATTAGGCTTTGTTTTAAGCGTGACAACCATACAATTTGCAATTTCAGAATTAGATATATTTGTTATCATGAGTTTTGAATTACATGATTTTGAAACCACTTTTTCTAGCACTTTATAATCCAAATTATAATTCTTAAGAAGCAGTGTTACCTGCTTTTCATTTATATTTTCTTCAAACACCACCGCTTCCAAGCAAGCCATATTTTTATACAACAATTCTTCAATTATTTTATTCTCGCTATCAACATCAAATGAGATATTTGTTTTTATTTGTTCCGCTAATTTTTTCATAAGTCCGCCCACGCCATTTAACTGGTCGGCGATTAAAAGTTTTGAAGTGTCTAGGCTATCGGAATATGCATTTTTATCTCTAAAATCTTCTAGAATATTATTAAATGAATTTATAAGTTGATTAATCTTAACGCATCTACTAGATAAATATTGCGAAACGTCTAACAAGCCAACTTTGCCTTTCTCAAGCCCTGAAACCACAAGTTCTTCCAGCACTTTTGAGGTGTATTCCCCATTCTTCCTAAAGCATTTATTATATTCCGAACAATTTTTACAAACCTTAAAAACACATTCTTCTATTAAATACTCTTGCTTCTCTTTTTTAGATAGTTTGCCCTTAACCATCTGCCTATAAGTTAAATCCATTTCATTGAAAATGCCAGCCATCTCCACCAGTTTTTTGCAAACATTTTCTTTGCTTTTATTAACTATATTTCTTATAGTATTCTTTTCTTGTCCGCAACCAAACATTTCAGTGATTTTAATAAATATCTTTTTAGGCAAAATTAAAAAGATTAGTCCACCAATCAAAACACTTACAATTGAATAAATAGAAAATATTACATAAAGATTAAAATACAATCCAAATATTATCTCCACAATTCCTAAAGATAATATGCTTAGAAGTTTGTAGTTTGTTTTAAAAGCCAAAGAGAAAAGTGCGTAACAAACAAACGCTGAAATATATACTGGGTTTACAATATTAATAGCATAACCCACGCCCATTATTGCACCTAAAAATATTGTTTTAGACGAACTAAAATAATATGTGGAAACTAAAACCACAAGGCTTACAATAATCTTTATAAATTCAATCCCATAGAAATTAAGTTTAGATAAGCCCATGCTTATAACTATCAAAATAATTGCACCACAAATCTGTTCATCTAAATTTAATCCCGTGTTTACGCCACGCTTAACTGTGGCTCTTAAGAAATTCACCACCACAAGCATAAAGCCTATTCCAAACGCCACTGCCAAGAATGAATATAAGAATAAACGAATGTTGCCATATGTGGAAGTAACAAACATTATCTGAGATAGAAGCGAATAAAAGATTGAAACAATTAGTTTGGGCGACTTATGTGTTTTTTTATGTACGAATCCTGCAAGCAACACCACTATGCTTGGATTTAATGCCAAATAAATACCCATTTCCGTGGGATTAGATAAAACTCCCACTGCAAAATATATTATTGCTAATAAATAAGGATTAACTCCGCTCCAAAATAACGCAAACAAAAGCCCAAACGCAAAAGGATTAAAGTTTTCATTTATAACGTTTGCAAAATTTAATGCATAAAAACTAACCGCCACCACCAAGATATAGAAAAAATTAAATAAAAGTTTTCTTTTATTTTCTTTAATATATTTAATTCCCGCTTCAACTTTTCTCATAAGATTTCCTTTTCATATATTCTAATTCATGTAAGCAATTTGAAAATAGAAAAAGAAAATAAGAAAATATCTTATTTTAAATAACTTTGTCGAAATCAAAAACAATTAGATTTCAAATTTTCTAGAACAAAAGTTTGATTTTACTTTTTATATTTGATATAATCTTATTATCGAAGGAATTACTTATGGTTTTAAGCGGAATTATAGAAGAAATTGTTTATCGTAATAATGACAACAACTACACTGTTGCTGTTTTAGATGTTAATGGCGAACCTATCACATGCGTTGGCAGGTTTCCCCCTATCACGGAAGGCGAAATGGTGGAAGTGAATGGGGAATTCATTAAGCACACAAAGTATGGCGAACAATTTGCTGTGAAATCTATTAAAGTTTCTAAGCCAACAAGCCTTGAAGGAATTGTTAGATATTTATCTAGCGGTCTTATTAAAGGAGTTGGACCAATCACAGCATTAAATATCGTTCAGAAGTTTGGCAAGGACACGTTAGATATTATAGAGTTTAATCCTGCAAGGCTTAGCGAAGTGAAAGGCATTAGTGCAAATAAAGCACAAGATATTGGGGAAGCATTTAATGACATTAAGAAAATGCAAAACAGCATTCTTTTTTTGCAACAATATAATATTTCCACAAATTTAGCGATCAAGATATATAATATTTACAAAGACAAAACCGAAGGTGTTGTTAAAAATAACCCATATAAAATGGTGGAAGATATTGATGGCGTGGGCTTTTTTACTGCCGATAGGATTGCCATGGAAATGGGAATTGAAGCCACAAGTGAATTTAGATTTAGAGCAGGAATTTTACATATATTAAAAGAAAATAGCGATAAAAATGGCAACACATATATGTTTGAAGCCAATCTTGAAAACGAATTATTAGGACTATTAAAAATTACAGGCGATAGTTATCAGGAAAAACTTGAAGTTATATTACAAAAACTTGAAATGGACACATTTATCAAAAGATTTGAAAAAGACGATGAAAAAGTGGTGATGCTAACGAAATATTACAATGTGGAAAACTACGTGGCTCAAACTTTAAAACTATTAGACATGTATGTTGACCAAACAAACTATAATATAGATAAAGAAATTGAATTATATGAAAATATGAACAATATAAAGATGCATGAAAAACAAAAAGAAGCAGTTAGTTTGGCAATAAATAATGGCGTTAGCATTATTACTGGCGGACCCGGAACAGGCAAAACAACTATAATTAAATGTATCTTACAAATATTTAAAAGCATGCGAAAAAAGGTGCAACTTATGGCACCAACAGGCAGAGCATCTAAAAGGCTAAGCGAAAGCACTAATCAAGATGCTCTAACTATTCATAGAGCATTAGAAGTTAGTTTTAACGACAAAAATATGTTTTACTATAACCAACTAAATAAATTGCCTTATGACGTTATAATTGTGGACGAAGTGAGCATGGTGGACATTCAATTAATGTACTATTTAGTTCGAGCAATTAAACGTGGAGCAAGGCTAGTTTTGGTGGGAGATAAAGACCAACTTGCGAGCGTTGGTGCAGGAAATGTTTTAGCAGATATACTAAAAAGCGAACAATTTGCCACACTTTGCCTAACACAAATCTATAGGCAAGATAAAGATAGCCTTATCATCACAAATGCCCACGCAATCAATAATGGCAATATGCCAACATTCAATAATAAAAGCACCGACTTTTTCTTCGTTGAAACAGACTCAAACGAATCGGCTCTCACAAATATAATTCAACTTTGCACTAGCAGGCTTACAAAGTTTTTAAATTGTGATAGTTCAAAAATCCAAGTTCTAGCACCTATGAAAGCAGGAGTTTGCGGAATAGATAATATAAATAGAGAACTTCAAGATAAAATCAACCCTGCAAGCGTTATGAAAATGGAGATTGTTACTGAAAAATGCACATATAGAGAAAATGACCGAGTTATGCAAGTTTCAAACGATTATGAGCGTGCGTGGATAAAAGACGGAACGATTGAAGGAAGTGGAGTTTTTAATGGAGATATTGGAGTTATTGAATCAATAGATATTCAAACTGGCGAATTAACAGTTCTATTTGAAGATAACAGGCGTGCAACCTATCTAAAAACCGATTTAAACGAACTTATGCTAAGTTATGCCATAACCATTCATAAAAGCCAAGGAAGTGAGTTTGATGCTGTGGTTATTCCCCTTATTTCAGGTCCACCAATGCTTCTAACTAGAAATTTATTATATACTGCTGTAACGCGTGCAAAGAAATTAGTTTGCCTAGTTGGAAGCAAGGCGATTATTGCTAGAATGGTGCATAATAATCACACGGTGGTTCGATTCACAATGCTTAAGGATTTTTTACAAGAAGAAATTAAAGTTTTAGGCGGAATGAATAATGAAACTGAATAAAATAAGAGAATTTTTATTCCCTGAATACAACAAATGCATTATCTGCTCATGCGAACTTAATGAAGATAAGCGTTATTGCATATGTGACGATTGCTTAGAAAGTTTGCCATTTATTGAAAAACCATATTGCATGGTTTGTGGTTGCCAGTTATACTCCCCTGTAACTGTTTGCATGAAATGCAAGGACGATAGAAAGGCTTTTGAATATAACCAAAGCGTATTTGCCTATGATGGAAAGTTGCCATACTTAATTCAAGGTTTAAAATATGAAGGTAAAAAATATCTGGGCAAGCCTTTATCTAAACTTATGTTTGATAAATTCTTGGAATTTGAAGATAAAATAGATTATATTATTCCGATTCCACTTAGCCCACAAAGACAAAAAGAAAGAGGCTATAATCAGGCGGAATTGTTAACTCAAGCATTTGAAGAAAATGGATTAACAGTTTTAAAAGATATTTTAATAAGAATTAAGAATAATCCCCAACAAGCCACACTTTCTAAAGACGAAAGAAAAAAGAACCTTGAGAACGGATTTTTCTGCGTGGACAAAGATAAAATTAAAAACAAAAATATTTTACTGGTTGATGATATTTACACAACTGGCTCAACATTAAATGAAGCCACTCTCACGCTAATTAAAGCAGGTGCAAATAACATTTATTGCCTAACTTTATGCAATGCTTCATTTTATAAAGAATAAAGATTAAAAATGGCTATAAGAATAGATATTACAACTATTAAAAATCTTGAAAAAATTTTGAAAATCGTATATTTTTTATTTGCTATAAATAAAATTTTGCGTTATAATCCTAATATGAAACTTGGAAAAACTGAGTTTTTAAAGAAAGATGCGGACTTACCCTTATCAAGGCCCGCATTTTTCTTTTTTTATTAAATTATAAATGTAAAAAAATGGACTAAAACCCATCTCTTTATTAGAACTCTCTTTCTGAATCCTTAACTGAATATGCTTCTAATTGTCCCTTTTTTGAAAGTCGTTCTGCTTCATTTGATTTAAATGCTTCCATGTTTTTTTCCATTTCCCAATTGATTCTATCTTTTATGAATTTTATATCTTTTATATCAATAATAGGCTTACCTAATTTATGGTCAATTATACTAGCCAAAATCTCTTGACAAATGGAAGGTTTAAATTCTCTAAATATCGTCATATATTCCACAGCCAGATCAGATCCACCACAGCCATTATTCCTAAAACGTCTTAATGATATAAGAGAGTCCGATCCCGAATTCTCAACAATCCTTCCAGTTACAACGTCCTTAAATTTATCTCCTTTGGTGTTTGAATAGCCAATCAAAAAATAATCTTCTTGACCTTGCTCCTCCGATTCGTTCTTAATATGATCTAGCGTATCACAAACTTCCAAATCTTCTACTAAATACTTTTTTCTTTCTGATTTCATAATATCACCCCTTATCATTAATGAAAATATTATATATGAATTAAAAATTTTTTTCAAGACCAAATTAAAAAAAACATATTAGAATCTTACTTTTTTAAGCAATTTATCTAATATGTTTTTATTTTTATTCTTTTCCTTTATTAACATCAGGCTCAATTATTTCAATTTCCGATTCTTTTGCATCTTTAAAATACATCTTTCTAACAGCCCATTCTCTTAATCTTAAAGGCATTAAATATAGAAGCGCTGAAAACACCTTATATTTAAATCCTACAATAGTTTTTAATTTGGGCTTATCTTTAATTGCTGTTTTAAAGATAACTTTTGCCACGTCCTTACTCTCCATGCCATTCTGCTCGTCCTTCTCCATTTGAGCAATGCTAGAATTACATGTGCTTGCATAAGGGTCAGAACTTTTAAGTTCGTTTTTCTCTCTAGCACCAGTAAAACCAGTTTTTGCATCACCCGGATGAACAGTTACAACATTTATTCCAAACTCTTTAACTTCGCTTCTAAGACCAGCACTTAAACTATCTAAAGCCGATTTGCTAGCGGAATAGAAAGCCTGAAAAGGAATATCCACATAACTTGCCACGGAACTTACATTCACAATATTTCCTTTTCTCTTTTCTCTCATATAAGGCAAAATGCCTCTAATCATATTCCATGCACCAAAGAAATTGACATCAAAAATCTTTCTAACTTCTGCCTTATTTGCATATTCAATAGGCCCACTAATCCCCATGCCGGCATTATTAATTAAGATATCTATTCGTCCCTGCTCTTCAATGATTTTATCTATAACCAATTTACATTCTTCAAAATCTGTTACGTCACAAGGAATATAATTTAGATTGGGCAAGTTCACTTCTCTTCTTGCCACGCCATAAGTAATATAACCATTATCTATAAAAAGTTTTACAAGTTCAAGTCCAATTCCACTCGAACAGCCAGTTACTAACACAACCTTTTTATCCAATGTTTTCAAACTCCTTTAATTTTGATCCACCATGGATTTATCTTCCATAACCTCTGTATTAGATTTTTTTCCACGAACAAAATCCACGAAAGTTATTATAAATCCTTGAATGATAAATGAATAATATGAGAATAATCTCCAGAATAGCAGAGCCCAGAATGCAGTTTGCTCAGGAACAAGGCTTGTGAAGATTGCAAGGAAGGAAATTTCTGCTGCTCCCGATCCACCTGGAAGCGGAATGAAACTAACCGCCAAATCGCAAATCATTGCAAGCGATACAATCCTGCTCCAAGGAATTAATGTAATCTCGCCAGCCAAATATGAATTATAGTTGAAGGCAAGATAAACAAAATAAGCAATAGTGAAATGTGCAAGGCTTGTTAGAATTGCTAAAAACAATTGAGAAACAACTGTCCAAAAAGAACTTGCGAATTCTTTAATACAACTTTGATATCTTCCAACGAAATTCAAAGTTTTTCTTAAAGCCTTTCTATAGTTTTTAACAATACGCATCTTATAGCCAAGCCTTAATCCACCTATAATCAATTTTCCGCCAATCTTTCTATTTGTGGAAACAAGCAAGACGAATAACACCACAAGAGTATTGCCAGCAATTCCAATCCATGCTGCCACCTTGATAAATGTTCCGCCTAAGTCTGCAGTTTGAACTGTGCATAATGTGATAATTCCCATGATAACAGTTCCAATTTGCCAGAACACGCTTTTAGCAAGCGGAATTCCTGCTGCGTCACCAGCACTATAACCATTTTTCGACAAATAGTACATCATAAATGGTTCGCCACCCGAACTTAATGGCGTAATGTTATCCCAATATCTTCCAAGCGAACTACTTCTATATGCAAGCCAAAATTGTTTTTTCTTTGAACATTTATACATCAAAAAGAAGTTTTTCAAAGTTTCTAACAAAGTTGTAACAACAAACATTACAAATGCAAGAGTTAAGAATCTATAATAAACAACATTACTAAAGAACTCACTTATTGGCTTAACGCCACCATTAATTAACTGATATGTAAAAATTCCGCCAACAATTAAAACGTTAATAACTAAGAAAATCCAACTAAATTTTTGTTTCCTAGATTTTGGCTTATTTTCAACTTCCTTAACAACTGCTTCTAACCTTGCTTCTTCTGGATTAACTTCACCATCTTTAACAAAATCCACTTCTATCTCGGCATCTTTAACAAAAAATTTAGACTTCTCCATGAAGCCTTTTTTTAGCCCAGCCATTTTCTTTTTAATTTTAGAAGTTAAGGTTTCCCTTTCCATTGCAGTCCCTTTTAATATAACTATACATTTAAGTATAACTTAATCTCTTCTTTTTTCCAAGCAAAATAAAGCATTTGATTTAAAAAGAAAACTTTAAATATTCTATTTAAAGCATTTCAAAAATAGAAATATTTTACAACACATTTGATAAAAAAAAGGCTTTCGCCTTTTTATTTTATAACTTCCATTCCGCCCATATATTTTCTTAATACTTCTGGAACGATAACTGAGCCATCTGCTTGCAAGTTGTTTTCCAAAACAGCAATTAATGCTCTGGTGCTTGCTAAAACCGTGTTATTTAAAGTGTGAGCAAAATAATTACCTTTTTCGCCCTTAATCTTAATATTTAATCTTCTTGCCTGAGCGTCACCCAAAGTGGAACAAGAGCCAACTTCAAAATATTTCTTTTGTCTTGGACTCCATGCTTCAACGTCACAACTCTTAACTTTCAAATCTGCCAAATCGCCACTACAACATTCCAAAGTTCTAACAGGAACATTTAAATGACGGAAAATATCTACTGTATAACTCCACATTTTATTATACCAATCCATACTATCTTCAGGTTTACAGATAACAATCATTTCTTGTTTTTCAAATTGGTGAACTCTATAAATTCCTCTTTCTTCAATTCCATGAGCCCCAACTTCCTTTCTAAAGCATGGAGAATAACTGGTCATGGTGATTGGCAACTCGCTTTCTTTAATTGTTTGGTCCTTAAACTTACCAATCATTGAATGTTCGCTTGTACCAATTAAATATAAATCTTCGCCTTCGATTTTATACATCATGTTTTCCATTTCTGAAAAACTCATAACGCCATTCACAACGTCGCTTCTAATCATAAAGGGTGGAATACAATAAATGAATCCTTTCTCAACCATATAATCTCTAGCATAACAAATCATGGCAGAAACAAGCCTTGCTGGAGCACCCATTAAATAATAGAAACCATTTCCGCTGGTTCTTCCCGCACTTGCTTTATCTAATCCTGAAAACTTTTCTAGGATATCTGCATGATAAGGAATTTCATAATCGGGAACTTTAGGTTCGCCATACTTTTGAATCTCCACATTTTCGCTATCGTCTTTGCCAATAGGAACAGATTTATCTATGATTTGAGGAATTTTCATCATAATATTTTTGATTTCAGAAGAGATTTCGCTTTCTTCTTTTTCAATCTCAGCCACTCTTTCATTATTCTTAACAACTTCGGCTTTAATTGAATTGGCTTCTTCAATCTTCTTTTCTTTCATTAAAGAACCAATCTGATTTGAAAGAGTATTTCTCTTTGCCCTTAAAGAA
This sequence comes from uncultured Clostridia bacterium, assembly GCA_934754335.1. Taxonomy (GTDB): domain Bacteria; phylum Bacillota; class Clostridia; order Christensenellales; family UBA1242; genus UBA11490. The sequence continues at coordinate 73,926 of CAKVHY010000004.1, forward strand.
TCGCCTTCTTGCTTTAAGGCTCTAACTTTTTCATCTAGTACCAAAACTTTATCAACAAGTTCAACTTTATCAAATTGGAATTTCTTCTTGATATTTTCCTTAACAAGTTCTGGATTTGTTCTAATAATATTTATATCTATCATAACCTTTACTCCATTAATGTTTTATATTTTACCTATATTTTCGAATTTTTGCAAGTTTTTTACATAGTAAAAGAATTATTATCTTTATTTTTTGAGTCATTTTTACTATCAATAAGCCCCATTTCAGATAATTTAATAACTAAAGCACCCAACAAATCCTTTAATTCAACCATCTCAAAGGTTTTTCTAGGAACTTCATTTAATTTGGAATAAGCCAATAATTCTTTAAAAGGAATATCATCAATACTTGCATATTTTTCACCAATAGCCTTAATAAGGGCTGGCGGAGTACACTTTAAAAGGTTTAATTTTGCTTCTCTTTCTTCTTCTAAAAACTCTTCAAAACTATCTTTTTTCATAAAATATCGCTTCCTTTTTATAAGTTTAGCAAATATAAATATTTTTTACAAGATTTTTTATATTAAATTTTTAAAAGTATAAATTAAGCATTGAATATTTGATTTAATTGGCATATAAAAAAATCCCTATATAAAGCCACTTTTAAAAAAGTTTGAAAATTTTGAAAAAATTATCTTTTTTCTATTTACTTTTCATCAAATTTGTGATATCATACGGAATATAGATGCTTTGTTTCCACCTGTTCGTGTAGTTTCCTTATCCAACTTACGAATTAAAAGCATCTATATTTTTTTCCTTTTTTATTTCTTACAAATTGAAAGAAATAAGTAAAAACATTATGAAAGAGCAAACAAAGCACTAGTTATTTTGTTTGCTTTTTTTGTTCGTATATGCTAACATTTTTATGTTAATCTTAACAAAAGGACCAAAATTATGAATATAGAACAAACTTTAGCGTATGAATTTAACCTAACTTTAAATCACTCAAATAATATCATTGCCTTAATTGATAGCGGTTGCACAATTCCATTTATTGCAAGATATAGAAAAGAACTAACAGGTTCTTGCGATGACCAAACTTTGAGAAGTTTTGATGATAGGCTTAAATATTTAAGAAGTTTAGAAAAAAGAAGAGAAGAAGTTTCAAACCTTATTAGCGAACAAGGAAATATGACCGAAGAGATTGCAAAATCATTAGATAAGGCTTCCACTTTAACAGAAATTGAAGATATCTATAGGCCATTCAAACCTAAGAGAAAAACAAGGGCAAGCGTGGCTATTCAAAAAGGTTTGCAACCTTTGGCTGATGCGATTCTAAAGCAAGATAAGAATGTGGATTTATTAGAACTTGCGAAAGAATTTATAAACGTTGAAAACGATGTGAAGAGCGTTGAAGAAGCAATGGCTGGAGCAAAGGACATTGTGGCTGAAGTTATTTCAGATAACGCAAAATTAAGAAAGATTTTGAGAGAACTTTTAATGAAAAAAGGTTTTATCAATTCTAAAATGGACGAGAAGGGCGAAAATGCTCAAACTTACGAGATGTATGCAAATTATTCTTCAGAGATAAACAAGTTGCCTGAGCATAGAGTTTTGGCTATGAACAGGGGCGAAAACGAAAAATGCTTAAAAGTTTCTCTAACTTTAAATGAAGAATTGGCTTTGCAGGCTATTTATGATGAATTTATTAAAAAGAATAGCCCATATGAAGAATTATTGAAAGAAATTGCCCAAGATAGTTATGATAGATTAATATTCCCTAGCATTGAAAGAGAAGTTAGAAACGAATTAACAGATAAGGCAAACGAACAAGCAATCAAAATGTTTGAAGTAAACCTAAAACCATTATTGATGCAACCACCTTTAAAGAATAAGGTTATATTAGGATTAGACCCTGCTTATAGAACTGGTTGTAAGATTGCTGTAATTGATGAAAATAGTACGGTTTTGGATACCACAGTTATTTATCCAACTCCCCCACAAAATAAGATTGAAGAAGCAGAAATCACTCTTGCAAAACTTATAGATAAAGATAAGGTGGATATAATTTCCATCGGAAACGGAACTGCTAGCAAAGAAAGTGAAATATTTGTGGCTAACTTAATTAAGAAGTTGAAAAGAAAAGTGGAATATGCGGTTGTAAACGAAGCAGGTGCGAGCGTTTATAGTGCTTCAAAACTTGGGGCTAAAGAATTCCCAGATTTCGACGTGGCTTTAAGAAGTGCTGTAAGCATTGCTAGAAGATTGCAAGACCCATTGGCTGAACTTATTAAGATAGATGTTAAATCTATAGGAGTTGGTCAATATCAGCACGATATGCCTCAAAAAAGGCTTACTGAAGTATTAGACGGAGTGGTGGAAGATTGCGTTAATAGTGTTGGAGTGGACGTAAACACAGCAAGTCCTAGCCTACTTTCATTCGTGGCTGGACTAAACTCAGGTGTGGCTAAAAATATTGAAGATTATAGGAACAAAAACGGAAAGTTTGTTAATAGGGAAGAACTAAAGAAGGTTGACAAACTTGGAGATAAGGCATATGAACAATGTGCAGGTTTCTTAAGAATTGTGGACGGAGATAATATTCTAGATAACACAGCGGTTCACCCTGAAAGTTATCCTGTGGTTAAAAAACTTCTAAAATATTTTAACCTAACAAATGAAGATATTAAGAACGGAAACTTGAAGTTGTTGCCAAAGTTGATTGCAGATAAAGGCATTGAGAATGTGGCAAACGAACTTAAAGTTGGTGCGCCAACTCTAGAAGATATTGCAAACGAATTGATTAAACCGGGTAGAGATATTCGTGACGAACTTCCAAAACCAATTTTGAAAAGCGAATTACTTTCTCTAAACGATTTAAAACCGGGAATGGTCTTGGACGGAGTGGTAAGAAACGTAACAGACTTTGGAGCATTCGTAGATATTTCTGTTCACCAAGATGGATTGGTTCATATTAGTGAGATTTCTAAGGATTATATAAAACACCCAAGCGAAGTGCTAAAAGTTGGAGATATTGTTATGGTGAAGGTTTTATCAGTGGACCCTGAGAAAAAGAGAATAGCCCTAACTATCAAAGGCGTGGACGAAGTTAAAGCAGAATAAAAAAATATTTTAATTTAATTAAAGCAAAAAACCTTAAGTTGATTTAACTTAAGGTTTTTTTGCATCTAACTAAGATGTTTTATAAACATTCCCAAGCAAGCCTTGGAAGTGAAATAGTTACCGTTGAACCGTCAATTGTGATGGATTTATTAACGAATACCCAACCGCTAGTACTTACACCTGCTGTACCAAACGTCCAGCCTGAATATGTACTTTGATTTTGTAATTGAGCATAGGTTTTTGGAACGCTATTATAATTTGCACTAGCACTACCAACTGCATATGACGCACCAGCACCTGTACGGAAATATAGATTTGTATCGGTATTGTTGCCAGCAGATTGTCCTATTATTCCACCAACTACATTACCTGTCATACTTGGGCTAATATTATAGCAATTTTCAATAGTCGTGCCACCAGCATAACCGATGATTCCGCCACAAGGCTCAGTATCAGAAATCACACTACCAACATTATAACAATTCTTGATAATTAGACCTGAAGAGCCACTCGACTCACACACACCAACTATTCCACCCACAGCGATCCGACTACCGCCATGATCAACTCCGCCAGCACTTACTTTACCATAATTAACACATTCTTCAATAATTCCACCGGAAGCCCGACCGCAAATCGCTGCACCATTAGAAGCACCTGTAATCGTTGCATAATTTGCACATTTATATATTCTACTTCCATTGCTCATATAACCTGTCAACCCACTTACATCATCATCGCCACTATAAACCGTTCCTTTTAATATGATATTTTCTAATTGTCCGTACAAAATACTGCATAAACCAGAAATCCCACTAGGACCATGGGCAATATTCACATTCACAATTAGATTCTCAATTTTACTTGTAGAAATGCTTGCGTTACCTATACGTCCAAACAATGGCTGACAAGACCAAGACTCTTCCGGATTTAGATAATTTATAGTAAACCCATTTCCATCATAAAAACCCAATAAATCCATTGAAGAAGAATTTGTTGGATAACCAGTATCTTCATTATATGCACTCAATGTTATATCCCCCATCTGCTTGAAATAATACTGATTAGTGGAAGCAAATAATCCTTGGCGGGCATAATAATTGAAATCGCCTTCAGATGCTGTGTCGTCATTCGGACCTGCTGAATAGATTAAGAATGGATCGGACGCTGTTCCTGTTCCATAAGTTCTCTCTTTCCACTTAGCATAATAATTAACGTTTCCTGTAATCGTGGTTATGAACACAAGGTCTGATGAAACTTTATCGCTTTCGTTTGTGGAGTTGTCTTTCAAGTACCAACCTTCAAACTCATAACCATCGTTTATTTCGGCAACAAACTTAACTGTGGAACTTGTGCTTGTGCTATTAATTATCTCATAACTACAACTTCCGCCAACTGCTGGGCTTCCGCTTGAGGGAGATGAAACAACTGTGAATGTTGTACTTCTTTCAGGGAAGCCTCCTAGATTGAATTGTCATGCCTAGAGCCAAGTTAAAGGCAGACACATCTTGATTAAAATCTACAATTGAAAATTCTATCTGATAATAGAACACCTTACCTGTGGTTAAATTATTTGTACCTGATGGGTTATATGCTGGAATTGAACTCCCGTTAACCGCTGTGGCACTAGATTCATTTACAAGCGAAGAGATAATTGCAGAAGAGAACTCATTCTCTGAAACCACTTGGCTATATGGACTTGCATTCTCACCGCCAATTTGCTTATATGTAACTCTAACATTACTTGGAATGTTACCAACCACTTCACAAGTTAAATATGGATTAGTGTCTATTCCATTATTTCTAATTGCTAAACCAATTACTATTGGCTCTTTTGTAGTTCCATTAAAAGCCAAAGAACCAAGTTCCCAAGATTTTGTTAATGAGTCATATTCATTATCTGAAATCCTTGTATTGAACGTGGCAACTGGGGTTGTTGAACCTGTAACAACACCAACTAGGCTTACGTCAACATCTGTGGCTGTAAAAGAAACTGTTGATGATATGGTCGTGTTTTGAATAGTGGACGCCCAATAACCAACAATCATGATAACCGCTAGCATCACCATGGCAGTGCAAGTGGTCACTATTTTAGATAAATACTTAAAACTTCTTCCCATTTTTTCTCCTTAACAAATTAAGTAGAGATTTCACCTTTTATCACACCAAATGGTGCCTATTCTAATTCTATTTTACCATAGAAAATTATTATAGTTAAACAATTTTTAGACAATTTCTTAATTTTTTAATATAAAATATTAAATTTAAGATTTTTACTTGAATTTGTGAATCTTTATATCTATTCATGCTTCCTTTTATTAGTTTAAACAAAAAAGCAGGAAATTAATCCCGCTTTTATTCACTCTTTTTTAGTTCACCATAATCTACAGTAACTTTAACTTTTCTTATTCTCTTATCTTCTATTTCTATTATTATGAAATGAATCTTAACAGCCTTTTCAAAATATTCACCAGTTTTCTCATCATGAATTTGATCTATTGAATCCACCACAAATTCCTGATTTTCCTTTGGCAAATTCTCGGCAGATAGTTCGTACAAGAACCCACCAACGGTTGTGTATTGAGATTCAGGAACATCTTCAATTTCAAGGATATCAAACAAATCTGTAAGTTCCATTTCGGCATCAACTATGTATTCGTTATTATCTGTTTTTGTAATCATCTCGTTTGCTTCTTCTTCATCGTGCTCGTCATAGATTTCTCCAACCATAGTTTCAAGCGCATCTTCTAAGCAAACAATTCCGCTCGTTCCACCATATTCGTCTAGAACGATGCCCATATGTTTTTTCTCACTTTGCATTTGCCTAATGATATCATCAACTTTAACATTTTCATTTAAATAGATTGGTTCGGTCATGATATCTTCAATCTTAAAATCCGACTTTGCAAACAATTTAGGATAAAAATCTTTTAAGTTTATAATTCCCACAATATGGTCTATATCTTCTAAATAAACAGGCAAACGAGAAAACTTTGTTTCTTCAAATACTTTTCTAATATTTTCGAAACTATCATTTTTTTCAACAGCAGAAACGTCCACCCTAGGAGTCATGATATCATAAGCAGTTTTATCATTTATAGACAAAACGCTCTGAAATAAATCAGCATCATCACTATTAATAACACCTTCTTCTTCCATCGTATCAATAATTGTTTCCAATTCGTCTTCCGTTACAGTTGGCAATTTATCTTGATTAGATTTCTTCTGCTTCACAACGCCCTTTTGCAATTTCGTGAAAAAAAACGAAATTGGAGTTAGGATAATTATCATAAATCTCATGATGCCTGAAAATCTTAAGGCAACAGTTTCTGGATTGTTTTTAGCCAAACTTTTTGGCAAAATTTCACCAAAAATCAAAATTAATATTGTCATAACAACAGTGTTTAAAATATTTGCAAGCGTTGGATTTGAAATCATATTTGAAAACAAGAACGCTGCAATAGTTGTACTTGCAATATTTACAAGGTTATTTCCAACTAAGATTGTTGATAAAGTTTTATCATAATTTTCCGAAATTCTTAAAGCCCTTCTTGCCCCCTTAACATTATCATCTGCATAATTTCTAAGCCTTATAAGATTACTTGTGGAATAAGCAGTTTCACTAGCAGAAAAGAATGCTGAGAACATGATCAGAACAATTATGCCTAAAATTAAGCTTATATTTTGCCCTGAAAAGAAATTTGAACTATTTAAAAATCGCGAGAGAGGTACCACTTTATTTTACTCCTTACAATGGGGTTTGGTATATTTTGATCCCCAATATGTTTAATCATTATATCACAAATTTATGAATTTGTAAAGGTTTAAGCCTTTAAATTAGTTAAAGAACCGTTTATACACGTCGTTTTTCTTTAAATTTCTAGATTTTGCCACTCTTTTTATGGCTTCGTTTTTATCTATTCCTGATTTAATTAACAAACTATATTCTTCTTCAATAGATAAATCAGATGCAACTTTTTCAGTTGGTTTTTTAACAATTAAAACAAATTCGCCTTTAGTTAAGCCCAAATATCCATCTTTTAAATTCCCAAAGATTTTCTCTTCAAACTTTTTAGAAATCTCTCTAACCGCCACATAATCTCTATCACCCAATATTTCATAAAGGTTATTTAAATCCTTTTCCAAACTATGCGGAGAGATATAAAAAATCAGATTCGTTTGAATATTTTTAAACGGATTTAAAAGATTTTCAATTTCAATTTTTTTATTTGGCAAGAAACCAATAAATGTAAAAGGTGGCTCAAATCCAGACATCACAAACGCGTTTACAAAAGCACTTGCTCCCGGAATAACCGTGTACTCAATATCGTTTTTTATGCATTCATTTATAAGAATATTGCCCGGATCTGAAATTCCCGGCATGCCGGCATCTGAAATCAACGCAATTTCTTTGCCCGCTTTCAAATCTTCAATAATTTTATCAACCTTTTCTTTCTCGTTATACTTATGATATGAATACAATGGCTTTTTAATCTCATAATGATTTAGCAAAGTTAAACTTGTTCTTGTATCTTCACACAAGATATATTCCACCTTATTCAAGGTTTCCACTGCTCTAAACGAGAAATCTTTTAAATTACCAATAGGCGTTGCCACTAAATACAACATATTAATCCACTATAATTTTAATTCCACAGTTTCCATTAAAAACTGCTTCAACAAAAATTATATTACTTCCTTTTGCTTTCTCAATTTTCAACACTTTTGGCTCGAAGTTATATTTTTTCAAAGTTTCAAACACTTCCACCAATCTATCTTCTTTATTTGCTATAAAAAACTTTCCGCCATATTTTATAAGTCTACTAGCACTTTCCACAATTTCATCTAGATTTGTGGAAATCTCATGCCTAGCCAAGGCTTTCTCTCTGCTTTCGTTTATAAGACTACGTTTATTTTTCTTAAAATATGGTGGATTACAAACTATCGTATCAGCAATGCCTTCGCCTAGAGATTTATATGCATCTTTCAAATCTCCTGTGAAAACTTGCATCTGATCCCCCAAATTATTCATATCAATAGTTCGCTTACACATATTAGCAAGTCTTTCCTGCAACTCCACAAAATAGGTTTTTCCAACCTGATTTTTAGCATGAACTAAAATTCCAACAACTCCGCTTCCGCTACACAAATCCACCACAACTCCGCCTTTTTTAACTGTGGCGAAGTTTGCAAGTTTTACAGCATCAGACGTAAAACAATAGCCTTTTTCATTTTGAATTATATATAAATTATTAACTTGCAAATCGTCTAATCTTTCGTCTTGTTTTAAAAAATCTGTCATTTGTTTTTTTCCTTCAGGTTTCTTTTTTCTTTCTTTATTTCATCTAACTTATATTCCATAGTTTTAACTTCGTTATCTTTTTCGAACTTAACTGTAACTGTTTGATTTAATAAGTTATTGAAGATAACAGTCCCTTCGCCATCTTTAGTTTCAACTCTAGAATTTATCTTTGGCATCACCTTTTCCGCTTCTGCATAAGTATCGTTTTCATAAGCCAGACAACACATCAATCTTCCGCAAACTCCGCTAATTTTTGCTGGATTTAACGAAAGACCTTGAACTTTTGCCATCTTAATTGAAACCTTATCAAAATCGTTTAAGAATTGCCTACAACAGCATTCTTTTCCGCAAACACCAATTCCGCCAACAATTCTAGCCTGATCTCTAATTCCAATTTGCCTTAGTTCCACTCTTTGCTTTAAAGCAGTGGCAAGTTCTTTAACAAGTTCTCTAAAATCCACTCTATCTTCGCAAACGAAACTAATTATTGTTTTCTGACCATCTAATGTGAATTCCACGTCCACAAGTTTCATATCTAGATTTAGTTTTTTAATAAGTTTTTCAGTTGTTTGCCAAACGTCATTTTTCTTCTCAGACAACTTTTCCGCTTTCTCTATATCTTCTTTCGTTGCTTTTCTTAAAACTTTTGCATGTTCTTCTTCATCTGGAACTTCATAAACACTCTTACAAACCTCGCCAATTTCTTTGCCTCGCTGAGTTTCAACAACCACTTGTTCTCCCAACAACAAATCCAAATCACCTGTTAAAAACGTAAAGCCCCTGCCATACTTTTTAAACTTTATATCAACAACTTTTTGCATAATATTTAACCTCCAATATACTCATAAGCAAATTATCCACTGTGCTTGTTGGATTACAATTACTTTCGAGCATCTTTTTTGCAAATATAATCTTCTCTGCAATTCCAGATAATGTGGAATAAGAATATTCATTTGCCATTTTAATAAAATCTGCAGAATATTCTTTTCCTTGAACCAAGTTTGCATCTGCCTTTGCATACATTATATTTTGCACGGTTTGCAACATGAGTTCTAGGATTAACGAATAATCTTCTTTATATTTCAAAAATTCGCTACTATATTTCAAAACATTAGAACTGTTTTTCATGCTTTTAAATATATCAACCACCAAATCCAAAATCTTATTTAGGTTTTTATTTTTAGACAACTCCAATGCTGTTCCTAAAATTCCGCCCGAGTTATATAACACTCCGCTTAAATCTTTAATCTTCAATTCTTCTAACGCTTGCTTCTCAATCTTTTCATCAAGCAAAGGCTCGATTATTTTTTTAGACCTTGATTTAACCGTGTTCACAACCAAATTTTCATTTGCCACAGTTAGAATAAACACCACATATTTTGGTGGCTCTTCCAAAGTTTTTAGCAATGCATTTTGTGCTTGAATTGTGGCTTTATCAAAATTCTCAATTATATAAATTTTCTTTTCTGCTTCTAGCGGAATAATATAAGAATCGTTTACAATCTTTCGGCTTTCTTCCACCGTTAGCCTATCACCCTTTGGATAATAAAAAACATCGGCATGATTATTATGCTCTATCTTTTGGCAACTTAAGCACTCCCCACAAGGAATATCTGATTTCTCGCATAAGAACATTTTTGCCACAAGTTTTGCATAAAGACTTGCCCTATATGAATCTGCAGTGATAATCATATAAGCATGATTAGGCATCTTATTTTTTATATCATTTAAAACAACTCTATAAGTTTTTGAACTTAAAAACAAATTTTTCTCTATCATAATATTATTTTATCATAAAAATTTCTAGTTTACAATTATAAATTATAACAAAAAAACCACAACTTTCAATATTTTTAAATATTTTAAAAGTTATGGTTTAAATTATTTAATTTTACAATGGCAAATCTTTTTTCTTAAATTTAATTCCGCCAATTATATAACAGCCTAGTCCGATTGCAATTAGGATTGCAAACTTCCATAAATATGCAAGCGTTCCATCTAAGATAGATATAACGTCAAACAAACTTATAACTGAGCAATAATTAAAGAAATTTAAAGATTCCAATCTAATTACGCTTGGCAAAACTTTTGAGCCAAACAATCCAAGCATTGTGGAAACTAAGAAAAACATATTTAATCCGCCACCAATACTCATTGAATATTTGCTTCTATTAAACCAGCATGAAGCAAGGAATGAAATTCCGCTCATTGCAAACATTACAATGAATGCACCAAGGTTTAATAACAACAAATCTGTGTAGGTTAAAGAAACTGAACCTGCTTTTAGCGTACTTAAGCAAATCATACTAGTAACAGTGGTTAATGCAAACATTGCAAATAATGAACTAACTAGATAAACTGCTTGAGTGAAGATAACCTGTTTTCTTTTTGTGGAAGTTGATAAAATATATGCCATACTTCCGCTATCAACTTGCCCGGCGATTAAGTTATTAGCAACCATAATCATATAGATGATTGGTAAAAGCAATCCCGCCATCTTAAAGAAGATTGAGCCAACTATCATGCTATATAAATCCATCTCGCCAAGTTCTCTTAAAGCCTTTGAAACTTTTTCTGGCATTTCAGATAAGATACTGCTTGTAACATCTCCTGCCACACTTAAAGCAATTTCATTTTTCTTAACAGCAAGTTCTTCTTCTGTTAATCCTGAAGGAAGATTATTAACTTTATCGTTAAATCTAGCGATGAAATCTAGAAGTGCACTATTGCCCAAATCTTTCATGTATTCATAACCAGTTTTACCTGTGTATTTAGAAACAGATTTTAACTCGCCATCAACAATCTTTTCATAACTTAATGCCTGATAATCTTCTTTAGTGATTTTAAAACTCTTTAATTGATCAACAATTTTATCAATATTATCTTGCTTAATCATATTTCCAGCCATAAAAATGGTTGAACTAGATTTTGCATAATCGCTTATATATTTTGCTCTTTCTGCTTTTGTCATAGTTTGAACTGTTGTTAGATCATAACGTGGAGCAGTTGTTTCATTTGCTAAATAAAATTCATCAAATTGTCCGTTTGGATTTAAAACATAGAATATAACGCCCTTTAGTTCTTCCGCTTGAATGCTATCTTTTGCATATCCACGAGAAGTGGCAACATCTTCTGCATATGTGGTTAATTTATCTATCGCCATTTTATAAGCCACCGCATCTGGCTTTGGTTGCATTGCATTCCAAGCATTTAACACATTTTCATCAGAAGTGCTTGGCTTTTGTGCAAGCCATTGCTCCATTGCAGTTTTATATACCATTGCTCCCGTAGTGGTTGCTTCAGGCTCTGCAATTGCACCTGCTAAATATTGACCATACAATGTGGCATAAGTTCCCACTTCTGTGTATGACTCAACAAAATATGTATCAAATTTTTCAAGACCATTTGACGACAACATATAGTAATTAATAGATCTATTTTCAAGTTCTGCATCTATAGAACTTTCCATGATTGTGTTACTAATTCCATCTTTTAACTCTGCAATGTTTCCGCTTCCCGAGATAAGCATAACACTTGCAAGCATAAAGCAAACAGCAAAAGTTATTATCGCCCACATTATTCCATTTGCTTTTGCAGATTGTTTGAATAACGCCTTACTAAACATTTTTACTCTCCTTTAATTTATATTCTTTTAACTTTTCTTTAAAGTACTTCTCCAATGTGAATGGAACTTGGGAAATGAACTTTATATCGTACTTTTTCAAATCCTTAAACAACTTATTAACATCGTCATTATTTATGCTAATTGTTAACTGATTATATTGTTCTTGAACTCTTATAACTTTATAATCTAACTTCTTAAATTCTTCAAACTCTTCTTTTTTATTAAACTCAATTTTAAAATCTTTAACTGGTCGATTTCTAATCTCATTCATATCTGCAATATCTATAATCTTTCCATTGTTTATTAACGCCACTCTATCGCAAGTATCTTCCATTTCATTAAACATATGGCTAGACATAAATATTGTTTTGCCTTTCTTATGTTCTTGTTTAATAATATCTAGAAAAGCAAGTCTCATAAGCGGATCAAGCCCTGTGGTTGGCTCGTCTAAGATTAACACATCAGCATTATTCATAAGTGCCGCCACCAAGGCAGTTTTTTGCTTCATTCCCTTACTCATTCTTTTCAAATTCGCTCTTGGGTCTAACTGCAATTTCTTTACAAGGTCGTTTGCATAACTCAAATCTTTTAATCCAAAAAACTCTGCTTGGCTTTTTAAAAACGCAGTGCCTGTTGGCAAATCCGGAAAACCGATTTCACCGGGAACATATCCCACTCTTTTTGCAATTAAACTAGCATCTTTCCATGATTCCTTATCTAGCACATAACAATCTCCGCTTGTTGGTTTTAAATAACCAAGCAAGCACCTAATTGTGGTGGTTTTGCCAGAACCATTCGTCCCAACAAATCCCATCATTTCGCCCTTTTTTATGGTTAGGTTGATATCAAAAATACCACGTCCTTCGCCATAATCTTTGGTCAGATTTTCAATAACTATTGGCTCTTCCATCATACCCCCTTAAATTCCTTATCTTCTTTATAAAATTTCATAAAGTAATCTTCAAGCGTTTCTTTAACGTTTATAAATTCCTTCAAATCATAATTGCTTAATAGGTTTATAACCTGATTAATTTTACTATCGTTTGTGGAAATGTGGATTTTTAATTCGTTTGGATTGTTATCTAAGATTTGCAAATAATCCAAATCTTTTCCTTCCTTTAAAAATCTATCAAAATCTTCCTTTGTTCTGAAATATAATTTATAAAACTTTTCAGTTGCATGCTTTAAATCGTTGGCTATAAATTCTGAAACAATTCTTCCGTCTTTAATAATTGCAATTCTATCACATGTGGCATCAACTTCGCTAAAAATATGGCTTGAAAGCAATATTGTTTTGCCCCTTTCCTTTTCTTTCTTTACAAACTCAATAAATGTGTCTTGCATAACTGGGTCTAGTCCGCTTGTTGGCTCATCTAATATCAAAACTTCAGGGTCACCCATAAACGCAGAAACTATAGCAAGTTTTCTTTTAACACCCAAACTCATTCGCTTAGTTTCGCCCTTTAACATTATATCTGTCAACTCAAAAAGTTTAAGCAATTCATTTAGTCTCTTTTCATTATGTATGCCTTGCATATCTTGAATCATATGCAAAAATTCCCAACCAGTTAAGCCTTGTGGCAACGCAATCTCTCCGGGAATATATCCCACAGATTTTAATATCTCGTTATACTTATTAAAAGTTTCTTTATCAAAAATAAGGGTGTCGCCTTTATCAGGTTTTGAAAATCCCATCAGGTGCCTAATCGTGGTGGACTTACCCGCACCGTTTGGGCCAAGAAATCCAAAAACTTCTCCTTTTTCTATCTTAAAGGAAACGTCAAAAACTCCTCTGCCTTCCCCGTAATCTTTGGTTAAATTTTTAACTTCTATTATGCTCATTTTATCTCCTTATTAGATTTTTAATTTTAAACAGTTGATTAATTTTGAATACTGTGTTATTATACTGCAACAATCCAAAAATTGGTAATACAAAATAATACACTAATGTATATTTTTGAACAAACAAATTAAAGGTTGTTCAAAATTGAAGGGGAAAAGTATGAAATCTGAATATAAAAATGTTATTCGCTCTAAAAAACTTATGAAAGATGCCTTGTTGTTATTGCTTGAGAAAAAGCAAAATGTGGCAGATATAAGCGTGGCAGATATCGTTAAAGTGGCAAATATTAATAGGGGTACTTTTTACAATCATTATTCTAATCCCACTGAAATACTAGAACAAATCAAAGACGAACTTATGAGCAAACTATCGGAAAGTTTGAGAGTATCGGCAAGTTTAAATTCAGTTGATTTATTCGTTGACACAATTTTAGCACATTTAAAAGAAAATGAGAAAGAATATAAGATAATTATTTCTTCAATTCCTATGTCCACAATTGACGGAATGAAAAGAGAATATATTAATCAAATTCATTCCATAACTCAAAAACTAGATACATTTTCAGTTGTATTTATCGTAAATGGGCTTGCCGGACTTTATATAGATTATCTAAAAGGAAATATAAAATTTTCTTATGACGAAATAGGAAAGAAATCCAAAGAAGCCATTAAGAAATTTTTAAAATAATTCACTTTATATTAGTTTTTAAAATTCACATCTAATTATACAAAAAAACCGTTTTGCGTTTATCATGAACAATATTTGTCCATAATTGCAAAACGGTTTTTTTAATTTTCTTCTTTTTTATCTTTTACTTTTTCTTTTGTTTCTTCTGCTGGAAGAATATCCATACCCAAACTATTTGCCACTTTTGCTTCATTTTCTTTTTGCTTAATTTCTTGAGCCTTCTTTTTCATTTCAAAAACTCTTTGTTGGCTTGCAAGTTTTGAATCCAAAAGTTCTTCTTTTTGTTTTAATTTTTGTTCTCTAGTTTTAGTAAGTCTTGCTTTTCTTGCGGCACTTTTTGCTTCTATATGTTCTTTTTGAACTTTGCAATATTCGCCCAAGTTATATTTAAAAGACCTAACAGCCACAGTTACATAAAAACTAATAGCCCATGCACCAAACAACAAAACTGCAAGTGATGCAACAATTATTCCAACAACAGCAAACGCTATAACAAATCCATTCATAATAACAACTCCACTTTTTCTTTTATTATACTCAATAAAATTTATTTTAACAAATTAAATTTGTATATTTTTATCTAGTTTTATCGTTTTCGTTGTACATAAGATTATATTTTTCCACAGTCCCGTTCAACGCATCTAAAACATTTTCACCAAAACCATCAATCGTAACTTTTCCATCACTAAGCCATACACCAAAGTTTATCTCACCTTGCTTATTTCCAACTTCACCCAAAATTCCGCAAGCATGGTCGTAAACACATGCCACTCCGCCCGTATACACAAATTTTTCAAGAAGTGCAAGTTCTTCTTTCTCAACACCTAAAGTTTCCTTGCAAATTGTATCATAATTGCATTCTTCTGAGATTTTAGCACCAGCAGATAAATAAGCAAGAGAATGAGGTAAATCTAGAGCAACGCAAGATTTCACTTCTTTCACCTTATTTTCTTCAATCTTTAAGTCTGATGACCCAAATTCTTCCACAAAAGATTTTATCATTCCTTCTTCTTTTCTAATCACCAAAATTCTTTCTGGCTTGTTTTTTAACATTTCATCTAGTTTGTTCATAATTTTCTCCTACTTGTAAAAATCTTCTGCTCTGCCTGAAAAATCCATATCTTCGCCATAAGCGTCTTTGGCCAGTTCTGCAAGGTCACCTAGTGCATCAACTAATCTATCCGCACAATTTGCACTAAAAGATAGATTATGTTTGCCATCAAAGTTCCTAAGAGTTCCCCTGATTAAATGTTTATCTTGCAAATCTTCATTCTCAAAATCGTTTCTTCTTAAACAGACTGAAGAGCCTTGTATATCCAAAAACTCTTCCACAGAACTAGATTTTGGCTCCTCAACAGGATAGTTTATGTTAAAAACGCCTTCATTTCCCATGGCACCCAATCTATAAACCACACCATCAAGACAATCCTTTACTGAATTAGATGTTACAAATCCCACTTCTTCTAAATAATCTTTACCCATTTTTAGAACAGTGGAAACATATTTCTTTCCAGATTTTTCAATATCAATAAAATAGCCATCTTTAATTATTTCTTCAATAGTTGTATAACTCATAAATTCCCCTTATATCTTAATTTGTTCCATTAGTTTAACATAAAATTAAAAAATTTCAAGAGTTTGAATAAAATTCTTGCGGAAAAATATGATTAATTTATTATATTTTAAAAATCTTATTGACAAAACCAAAATTTCAATATATAATATGCTAGGTTTTTCAATTGATTTGTAAAACTTTTATATATTTTGGATCTTTAGCTCAGTTGGTAGAGCACCTGACTCTTAATCAGGGTGTCCGGGGTTCGAACCCCCGAAGATCCACCAACTTTAACTAGGCGAAAACCTAGTTTTTTTTGATCTTCGTGGGTTCGAACAAGTTCGCCCCTTCGGGCAGGTCGCAAACAAGTTGCTTCCGGCTTGGTCTAAAAACAGACTCACAGGTCTGTTTTTTTTACGAGTCGCCCCCCTTAGATCCACCAGCATAACTAGGTGAAAACCTAGTTTTTTTGATCTTCGTGGGTTCGAACAAGTTCGCCCCTTCGGGCAGGTCGCAAACAAGTTGCTTCCGGCTTGGTCTA